>CAZVIS010000110.1:0-8898 GCA_964627355.1 uncultured Rhodobacterales bacterium
TACCGCTTCCGCTCGCGCGAGGGGGTGGAGCCGGACCGCAGCACACAAGGCATGGATTTCGATGCGTTCGTGCAGGCCTGGTGCCGCGACCCGCAGCCAGAGTTTGCAGCTGTGGGCGCCCAGTCGCGGTTCCTGACGCCCCGCAACGGGGCCCGCGTGGATCACCTGTTCCGCTACGACCGCATCGAGCGTTTCGTGGATTTCCTCGAGGACCGGCTCGGATGCGAGATCGTGCTGCCGCGGGTCAACGTGTCGCCCACTGGTGTCACGGACCTGCGCCCCGAGACCGAGGCCCTGTTGCGCCGCGTCGCCGCCGCCGATTTCGCGCTTTACGATGCGATCCGCGCATGACGGGAGCCTACAGGGCCCTCGCCTCCACGGGCTCTCGTCGCTCAGTGCAACTGCCGCTGCACCGTCGTGGTCAGATCGTTGAGCGAGAAGGGTTTCGGCAGGAACACCGCGTTCGGAATCTCTGCCTGCGTCGCGCTGATGCCTTCCTCGGTATAGCCCGAGACGAAGATCACCCGCACATTCGGCCGCGCGCGCAGCGCCTCGCGGACCCAGGACGGGCCGTCCATCCCCGGCATCACCACATCGGTCACGAAGATATCGACGTCCAGCCGCGGATCCTCGAGCGTGCGCAGCGCCTCTTCGGCGCTGTCGGCCTCGAGGACGGTGTACCCCCGCATCCGGAGCGCGCGCGAGGCAAAGGCGCGCACCGGCGCCTCGTCCTCGACCAGGAGGACCACGCCTTCACCCGGGCGGGGTGCAACACGCGGCGAATCAAGGAGAAGGACGTCGCTGCGGCTTTCCGGGGCGCCTTGATGGATCGGAAAATACAAGTGGAACACCGACCCTTTGCCCAGCACGCTATCGACGAAGACAAAGCCCCCCGACTGCTTCACGATGCCATAGACCGTGGATAGGCCAAGCCCCGTCCCCTCGCCCACCCGCTTGGTCGTGAAGAAGGGCTCGAAGATCTTCTGCAGGCGGTCCTCGGGGATGCCGCAGCCCGCGTCAACGACGCGGATCACCGCATAGTCGCCGGCCGGCACGATTGCCCGGTCGCGCCGCAGCTCCTGTGTCAGGGTCAGCGCCTCGGTTTCGATGCGGATCGTGCCGCCTTCGGGCATGGCATCGCGTGCATTGACGACGAGGTTCATCAGGACCTGTTCCAATTGCCGCTTGTCGGCGCGGATCGGCCCAAGATCGGGCGCGTGGGCCAGCACAAGCTCGATCCGTTCGCCCACCAGCCGGTTGAGCAGGTGAATGAGGTCGGATAGCGCCTCCTGGACGTCGATGCGTTCCGGCCGCAGGGTCTGTTTGCGCGAAAACGCGAGCAGTTGACCCACGAGACCGGCCGCGCGGTTGGTGTTCTGGTGGATCTGCACGAGGTCGGCATAGTCGGGGTCGGTCTGCGTGTGGCGCAGCAGCAAGAGATCGCAATGGCCCGAGATCGCGGTGAGCAGGTTGTTGAAATCATGCGCGATGCCACCGGCAAGCTGGCCGATGGCCTGCATCTTCTGGCTTTGCACGAACTGCGCTTCCAGCGTCTTGAGTGCGGTTGCGTCCTGCAGCACGGCCAGGACGCCCGGGCGCGCGCCCTCGACCACGCGGCGCAGGGTCACCTGGAAGAAAGCCTCACCCTCGCCGCGGCGCAGGCGAAGGACCTCGGTCCCCGCAGGCAGCCGTTCGGAGACGACATCGTCCAGCCAGTCGCGCAGCGGACGGCCCGGTCCTTCGAACAGGTCGGCCAGAGAGACGCTCTCGTCCAGTGAAAGGCCGACCAGATCGCGCGCGGTCCGGTTTGCCGCCTGCAGCGCGCCGTCAGGGCGAAAGGTCATCAGAGCAACAGGCACATTCTCGAAATCCACCGACATCTCGGCAGCCCCGGCGCGTGCTGCGACCGGCAGGAGATAGATCTCGCGCCGCTCTCCGGGTCCCGGCACCTCGGCCAAGATGGCACGGACGGGTCCGTCGGCCGTCGCCACCTCGACCTCTTCGCCGCTGCGCAGGGTGGGACTGGCGAACAGACGGTCGAGGCGTTTGGGCCGAGCGCCCACAAGGCGGCGGGTCGCCTCGTTCGAGAACAGGACGACACCCTGCTTGTTCGCGACGATCATCGGAAGGCTTAGCGTTTCCGCCCCCCGCCCGCTGGCCGCCCGTTCGCTGAACTCCTCGATCCGCCACAGAAACCGTTCGGGGGCGATCTGATGGACCGAAAGGCGCATGTGCCCACGCCGCGTCACCACATCCTCGCGCGCGGCCCCGTGAATGCCGGCGCGGGACTGAAGACGGAAACACACAGCACCCGGATTGGCAAAATGGTCGCCAAGCGCCGCAGCAAGCGTCTGGCCGTCCGCTGCCGGAAAGCGGGCCGAGGCGGCCGCGTTGCGATAACCGATCTCGCCCACGGCATCCGTTGTAAAGCATGGCGCCGCATCGTCGCCCACGATGCCTGACAAGCGCCTGTCCAGCAGCCGGTCGTGCCGGTTTGCGACCATCACGATCCCGCGCAAGACCACCACAAGGCCGGAAAAGGCTGCACCGGCAACCAGGAAAGTGAGCCTTGCCCGCGCATCACCGGCCAGCACCGCCCCGGCCAGACAGCCGACCGTCACCGCCAGCAACACCCAGGACGCCGGCGCCAGCCGTCGCGCCGTCGCAACAACATCAACCCGGTCAAGGCCCGCGGTAAGGCCTTGCAGGCGGAAGGCAGACAGGCTGGAGAGTCTGGCCAAGGGTCGCTCCGTCGGAATCACGCATGCACGCACTGCACAGCCCATAGGCGGACAGAATCGTTAAGCGCGTCTTAATCACGGCCGGAGCGCAGCCTCAGGTTGACCTATGGTTTAGCGGTTTCGCTTCAAAAGTGCCAGAAAAAACCCGTCACCGCCCTCCAGCGGCGTAAGCCGCAGCCCGCCGTCCGGCACAAAGGCCGTCCGTTGCGCCAGGAAAGCGTCGAGTTGCCCCGCGTTCTCGGCCTGCAGCAGCGAGCAGGTGGCATAGGCCAGCCATCCTCCCGGTCGTACCAGTCCCGCCGCACGGTTCAGGATCATGACCTGCGTTGCGAGGAGGTCCTGCAGGCGGTCCGGGGTCAACGCCCATTTGCCCTCGGGCGAACGCCGCCAACTGCCCGAGCCGGAACAGGGCACGTCGCAAAGCACCAGATCGAACGGGGCCGCCGACTCGGGCGCAGCGGTTTGCGCGATGGTCGCGCAGGCCCGCGCGGCACGGACCTGCAGATCCGCCATGCGACGCGGTTCGGCGTCATGGGCGAAAAGCGTCAGGTCCGCCCGTGCAGCCATGGCAAGCGTCTTGCCACCACCGCCCGCACAAAGGTCAAGCACGCGCATCCCGTCGGAGAGAGGCAGGGCCTCGACCACCGCCTGGCTTGCGGCATCCTGGATCTCGACCAGACCACTCGCGTAGGCATCGCTCTGCTGGACTTTCCTTGCATGACCGATGACTTCCAAGGCGAACTTCGCAAGCGTATGGGGGCGCGTCTCGATCCCCTCGGACGAGAGACGCGCCATCGCCGCCTCGCGGGACGCACGCCCGGCATGAACGCGCAGGAACAGCGGTGCGCGGTGACGCAGGGCCTGCATTACGGGCACGAAATCTGCACCAAGGCTCTGCTGCAAGGCGGGCTCCAGCCAGTCGGGACAGTCGAGCGCGGCAAGACCTTGCGGGACCCCTCCCGTATCGGCCCCGCTCAGCCGCGCAGGCGCGTGGCCTTCGCCCGTGAACAGCGCCACAGGATCGGCGCCCTGGGCCCGCAACCCGCCAAGGACTAACCCCCGTCCCGTCTCTCCCCCGCCAAGCGCGGCAAAGGATCGGCGGCAGCGGATCGCATCGAAGACCAGATCGCGCACCGCCGCCCGGTCGCCCGACCCGGCAAAGCGGCTTGCACGGCCCCAGTTGGTCAGCGCCTGTTCTGCCGGAGTGCCGGCCAGCCAGCGGTCAAGCACCGCAATGGCCGCAGCGGCGCGGGCTGCGGGGGTCACGTGAGCATCACCCGGCAGCCCATTCACATGACACGATAATTCGGGCTCTCCCGCGTGATCTGAACGTCATGCACATGGCTTTCCTTCAGCCCGGCCCCGGTGATCTTGACGAAGGTGCAGTTGGCTCGCATCTCGGCAATCGTTCGGTTGCCGGTATAGCCCATGGCGGCGCGCAGGCCCCCCACCATCTGGTGCAGGACAGCGGCGACCGATCCCTTGTAGGGCACCTGCCCCTCGATCCCCTCGGGCACCAGCTTGTCGCTGGCCGCATCCTTCTGGAAATAGCGGTCCGCCGATCCCCGCGCCATGGCGCCGAGCGATCCCATCCCGCGATAGGACTTGAAGGACCGCCCCTGGTACAGGATCACCTCTCCGGGGCTCTCGTCCGTCCCGGCAATCGCAGATCCCACCATCGCGCAAGAAGCCCCCGCCGCAATCGCCTTGGCGAAGTCGCCGGAATACTTGATGCCGCCATCCGCGATGACCGGGATATCCCCCGCAGCCCGCGCCGAATCCATGATCGCCGTCAGCTGCGGCACGCCCACGCCCGCGACGATCCGCGTCGTGCAGATCGAGCCCGGCCCGATCCCCACCTTCACCGCATCCGCCCCGGCCCCGATCAGCGCGCGTGTCGCCTCGGCGGTCGCCACGTTCCCGGCGACCACCTGCACGTCATTCGACAGCCGCTTGATCCGCTCGACGGCCCGCGCCACCCCCTCTGAGTGCCCATGCGCGGTGTCGATCACCACCATGTCCACGCCTGCATCGATCAACGCCTCGGATCGGGCAAAGCCGGCATCCCCCACTGTGGACGCCGCCGCGACGCGCAGCCGCCCCAGGGCATCCTTGCAGGCGTGCGGGTTCAGGACGCTTTGCTCGGTGTCCTTCAGGGTCAGCAGCCCCGTCAGCCGCCCCTGCCCGTCCGTCACCAACAGCTTCTCGATCCGCCGCGCCTTCATCAGGCTGATCGCCTGGTCGCGGTCCACCGGTTCCCGCAGCAGGGCCAGGTTCTCGGTCGTCATCATCACGCTGACCGGGGTGCGGTCGTCCTGGGCAAAGCGCATGTCGCGGTTGGTGACGATCCCCACCACGCGGCCCTCCTGCACGACCGGGAACCCGGTGATATTGTACCGCTCCATCAGCACCTTGGCGTCAGCGAGCGTCTGGTCCGGTGTCAGCGTGATCGGATTGTAGACCACCCCGCTCTCGAACCGCTTCACCCGCCGCACCTCGCGCGCCTGCGCCTCGAGGTCGAGGTTGCGGTGGATCACCCCGATCCCGCCGGCCTGCGCCATGGCAATGGCCATCCGCCCCTCGGTCACCGTGTCCATCGCGCTCGACAGAAGCGGGATGTTCATGCGGATCGCCTTCGTCACAAATGTCGCCGTGTCCGCATCCGACGGCAGCACCGAAGACGCTGCCGGGACCAGGAGCACATCATCAAAGGTAAGCGCCTCGCGAATCTCCATGGGGCCTCCTGGGGGCGGGAGCATCGTTTGGCGGTTCCCTGTTTCATGGGGCGGGCGCGATGGCAAGCCCCTTGCGGCAAAGGGCGGCGCGTGATGATCCTGCGCTGTGAAGCGGAGGGCCCTAATGCGCGTCGCCATCGTCGAGAACACCCATGTCACCCACCACGGTCAGGTCGGCGTGGCCCTGCATGAGGCAGGGGCGAAGATCGACCTCTACAAGCCCTTCGCGGGACAAGCCCTGCCTTCGGACACTTCGGGCCATGACGCGCTGGTCGTCTTTGGCGGCGAGCAATCGGCCCTCGATGACGCCATGCACCCTTATCTGCCCGCCCTGGCCACCCTGATGGCGGCTTATTCCCGTGCGGACAAGGCGGTCCTTGGCATCTGCCTCGGCGCGCAGGTCCTTGCGCGGGCCTTCGGGGCGCAGAACCATCTGGGCACCGCGCCCGAGTTCGGCTGGCAAGAGGTACGGCTGACCGCAGCGGGTCAGGCGGACCCGGTGCTTGCCGCCCTGCCCCCGGTCTTCCCGATCTTCCAGTGGCATTCGGACACCTTCACCCTGCCTGAGGGTGCGGTGCATCTGGCCACCTCGGACGTGGCGGGGGTGCAGGGGTTCCGGCTGGGGCGGGCGACCTATGGCATGCAGTTCCACTTCGAGGCGAACCGGAATGTCGTCGCCGACTGGGCCCGCACCTTCCCCGAGGCCGTGGAACGGCAGGAGGCCGGGTTCGCCGCCCACCTGCCCGCGCTGGCGGGGACCCTTGGCGCGCAGGCCGATGCGGCCGGGCTGGCGATCGCGCGGGCCTGGGTCGCGCTCGTGGAGGGGTAGCATGGGGGGTCTTCCGCCCCCCTCTGCGGCTTTGGCCGCATTCACCCCCCCGAGGATATTTTTGGACAGAAGAAGTCAGGGAAGGACCCACATCGTGGGGCCAAGGGGGACGATGGCCGCCCCCGTCCCCCGCTTGAAGAGGGCAAGGCCCGGTGCCGTCTCGTCGCAGATGGTGCCAAGGTCGAGCGTGCCCACCCCCTCGGCCATCAGCGCTCTTGCCGCCGTCATCAGCATCGGGCGATGCACGCCCGCCGCCCGCGCGCGCTCATCGGCCCATCCGACGTGATAGGTGGCCCAGGACCCATGGCGCAGGAACAGCATCCCCGCCGCAACCTGCCCGCCCGTCCGCCAGACCCAGAGCCGCGCCTCGCCCGGCCAGAAGGTGGCAAAGGCAGGGGGCAGACCGTGGTACCCCCGCTCTCGCGCCTGGGTCGCCGCCGCGGACAGGACGGCCAGCCCAGCGGGACTGGACGGATCGGCGCGCTGGATGCGCAGGCCCGCGCCCTCGGCCTGCACCAGCGCGCGGCGCCATTTGGGGGCCATGCCCCGGCGCAGCGTGTCAATGTCGGCCAGCTGCCAGATCGCGTGATGGACCGGCGTCACCAGCGGCATCAGGCCCAGCCCTCGCGCCCCGTCCGTCGTGGCCATCGTCACTCCCGGCCAGCGCGCCAGCCGCCGCAGCACCCCGAGCCGTGGCCCCTCACCCAGCCACAAGGGCCCGCGCGAGATCAGCCGCACCCCCCGCCGTTCCAGCACCTGCGCCATCGCCACCGGGCGCCCGCCCTCGGTCACCACCGCCCGCCGCACCCGCGCGCCAAGCGCGGCCATCGCCGCGCCATAGGCGTGGGACTGCTGCAAGGGAAGGTCGGACGCCATCGCGTCCCACGCCTTTCCGTCCACACTGTCCCAATGAATTTCCATGCCCCCGTTAAGGCATGGGAAAGGTTGACGGGCGATAAACGCGGGCATGAGGCATCGCATCCCCGCCCCCCGCTACACCCCCTGGGTGCCCACGCTGATCAGCCTGGTACTGTCGGTGCTGTTCCTGTTCGCCGGGGCGCTTTACCGGTAGAGGAGCGACCGGCCACCTGCAAAGACGTGCACCTTCTTCGGGTCCGCGCCAAGGCGCACCGTCTGGTGGCGCAGGTCGGCATGGATGCCCGGCAACTTGGCCACCACCTGCGCCCCATCCCCCTGCCGCTTGAAGTAGAGCAGCGTCACCTCGCCCAAAGCCTCGGTGATCTCGACCTCGCCCGCGAACAGCGGATCGCCTTCGGTCGCCACCAGATCCTCGGGCCGCACGCCGACCCTGACCTTCTGCCCCATATCCGCAGCCAAAGTCGGAACTGCCGACCGCGCCACCCCACCACCGGCCAGCTTCACCACCGTCTCGGCCCCTGTGCCCACCACTTCGCCGTCCATCAGGTTCATCGCCGGGCTGCCGATGAACTGCGCGACGAACTCGTTCTCGGGGCGTTCGTACAGCTCCAAAGGCGTGCCCACCTGGCTGATCCCGCCGCCCGCCAGCACCACGATGCGGCTGGCCAGCGTCATCGCCTCGACCTGGTCATGCGTCACATAGACCATCGTCGAATTCGGCATCGCCTCCTTCAGCTGCGCAATCTCGATCCTCGTCGCCACCCGCAAGGCGGCGTCGAGGTTGGAAAGTGGCTCGTCAAAGAGGTAGACCTTGGGGTCGCGCACGATGCTGCGCCCGATCGCCACCCGCTGCCGCTGGCCGCCCGACAGCGCCTTGGGCAGACGGTCGAGATAAGGCGTCAGCTGCAGGATCTTCGCGGCCTTGTCCACGGCGGCCGTGATCTCGGCCTGGCTTTTCTTCGCGATCTTCAGCGCGAAACTCATGTTCTCGCGCACTGTCATGTGCGGATACAGGGCATAGCTCTGGAACACCATCGCAATGCCCCTCTGCGCGGGCGGCGTGTCGTTCATCCGCACGCCGTCGATGGTGAACTCGCCCCCCGTGATCCGCTCCAGCCCCGCGATCATCCGCAGCAGCGTCGATTTCCCGCAGCCTGACGGGCCGACGAAAACGATCAGCTCACCCGTCTTGATATCGAGGTTGATGTTCTTCAACACCTTCACCTCGCCATAGGCCTTCTCGACCTGCGTCAGTTTCAGCTCGGCCATGGTTCCCCCCGTTTATCGTTTGATGGCCAGGGCAAAGCCCCATGGCCCAAGGCTGACCCTGTCCCCCTCGACAGGTTGGCCTCCAAGATCGCTTGCCAGCGGCGTCCACTCCCCCTCCGGTAGTACCGCTTCATAGGTCCCCGCACCAAGGTTGAAGGCGCAGAACACCGTCGCCCCGCCCTGTCGCAGGAACGTCGCAAGATCCCCGACCGCGACCGGCAGCGACATCGTGCCGTGGCGCAGCGTCGGATGCGCCCGCCGCAGCGCCAGCGCGCGACGATAGAAGGCCAGCATCGACCCCTCGTTTGCCCCCTGCGCGGCCACCGACCGCGCCAGGTGGCTGGAGGCGACGGGCAACCAGGTCCGCGCCGCCACGCTGAAGCCGCCGGACGCGTTGTCCGTCTGCCAGACCATCGGCGTCCGCGCCCCGTCGCGACCCTTGAAC
>CAZVIS010000111.1:0-2596 GCA_964627355.1 uncultured Rhodobacterales bacterium
CCCCCCCCCCCCCCCCCCCCCCCCCCCCCCCCCCCCCCCCCCCCCCCCCCTGCCCCCTCAATCCGCGAGCGGCACGACCTCAGGCGCCACCCCTTCATTCGCCACCGCCTCGGCCGCGATGATCCGCCCGATCACCGCCACATCCTCGGGGCTGAACGTCAACGGCAACCGCAAATCGATCAGCCCCGCCAGCACCCGGTCCGTCTGCGGCAGCACCGGCGGGCTGGCATAGGCCCAATGGCTGTAGCGGCTGGTGAACGCGACGGGGTCGGCCGCACCGAACCACTTCAACTCGACCCCCCGCCCGGCACAGCGCGCGACAAAGGCCGCAACCCGCGCGCCTTCCCACCCCGGCAACAGGAACTGGAACGAGGACCCCACGAACTCCTCATGCGGGGGCCGCGCGATCACCGTCAGCCCCGGCACGCCCCTCAAGCCCGCCTCCAACCCGTCATAAAGCGCCCGCCAGCGCCGCACCCTCTCATCCAGCACCCTTAACTGAGGCCGCAGGATCGCCGCGCGCAGGTTGTCCATTCGGCCCGAGATGTTCGGCACCTCCAGCCGCAACCCCTCGAACGCCTCCGGCCCCGGCGCCGCCCGGTGTCGGGCGTAGAGCATGTAGGACCCCGACAAGAGCACCGCCTTCGCCGCGATCCCCGCGTCATCGGTCGTCAGAAACCCGCCCTCGCCCGCATTCACATGCTTGTAGGTCTGCATCGAATAGCAGGCGACCCGCCCGTGCCGCCCAGATGCCACACCCTTCCACCGCGCCCCCATCGTATGCGCGCAATCCTCGATGACCGTGACCCCCATGTCGTCGCAGACGGCCATCAGCCGCTCCATGTCGCAGATATGGCCGCGCATGTGGCTGAGCAGCAGCACCTTCGCCCCCGACGCCGCCGCCATCATCCCCAGATGGTCGATGTCGATGGTCAGATCCTCGGTGACCTCGACAAAGACCGGCCTTCCCCCCACGGCCGCAATTGCCCCCGGCACCGGGGCGAGCGTGAAGGCATTGGACAGGACCGGATCGCCCTGCCCCACCCCGACCGCCCGCAGGGCCGTCGCCATCGCATAGCCGCCCGAGGCCACCGCCAGACAGTACCGCGCGCCCGTCAGGCCGGCGAACTCCTCCTCCAAGAGCGCCGCCTCGGCCACCTCGCCCGGCGCCACGTTGTAGCGGTGCAGACGGCCATGCCGCAGCACCGCGAGCGCCGCCTCGATCCCATCCTCGGGGATCGGCTCCTGCTGGGTGAAGCTGCCGGTAAAACGCTCGCTCATGCCGCGACCTCCCGGGGCCGCGTCACCAGGAACAGCCCAAGCGTCAGCGCCAGCAGCCCGCCCGCCACGAAATAAGCGATGTCGGGCGATACCACAGGTGCAACCGGCTGCATGAAGAACCCGAAGACCTGAGAGAAAAACACCGTCCCCCCCAGCATCGCGATGTTCATCACCGACGAAATCCCCCCCTGCAACTCGCCCTGCGCATCATCCGGCACGGCCTTCGACATCAGCGCCGTCAGCGTCGGATGCACGAAGCCCTCCGGCCCATGCACGACCAGCAGGATCAGGACCGCCACCAGCCCAGGCGCCAACCCATACCCCGTCGCCGCGATCACCGCGCTGACCATCCCGATCCGGATCACCCGCACCTCGCCGAACCGCGCCACCGCCGGGCCAAGGACCACCCCCTGAAACGTCGCCGCGACGATGCCGAACGCGGCCAAGGTCACCCCCACCATCGCCACCGACCAGTCGAACTTTGCCGGTCCCCAGAAGGGCCAGATCGCCGGATAGACGGACGAGGCAAAGAAGAAGAGCCCCAGCACCATGCACAGCGGCAGAACGCCCTTGTAGGTGCGGAACACCGCGAAGGTGCCGAACGGATTGGCCCGCCGCCACTCGAACGGCCGCCGCTTTTCGGGCGGCAAGGTCTCGGGCAGCACGAACCAGCCATAGACGAAGTTGAGGGCCGAGATCGCCGCCGCCACAAAGAACGGCACGCGCGGCCCGAACTCTCCCAGAAGGCCCCCGATGGCCGGCCCCAGAACGAACCCCACGCCAAACGCCGCACCCATCAGGCCGAAGGCCTTCCCCCGCTCCTCCGGCGCCGTCACATCCGCGATGTAGGCATTCGCAATCACATAGGACGACCCGCACAGCCCCGCGATGGCCCGCCCCACGAACAGCCAGAAGATCGAGGGCGCAAAGGCGTGGAACAGGTAATCCACCCCCAGCCCGAACACTGCCAGCAACAGCAAGGGCCGCCGCCCGAACCGGTCCGACAGGTTCCCCATCAGCGGCGAAAAGGCGAACTGCGTGATCGAGAAGGCGGCGAACATCCAGCCCCCGATCAGCGCGGCATCGCCAAGGCTGACGTTGCCTACCTCTTCGATCAACCCCGGCAGGACCGGCATGATCAGGCCAAAGCCCACCATGTCGAGGAACACCGTGATGAACACGAAGGTGACGGCATGGCGCGAAACGGGGGGCATGGAGATTGTCCGGCAGGGTCGCGCGGACCATAGGGGCGGCCCCGCAGACTGTCAAAGCGGGGTTCACCCGATGTGCGATTTCCGGAAACGGGCCGACAGGG
>CAZVIS010000111.1:2696-8895 GCA_964627355.1 uncultured Rhodobacterales bacterium
TCCGCCAGCGTCCCGTCCAGATCGAACACCACCGTGCGCATGTCGCCTCCTGTCACATCCGGAAAAACCGCGTGAGGGCTGCCCGCTTGGCCCCGACGCCCCGGCCATATAGGAGAGACCCCAAGTCCAAGGAAAGGCCCGCCATGCCCCTATCCGTGATCGTTCTTGCCGCAGGCCAGGGCAGCCGCATGAACTCCGACTTGCCCAAGGTGCTGCACCCCCTCGGCGGCGTGCCGATGCTGCACCACGCGCTGAATGCGGCGCGGATGCTGGAGCCGTCGCGGATCGTCGTCGTGGCCGGACACGGAGCCGAGGCGGTGACGAAGGCCGCACTCGCCTTTGACGAAGCGGTAGACGTCGTCCTGCAGGAGCAGCAACTCGGCACCGGTCACGCGGTCCTGCAGGCGTCACCCACCTTGTCGCCGGGTCCGGCGCTGGTCCTCTACGGCGACACCCCCTTTGTCCGCCCCGAGACGCTGCAGACGATGCTCGACACCCTCAGCCGCCATCAGGTCGTGGCCCTCGGCTTCCACGCCGCGAACCCCGGCCGGTACGGGCGCCTGATCGCAGAGGGCGAGGCGCTGCACCGGATTGTCGAGGCGAGGGACGCATCACCTGAAGAACTCGCCATAACCCTCTGCAATTCTGGCGTGATCGCCTGCGATGCTGCATTGCTGACAGACCTTCTGAAACAGGTCGGCAATACCAACGCCCAAGGCGAATACTACCTCACCGACATCGTCGAACTCGCCCGCGCGCGCGGCCTCTCTGCCGGAGTCGTGATCTGTGACGAGGCCGAGACCCTCGGCATCGACACCCGCGCCGCCCTTTCGCGTGCCGAAGCCCTCTTCCAGACCCGCGCTCGGGCGGACGCCCTGGACAACGGCGTCACCCTCATCGACCCCGCGACCACATATTTCGCCCTCGACACCGTCATCGGCCGCGACGCCACCATCGGCCCCGGCGTCATCTTCGGCCCCGGCGTCACCATCGAATCCGGCGCGACGGTCCACGGCTTCTGTCACCTGACCGGCTGCCACATCAGCCGCGGCGCCACCGTCGGCCCCTTTGCACGCCTCCGCCCCGGCGCGGAACTGGCCGAAGATGTCCACGTCGGCAATTTCGTCGAGATCAAGAACGCCATCCTCGACGAGGGCGTGAAGGTCGGCCACCTGACCTACCTCGGCGACGCCCATGTGGGCGAGCATACGAACATCGGCGCGGGCACCATCACCTGCAATTACGATGGCGTCGGCAAGCACCATACCGAGATCGGCAAACGCGCCTTCATCGGGTCGGACACCATGCTGGTGGCTCCGGTGACCGTGGGCGACGGGGCGATGACCGCTTCGGGCTCGGTCATCACGATGGATGTGCCGCCCGATGCCCTGGGCGTTGCGCGGGCGAAGCAGGCGAACAAGCCGGGGTTCGTGGCGCGGTTCATGGACCGGTTGCGGACTGCAAAGAACGCGAAGAAAGGCCAGTAAATGTGCGGGATCATTGGCGTTCTGGGGAACCATGAGGTTGCCCCCCTGCTGGTTGAGGCGCTGAAGCGGCTCGAATACCGCGGCTACGATTCCGCCGGTATCGCCACCGTCAACCACGGGCGCCTCGACCGCCGCCGCGCGGTCGGCAAGCTCGTGAACCTCTCCGACCTCCTCGTCCACCAGCCCCTCGCGGGCAAGGCGGGCATCGGCCATACCCGCTGGGCCACCCACGGCGCGGCCACAGTGACCAACGCCCATCCGCATCGCGCAGGCCCCGTCGCCGTCGTCCACAACGGCATCATCGAGAACTTCCGTGAGCTGCGCGAGGATCTCGCCGCCGCAGGCTATGTCCAGGAATCCGAGACCGATACCGAGACCGTCGCGCTTCTCTGCCAGCGCCACATGGCCGAGGGGATGACGGCGGTGGAGGCCGCGCGGGCGACCCTCTCGCGCCTGACCGGTGCCTTTGCCCTCTGTTTTCTCTTCGACGGCGAAGAGGACCTGATCGTCGCGGCCCGCAAGGGCAGCCCCCTCGCCATCGGCCACGGTACCGGAGAGATGTTCGTAGGCTCCGACGCCATCGCCCTCGCGCCCATGACCGACACCATCACCTACCTGGAAGAAGGCGACATGGCCGTCGTCACCCGCAAAGGCGCCGAGATCTTCGACCACGCCGGGCGGCGGGCGAACCGGGCGGCCACCCGCATCGCCATGGACGCCACGCGGATCGACAAGGCGGGCTACAAGCACTTCATGGCGAAAGAGATTGCCGAGCAGCCGGTGGTCCTGGCCGATGCCCTGACCCACTATGGCATCGCCGGGGCAAACCCCTCGCTCAACTTGCCCGAAGATGTCGATTTCACCGGAGTGGACCGCCTGACCCTCGTCGCCTGTGGCACCGCGCATTACGCCTGCGCGGTCGCGAAATACTGGTTCGAGGGACTGGCGGGCCTGCCCTGCGACGTCGATATCGCCTCGGAATTCCGCTACCGCGAACCGCCCCTTTCGCCCGCCTCCTGGGCTGTCTTCGTCAGCCAGTCGGGCGAGACGGCGGACACCCTCGCCGCGCTGCGCTATGCGCAGGAGAACGTGGCCAAGGTGGTGGCCGTGGTGAACGTGCCGACGAGTTCCATAGCGCGCGAGGCAGGTCTGGTGCTGCCGATCCGCGCAGGCGTGGAGGTCGGCGTTGCGTCCACCAAGGCCTTCACCGCGCAACTGGTGACCCTTGCTCTGATGGCACTGAAGGCAGGCGTGGACCGGGGCCGCATCGACCCCGCCACCCTCTCGCAGCACCTGAAGAATCTAGCAAGTCTCCCCGGCCTGATGAACCACGCCCTCACCCTCGCCACCCCCATCGCACGGATCGCCGAGGATCTGGCCGAGGCGCGGGATGTGCTGTTCCTTGGCCGTGGCGCCATGTTCCCGTTGGCGATGGAGGGTGCGCTGAAGCTCAAGGAAATCAGCTACATCCACGCCGAAGGCTATGCGTCGGGCGAACTCAAGCACGGCCCCATCGCCCTCATCGACGCTGCCGTCCCGGTGATCGTCCTTGCCCCCCGCGACGCCCTTTTCGACAAGACCGTGTCGAACATGCAGGAGGTGATGGCGCGGCACGGGCGCGTCCTCCTGATCTCGGACGCGCAGGGCCTAACCGAGGCTGGCAGCGGGGCCTGGCGCACCCTGACGATGCCCGAAGCGCCGCCCCTGATCGCGCCGATCCTCTATGCGATCCCGGCGCAGCTTCTGGCCTACCATACCGCCATCGCCAAGGGGACCGATGTGGACCAGCCGCGCAATCTGGCGAAGTCGGTGACGGTGGAATAGGGCGGGGGGCCAGCCCCCCGCACCCCCCGGGATATTTGAACCAAGATGAAGGGGCGACAGGGGACAGGGGCGCACTACTTGCCTGTCAACCCGTCTCGGAGATAACCATGATGTCTGACGCCCTGCCCCGCCGCGCCTTCCTTCTCGGCAGCCTCGCCCTTGCGGGCTGCGCCACGCTGCCACCCTCGCCGACGGGTGAGACGCTGCCCATCACCCTCGCCGACGCCTTCACCGGACGCACCACCGGGCGGGGTGTGTTCCGCAATTCCATCACCGGGGCCGAGCGGCGGTTCCGCGCAGACCTGAACGGACAGCTGCGCGGGGACACGCTGACCGTGGTCGAGGATTTCACCTATGACGATGGGCAGGTGGACCGGCTGACCTGGGTGTTCACGCGGGCGGGCGATGGCCGTTGGACCGGCAAGCGCGAGGATACCGTCGGGCTGGCCGAAGTTGTCGAGATGGGTCGCGAGGTGCGGCTTACCTACCTTGCCGATTTCCGGTCGCCCGGCCGCGTCACCCGGCTGGGGTTCGCCGATGTGATCTACCGCCGGCCCGACGGTCTGGTAGTCAACGAGGGCGTCGTGACGAAATCCGGCATCCCCGTCGGCACCGTCCGCTTCGAAATCCGCCGCGCATGACGGGCGAGGAGGCACTCGCCGCCCTTCAGGCGCTGGCCGACCCCGTGAAGGGGGCCGAGGCAGCGGCCTATCACAAGGCCCCGCGCGTGTATCTTGGGGTCCCGGTCCCGCAGGTCGAGGCGCTGGTGGCCGACTGGCGCGCGGCCCTTGACGTGGAGGGGCGTGTGGCGCTGGCGGATGCCCTCTGGCAGACGGATGTGCACGAGGCGCGCGTGGCGGCGGCGAAACTGCTGACGCAGGCGCGACTTAGGCCCGATGAGGGAGCATGGGCCCTCATCCAGTCCTGGGTGCCCGATTTCGACGGCTGGGCACTGGCCGACCATGCGGCGGATGCGGGGCGGCGCAGGCTGATGGCCGACCCCGCGCGCCTCGACACCGTGGAAACATGGGTCGCCTCCGACCACATGTGGACCCGCCGCGCGGCCCTGGTCTTCACTCTCCCCTGGACCAAGCAGAACCACCCCAAGCCCGAAGAGCTTGCCGCCCGCGACCGCATCCTCGGCTGGTGCGCGACGCTTGCGGACGACCGCGACTGGTTCATCCAGAAGGCCATCGCCTGGTGGCTGCGGGATCTCTCCAAGCACGACCCGGACCGCACCCGCACCTTCCTTGGCCTGCACGGCGCCCGCCTGAAACCCTTCGCGCAGAAGGAAGCGTCCCGGCACATCGTTCCCTGACGGCTTCTTCTGTTTGCATGTATCCTCGGGGGGGGAATGGCCGCTTGCGGCCAGAGGGGGGCAGAAGGCCCCGTTTACTCCGCAAACACCTCGACCTGCGGCAGGTCTGTCAGCGACAGACCCAAGGCGCGATAGGACGCCAGCGACATCGTCGCCGCCCCTTCCCCAGGGATCAGATCCACCGCCACTGATTGCCCGCCCGCCGCCACGCGCCCCTTGCCGGGCGCCGTCACGATCCCACCGCGCAGCCAGAACCCCGCCTCTCCCGGATTGCCGAGCGACACCGCCACCTGCCCAAGCGACCGCTCGCCCGCCGGGGCCGGGGCCGCCAGCGCCGCCGCCTTCTCGGCTTCGGTCGTGGTGTCCAGCGCCTCGGCCGTCCGCGCCGCCGCCGCCGGCCGATCCTCGGGCCGCGCCACGGGCCGCGTTCCGATTGCCTCGACCGGCGCCTGCCGCTTGCCAAGGCCAAGCTGCGCACAGCCCGCAAGGGCCATCGTCACGCAAAGAAGAACGCCCCTCATCATCCCCCGACGATAGTCACCCCCGCGCCCCGCCGCAACGCGCTTGCACAGGTCCCCGCCCGGGCCTACCTTCCCTGCATGAACGCGCCCCTTGCCCCCCTGCCCCTGATCGACCCCTTCGCCCGCGCCATCCGCTACCTGCGGGTCTCGGTCACCGACCGCTGCGATTTCCGCTGCACGTACTGCATGTCCGAGAACATGACCTTCCTGCCCAAGGCGGATCTGCTGACGCTGGAAGAACTGGACCGGCTTTGCAGCGCCTTCGTCCGCCTAGGCGTGGACAAGCTGCGCATCACCGGGGGGGAGCCTCTGGTGCGCAAGGGCATCATGACCTTTTTCCGCGCCATGTCCCGGCATCTTCAGACCGGCGCGCTCAAGGAACTCACCCTCACCACCAACGGCTCGCAGCTGGCCAAGCACGCGGCCGAGCTGGCCGAGATCGGGGTGCGTCGGGTGAACGTCTCGCTCGACACGCTCGACCCCGCGAAGTTCGCGCAGATCACCCGATGGGGCCGCCTGCCGCAGGTCCTCGACGGGATCGAGGCCGCAAAGGCCGCCGGATTGCGCATCAAGATCAACGCCGTGGCGCTGAAAGGCGTGAACGATGACGAGGTCTTCTCCCTCGCCGACTGGTGCGCTGCGGAAGGCCACGACCTCACCTGGATCGAGGTCATGCCCATGGGCGACATGGGAGAGGTCACGCGCCTCGACCAGTACTGGTCTCTGAAAGACCTCCGCCACCACATGGCCACCCGCCTGACCCTCACCGACCTGCCCGACCGCACCGGCGGCCCCGCCCGCTATGTGCGGGTTGAGGAGACGGGCCAGACCATCGGCTTCATCACGCCCCTCAGCCATAACTTCTGCGAAAGCTGCAACCGCGTGCGCCTGACCTGCACCGGAGAGCTTTACATGTGCCTCGGGCAAGAGGATATGGCCGACCTCCGGGCGCCTTTACGCGCCAGCGAAGGAGACGAGGGCGTCGAGGCAGCCATCCGCGCGGCGATCGCGAGAAAGCCGAAGGGGCACGACTTCGACTATTCCCGGGC
>CAZVIS010000112.1:0-8873 GCA_964627355.1 uncultured Rhodobacterales bacterium
CCTTCGCCCGAGCCGTTGCGCGCTTGCGCGCACAAGGCGAGATGAAAGGCTTGCGCGCCTGCGCGCGCGGACAGAAAACCGCCGGTTGCGACCTTGGTGGGAAGCGCCAGGCGAGGGCGACCGCGATAGGATGCACCATGTCCCGCAGTACCCCCCGCGATCCCCTGATCCTTGCCGCTTCTCTCGCGGCCTTCGTCCTTTTTTGGGCGGCGCTGGCCCTATTGCGGGCCGATCCCCGCATTCTGCCGGGGCCGTGGCTCGTCGCGCAGGAAATCGGGGCCGAGGCCGCCTCGGGCGCGCTGGCGCAGCATGTCGGTGCGACGCTGGCGCGCGTGGCGGTGGCCTTTGCGCTGGCGATGGCGATGGGTTCAGCGCTCGGCCTCCTTCTCGGGCGGTCGCCCCGGCTCGACCGATGGGCGGACCCCTGGGTGGTGATCTTCCTCAACCTGCCCGCGCTGGTCGTCATCGTGCTGTGCTACCTGTGGATCGGCCTGAACGAAGTGGCGGCCATCGCCGCCGTCACGCTGAACAAGACCGCGATGGTGCTGGTCACGGTTCGCGAGGGCGCGCGGACGCTGGACCGGGGAGTGGACGAGATGGCGCGGGTCTACCGGATGGGGCCCATGGCGCGGCTGACCCATGTCGTCCTGCCCCAGCTTGCACCCTTCATGGCGGCGGCGGCGCGCAACGGCCTTGCCGTGATCTGGAAGATCGTGCTGGTGGTCGAGTTTCTGGGACGCTCGGACGGCGTCGGGTTCATGATCCACCTGCGCTTCCAACTCTTCGACATCGCCGGGGTGCTGGCCTATGCCGTGGCCTTCGTCGCGGTGATGCTGGTGATCGACTACGGTGCGATCCAGCCGTGGGAGCGGCGGGCGTCGCGGTGGCGGGTGGCCTGAGGTCAGCGCGCGCGCCAGTCGGCCAGCGCCTCTTCCACCGTGCCGACGAAACGGATGTCAGGGATGCCATGCGCGGCAAGGGCCTGCGCCACCCCCGCATTCGCCCCCGCCAGATACATCCGCACGCCCCGCCGCGCGGTCTTCTTCGCCAGCCCTTCGATCACGTTGGCCCCGGTGGAATCGAGGAAGGGCACCGCGGTCAGATCCAGCACCATCGCGCGGTGCGTGTCGGAAATCCGGTCCAGCACCGTACCGATGGAGGCTGCGGCGCCGAAGAAGAAGGCGCCCGAGATGCGGTAGATCACCACCTCGGGGTCGGGGGCGCGGGGGTCCTCTCCCGCCGCCTCGGCCCTTACCTCCGCCGCCTGTCCCATGCGGTGGATGAAAAGCACGGCGCCAAGCGCAAAGCCCACGACGATGGCCTGTGTCAGATCGCGGAACACGGTCAGCAGGAAGGTCACGGCCAGCACCGCCGCCTCGCCCCGCCCCGCGCGCACAAGGGCCGCGATGGCGGGCTTTTCCACCATGTTCCAGGCGACGACGGCCAGCACCCCCGCCAGGGCGGCCAGCGGGATCAGCGCCAGAAGGGGGGCGGCGACCAGCATGAACACCAGAAGGAAGAGCGCATGCAGCATCCCCGCCACCGGTCCGTGTGCCCCGGCCCTCACGTTCGTTGCCGTCCGCGCGATGGTCCCCGTCACCGGCAGCCCGGCGAACAGCGACGAGCCGATGTTGGCCACCCCCTGCGCCACCAGTTCCGCATTCGACCGATGGCGCCGCCCGCTCATCCCGTCGGCGACGACGGCCGACAGCAGCGACTCGATGGCGCCGAGGAGGGTGAAGCTGAGCGCGGTCGGCAGCACCTCGAGGATGCGGGCCGGGGACAGGTCGGGCAGGGCGGGCAGAGGCAGCCCCGCAGGGATGCCGCCGAAGCGGGTGCCGATGGTCTCGACCGGCAGCAGGGTCGCGGCGGCGGCCGCCAGCGCCACGGCGATCAGCATCCCCGGCCAGTGTGGCCGCCACTGCCGCAAGGCGACGATCACCGCGATGGTCCCCGCCGCCAGCGCCACGGCGGCGGGCGTCAGTGTGGGCAGCGCCGCCCAGAGGACCGGCAGTTTGTCCAGGATCGGGCCGGGGTCCTGCGCCAGCGTGAGGCCCAGCAGGTCCCTTATCTGGCTTGCGAATATGATGACGGCGATCCCGGCGGTGAACCCTACGGTCACCGGAAACGGGATGAAGCGGACAAAGGTCCCCAGCCGCAGCCACCCGGCGGCCATCAGCATCAGGCCGGACAGGAACGTGGCGAGCACCGTCCCCGCCATCCCGTGCGTCGCCACCGACACCGCGACGAGCACGATGAACGCCCCCGCGGGCCCCCCGATCTGGTGCCGCGAGCCGCCGAGCGCGGACACGAGAAAGCCGCCCACGATCGCCGTCACCAGCCCCTGTCCCGGCGTCCCGCCCGAGGCAATCGCAATCGCCATCGACAGGGGCAGCGCCACAATGGCCACCGTCAGCCCCGCGAGGGCATCGGCGCGCAAGGCAGCCAGCCCGTACCCCTCGCGCAGGACGGTGACGAGCTTTGGCAGGAAGGCGTCGGGCGTGGCGGGGGTGGGGGTCATCGCGGGGCGATCTTCCGGGGGGCGGGCGGGGTCGCCTGCGCGCCGACCCTAGGCCCGCGACCGGGGAACCTTCAAGGGCCGAGCCGCTTTCCACATCCGGGACCCGCCGCTAAGGTGGCCGAAATGCAGGCAGGAGGACAGGCATGAGTGACTGGTGGCGCGGGTCGGTGACCTATCAGATCTATCCGCGGTCCTTCCAGGATGACTCGGGCGACGGCATTGGCGACCTCAAAGGGATTACCCGGCGGCTGCATCATGTTGCGGAACTGGGGGCCGATGCGGTGTGGCTGTCGCCGGTCTTCACCTCGCCCATGGCGGACATGGGGTACGACGTATCGGACTATACCGACATCGATCCGCTGTTCGGCACGTTGCAAGATTTCGACGCGATGGTGGCCACGGCGCATGGGCTGGGGCTGAAGGTCATCATCGACCAGGTGCTGAGCCATTCCTCGGCAACGCATCCGTTCTTTCAGGAAAGCCGCCGCTCGCGCGAGGGGGAAAAGGCCGACTGGTACGTCTGGGCCGATCCGCGCCCGGACGGGTCACCGCCGAACAACTGGGTGTCTGTGTTCGGCGGCCCTGCGTGGGAGTGGGAGCCGCGGCGCCGCCAGTACTACCTGCACAACTTCCTGCCCAGCCAGCCCGACTTCAACTTTCACAACGCGGATGTGCGCGAGTGGCTGCTGTCCACCATGGAGTTCTGGCTGAAGCGCGGGGTGGACGGGTTCCGCCTCGATACCGTGAACTTCTACGTCCACGACACGCAACTGCGCTCGAACCCCCCGCAGACGAGGAACGAACCGCTTCCGGCCGTGAACCCCTACGAGATGCAGCAGCACATCTACGACAAGAACCGGCCCGAGAACGTGGGGTTTCTGGAGCAGATGCGGGCGCTGATGGACCGCTATGATGACCGCGCGCTGGTGGGCGAGGTGGGGGAAAGCGGGGCGAAGGCGGTCGAGATCATGGCCGAATACACCGGGGGGGCGAACCGGCTGCACATGGCCTACTCGTTCGAGCTCTTGTCGCCCGAGTATTCCGCCGCGCATTTCCGCCGTGCCATCGAGGGGTTCTACAAGGGCGCGCCGGACGGGGTGCCATGCTGGTCCTTCTCGAACCACGACGTGATCCGGCATGTGACGCGCTGGTCGGCACATGGCGCGCAGGATGCGCTGGCGCGGCAGGCGGCGGCCCTCTTGCTGGCGTTCCAGGGGTCGATCTGCCTGTACCAGGGCGAGGAGCTTGGCCAGACCGAGACCGACATCGAGTTTCACGAGTTGACCGATCCGCCGGGCAAGACCTTCTGGCCCGATTACAAGGGCCGCGACGGGTGCCGGACGCCGATGGTCTGGGATGCCTCGGCGCAGGGCGGGTTCACGACGGGAACGCCCTGGCTGCCGGTGAAGCCGCCGCAGGCCGCGCGGCATGTGGCGGGGCAGGTGGGGGTGCCGGGATCGGTGCTGGAATTCTATCGCGCCATGCTGGCCTTCCGCCGCGCGACACCTGCCCTGCGCACGGGGGGCACGAAGTTCTTCGACCTGCCCGAGCCGGTCCTGGCCTTTGCGCGGGGCGAGGGCGAGGGGCGGGTGCTTTGCCTCTACAACCTCTCGCCGGGAGAGGTGGAGGTGACGCTGACCGGCACGGGAGAGGCGTTGGGGCCGATGCAGGCGGCGACCCCGGGGCCGGGGCGGATGAAGCTCGGCGCCAACGGGTTCGCCTTCGTGTCGGCAGGGGCGGCGGCACAGGTCACGACCGTCCCCCGCCGCCGCAAGGCCTAGCCCGCCGCCGTTAGGACAGCGCCGGCAGACGCCCGGTTGTCGAACCCCCGCGCGGCCAAGAGCCCGGCGTTCTGCGCCTCGAACATCGCCTCGATCCTGGCCATACGGTCGAGGCCGCGGGCAGGATCGGGGTCGCCCGTATGGTGATGTGCCTCACGGAAAGCCTGGCGGATCGTTTCGTTCGGGACGGAATGGTCCTGCATCATGGCGGCAATCGCCTCGCAGTCGGCCAGACGAAGCGAGGGGTTGGACAGATGGCGCGGCATGGCCCAGTCGAGGCCCGTGACCCCAAGTGTCCTTTCCACCACATCGCGGATAGTGCGGTGCGAGGCGAGGGTGACCTGCCTGGCGCAGAGCGCGTCCCATCCTGCAAGGAAGCCGACCGGGTTCATCTCGCGCGCGCGTTTTTCAGCCATCCCTTCGAAATCCAGGCCGCCGAAGGCGCAACGCTCGATCAGATAGCGGTCGAAGTGCTGCTTGAGGTGTTGCGAGAAGTCACCCGCGCAGAATTCCGACCAGGGGCGAAGGAAGCACAGCACTTGCAGATTGACCCGCGCCTGCCGTGCCAGCCGGGCCAGCGCCCGCCCGTCTGCCGGCCGCGCAAAAAGGTCCTCGTGGCTAAGGACGACGGTGCGCGCGCCCCCCTCGAACAGCCGGGCAAAAGTCGGCTCGTCCAGCACGCGCAAATCGCCCGCGTTGCCCGGATGATTCTGCCCACCGTGGGGATAGACGATCCGGTATCGCGCCAGCCGGTCGCGGTTGCGCAGCATCGCGCGCTGCAGGAAGGTCGAGCCCGCCTTCGGCGCGCCGATGTGAAGAACGATGCTGCGCGTCATGCTGCAATCCTTTCGATCATCGCCGCCTTGAGCCGTGCGGCCAGAAGAGCGGTCACCCGGTCGAGCGAGGCGCCGAGAGGTGCGAGATCGAACAGCCGATCGGCGGGATCGGGCGGGCCCATGTCCCAGGCCGCACACAGCGCCGCCGCCACCGCCTCGGCCGTGGGGGCCACCGACAGGATCGCGGGTGTCAGGCGGCCGAGGTCCTTGGTGGCAAAGCGGTTCGTCACCACGCGCAGGCCCGCCGCAGCCATCTCGATCGGGGGGTGGCTGGGGTGCGGGGAGAGCATCAGGGACAGGCCGATGTCAGCCGAGCGAAGCCATTCCGGGTAATCCTGCAAGGGCAGCTTGCCCAGGCTGTGCAGCACATGCCCGCGGCCGAGCGCCACGGGATCATGCCGCAGGCCGACCGACAGCAGCTCGATCTCGCCGGGACGGATGGCCCGGTCGTCGAGAAACTGCGACAGCGCCTCGATCGCCGTGGGGAACATGTTCCGCGCGACCTCGGGCCGACCATAGAGGGCAAGGCGGCGCGGTCCGCCGCGCGGCGGGCGGGGCGCGGAGGCGTAGCGCGCCAGCTCGACCGCCGGGTGAAAGACCAGCGCGTCGGGCGTGGCGAAGGCATGGCCCTGGGCAGCGAAGAAGTCGCGCAACGGTGTGCTGTTGAAGATCGGCTCGAACGGCAGGGCGTAGCTGGCCGTCGCGTCGGCGTGCTCGGGACCCCAGGCGTAGAACATCGGCTCGTAGTCCTGGATCAGGTAGTGAAAGCGATGGTGGTCATAGCCATGCGCGCGGATCAGGCGAGATGCGGCATGCGCGCTCCACCAGGCGGTGGCAAGGAAGCGATCCCCCGGATGCGCAGGCAGGGTGCCGCCGCTGACGCCACAGAACAGGCGCAAACGCTGCGCGGCCCCGGCCGCCGCTGCGGCATCCGACATGCGCCCGGCCACGAACCGCATCGATGCCTCGACCGAGGCGATGGGCAGGTCGGTCGCGATGAACGTCACATCAAGCCCCGCGCCCGCCAGCCCGACCCCGATGTCGATGGCGGTGGTGATGCCTGCGAAGACCTCGCTCGGGTTCAGGGTTGGCACGAGGACGCAGACCGACGGTGTGGTGCGGGTGAAGGCCGGGGTAAAGCGCGGCGTCTTGCGCAGATCGATGATGGCGGCAGCGGGGCGAGGACTGCGCTGCGCTGCGGACGTTTGAGCAGGGGCCACAGGGCTGCGGGGTGCTATCCCGGGCGACAGCGCGTAGAGCCGCGCGTCGAACCTTGTCTGCGCCTCTCGGACCCCGGTGCGTGCAGCCTCGCGCAGGGTCCAGACGGCGCGGCCCGCGTTCACCACGGCGACATTCGCCGAAAGCCGCGCAAGCCGCAGGTTCCCTGTCACGGCGAGGGCCAGCGCATCGGCCAGATGCACCCCGGCGCCCCGCAACCGGCGGAGATAGGGCCGCAGCGGCGAGATCCGGGTGGCCACGGGCGCGACCATGCCGACCGCAACCCCCTCGGTCACCCGGTCGCGCAGGCTGTGGGCGAGATACCGCGCCAGAGCGTAGCACGTCGCCTCACGCCGCAGCCAAAGCCGGTCGGGCAGGCCGAGGCGCGGCTGCATGCGGCGGCGGTCAAGCGCGCCCATCACGTTCGCCCCGTGCTGGCGGTAGTCCACCAGCGCCGCGTCGATATGGGCGATGCCGTCGGTCGCCTGCGCCAGCAGGGCCAGCCAGAGGTCGTGGTAGTAGTGCACCCCGGCCTGCGCCGGAAACGGCAGCGACAGGGCGGCGAGCGTGCGGGTAAAGGTCACCGTCATGCCGGTGACGGAATTCCGCAAGAGCAGGGTGCGCAGCCCGGTGCGGCGCGTCCGCCCCTCGTACCGGAACATCGAGGGGTGCAGCACCTTTCCCGCCGCATCCACGAGGCGCGCGTCGGAATGCGCAAGCGCCGCACCGGTTGCTGCCAACGCGGCCAGCCCCCGCTCGAGCCGCGCCGGGTGCCAGATGTCATCCTGGTCGCACAGGGCAAAGCGCGTGTCGGGTCCGGTGATCGGCAACGCCGCCTTCAGCCCGGCTTCGACCGCGCGGGGGGCGTCTAGAGGCTGGTCGGGCATCACGGCATGTACCGCCACCCCCGTTTCGGACGCAAGTTCGGCCACCAGCGGGCCGGACCGCAGATCGGCGATGACGGCAACCACCAGCACGTTCGGTACCGTCTGGGCGGCAAGCGAGGCCAGCTGTGCGCGCAGATAGGCGGGTTCGGGGCGGAACACAGGCAGGATGATGCAGACTTCCGGCGGCGGGGCGGCTTGCGCCAGGACGGCGCAGGGCGCCGCAGCGGGGCAGAGGGCATCGGGGGGCATGACGGCTGATGGCATGGCGGCTCTTTCGGTCGGGGCGCGCAGGGCCGGGGCGGCGGGCGTGCAGGCACCAGCGCCGTGCCAGGGGCTGCACGGAGGACCGGTCGATTGCCTGTGGGCGAACTGCCCTGTCCCGTCATCCCGACCCGGCAGGGTTTCCTGGGGCGGGTCGTCTGCTGCCACTTTGCGGGCAGAGGGTTATGCAACCCTTAACCAAACCCATCGGCGGCAAATTCCGCATTGCGGCCGCGGCCTGCGTTCGACAGGTGGTGCGCGATGGCGTCGGCGATGTCGTCGTGCATCGTCAGGTGCCCGTCCTCGAGCACGGCGCCCATCCGGCAGGTGGCGCGCGCAATCTCGAGCGAATGGGTCACCATAATGACACCCGACCGCGAGATCCGCTCGCGAAACACGGCGGTGGACTTCTCGCGGAAGGCGGCATCGCCGGTCGCCGCAACCTCGTCCACAAGGTAGGTGTCGAAGGGAATGCCCATCGAGATGCCAAACGCCAGGCGGGCCTTCATCCCCGCCGAATAGGTGCGCACCGGCAGGTGGAAATGCGCGCCAAGCTCGGCGAAATCCTCGACCCAGGCGCAGAGGGCGTCGGTATCCACGCCCTGGATGCGCGCGACGAAGCGGGTGTTCTGGGCACCCGTCAGGTCGGCGTGGAAGCTGCCGGCAAAGCCAACCGGCCAGGACAGCGTGCCTTGTCGCAGGATGCGGCCCGAATCGTGGGCCTGGGTGCCTGCAATCATCCGCAGGAAGGTCGATTTCCCGGCCCCGTTCCGGCCGAGGATCGCGACACCGGTGCGGGCGGGGAAGGTTGCGGTGATATTGCGGGCCACCGTCCTGACGGTGCCGCCGATGCGATAGGTCTTGCACAGGTTCTCGACCCGGATCATCGGCCTGCCTATCGGCGATCGCGCAGGGCGTAATAGACCAGCGCAAGGATCGACCACAGCGTGAAAAGGCCCCCCGCCACCATCGCGAGAAGCAGCGCGCGCTGTGGATATTCCGCCCGTTCGGCCAAGGTCGGCGGCAGATAGGTCGCAAGATAGCGCGACTTGCGCTGCGCCTCGGCAAGCGCCGCGTCATAGGTCGCGCGGGCAGAGAGATAGCTTTCCTGCGCGAACTCGAGATCCACCGCCAGCGCCTCGAACTCGGACACAAGATCGGCATAGCGGCGGTCCTCTTCCGCCGGGCTGTCGCCAAAGCGGGCGCGCTCTTCTCGGATACGGTTCTCGATCACCTCGACCCGCTTTTGCGCCTGCAGGAAGCGCTGGTCGTTCGTGCCCGTGTTGGACGCAAGGATGTCGAGGTCGATCAGCGCGGTGGCCTGCTGCGCCAGAAGCGTGTTCAGCAGCCCCATCCGCCCCTGCACATC
>CAZVIS010000113.1:0-8860 GCA_964627355.1 uncultured Rhodobacterales bacterium
ACCGGCTGCCAGACCATCCGCAAGGAAGGCGCCCCGATCCCGCTGCGCCCGCTCGACCGGTGGGACAACGGGCGCGACGTGGTGCTTGCGGGGGATGCCGCAGGCGTCGTGGCCCCCTCTTCGGGCGAGGGGATCTATTACGCGATGGTCGGCGGCCGGGTGGCCGCCACCGCAGCCCTCGCCGCCATCGCCTCGCGCCAGCCGCGCGACCTGAAGATCGCCCGCAAGCTCTTCATGAAAGAGCATGGCACCGTCTTCAAGGTCTTGCGCTCGATGCAGGATGCCTACTATCGCAGCGACGAACGGCGCGAGCGGTTTGTCAGCCTGTGCCATGACGTGGATGTGCAGAAGCTGACGTTCGAGGCCTACATGAACAAGAAGCTGGTGGCGGCACGTCCGCTCGCCCATATCAAGATCGGCTTCAAGAACCTCGCGCATCTTCTGCGCCTCGTCTCTCCGGTCTGGACATGAACGCGCAAAGCCCGCAAGACATCGCTGCCTTTGTGGACGGCGCACTCGTCCCGATGGACAAGATGGAGGTGCACCGCCGCGGCCTGCGCCATCCCGCCGTCTCCGTCTTCGTGATGGAGGGGACGCGCGTCCTGATCCAGCAGCGCGCCTTCACCAAGTACCACACGCCCGGCCTCTGGGCGAACACCTGCTGCACGCATCCCCACTGGGGCGAGGATGCCGCCGCCTGCGCCGTGCGTCGGTTGCGTGAGGAACTGGGGATCAAGGGCCTGTCGGTCGTCTCGGCGGGCGAGGTCGAGTACCGGGCCGATGTGGGGGGTGGCCTGACCGAGCATGAGGTGGTCGAGGTCTTTACCGCCGAGGCACCGCCCGGCATGATCATTGCCGCCAATCCCGCCGAGGTCGCGGGCACCGCCTGGATCGATCTTTACGACCTTGCCGCCCGCGTGCAGCGCTGGCCCGACCGGTTCACGCCCTGGCTGCACATCTACCTCGCCGATCACCTCGACCAGATCTTCGGCGCGCTTGGCCTTCAGCCCGCGCGCTGAGCGAGAAAGGGCAGGATCCGCCCCGCCACCTCTTGCGAGGCTTCCTCGTGCATCAGGTGGCCAAGGTTGGGCAGATCCTCATGCACCGCATCCGGCATCACCGCCGCGGCCCGGACCGACACCCCCGGCGGCACCGTCCGGTCGCGCCCCCCGGTCAGCAGCAGCGCCGGAACCGTGATGTAGGGCAGACGTTCCAAAAGCTCCTCCAGCCGCCACTGCGCCATCATCGCCAGCGTCCCCTCGACATGCTCGGGCCGTGAGACCTGACGACGGTAAAGGTCCACCATCTCGGGCGTGACCGCCGATCCGGTCGAGGCGAGAAGGGCCTGCACCCGCTCCGGTGTTCCCGTCATCCGCGCAAAGACCTGCGCGACAAAGGGGGTCAGCGTCAGCGCGCGCGCCATCATCGGGAACAGCACCCCCGCCATTCCCTCGAACGTCCCAAGTGCGGCGTTGATCCCCACAACCGACCGCAACGGCACGATTTCCGCCAGCCGCAGCGCCAGCGCGCCCCCCGCCGAATGCCCGATCACCGCCACCGGTGCCCAATCCTGCTGCGCCACCAGCTTTGCGATATCTTCGGCCATCGCATCCAGACCGAACCGGTCCCGCCGCCCGGGGCGGCTGTAGCCCTGTCCGGGCAGATCAATCGCAATCACCCGGTAGTGCGGAGCCAATCGCCGCATCAGATGCC
Organism: uncultured Rhodobacterales bacterium; assembly: GCA_964627355.1. GTDB lineage: Bacteria > Pseudomonadota > Alphaproteobacteria > Rhodobacterales > Rhodobacteraceae > JBBQXK01. The sequence continues at coordinate 1,714 of CAZVIS010000113.1, forward strand.
GCATCGACTGCGTCCCGCCCCCCGCGCCGTGCAGCAGCAGCAGGACCTCGCCCTTGCCCATGTCCTGCACATGCCAGCGGTGCGGGGTGCAAGGAACCATGCGAGAGGCCGTGGCATTCGGCCAGTCCGGCGGCGGCCCCTCGCGCGTCATGGGGCCAGCGCGCCCGCCAGCGCCGCCGACATCCGCCGCGCATCGGCGCGGGGCAGGGGCAGATAGGCCGCGCCCATCTCGGCGGCCAGCCGCGCAAGGTCGGGCTGCGGCCGCGTGGCGGTGTCGATCACGATGCCCGGCACGCCCGCCGCCGCCAGCGCCCGCGCCATCCGCGCGGCCTCGTCCACCGCCGCGCCCCGATCCGCCCGCCCGTCCAGCGCAATGTTCGCACGCCCATCGGTCAGCAGTGCAATTGTCGGCGTCATTCCGCGCCCGCGGCACAGCCTTGCGACCTCACCTGCCAACCGCAAGCCCGCAGCCAAAGGCGTCCCGCCACCCCCCGGCAATCCCGCCAGCCTGCGCTTCGTCTGCACCAGCGACCGCGTCGGGGGCAGCAGCACCTCCGCCCCCGTCCCGCGAAAGGCCACCAGCGCTACATGGTCCCTGCGCGCATAGGCCTGTGCGAGCAACAATTCGATGGCCCCCTTCGCCTCGCCCAGACGCGCCAAGGCGGCTGACCCCGAGGCATCGACGGTAAAGATCAGCACCCGGTCCGACAGTTCCTGAAACCGCCGCAGGCGAAAGTCCGAAGGTCGGATCAGCAGCCCCGTCCGCCCCGGCGACTGCATCCGCCGCACCGCCTGCCACGGGGCCGCCGCGCGCAAGGTCGCCACGGGGTCGATCCGCGCCTGCCCGTCCGGATGGCCGGGGCGAGAGGGCAGGGGACGCCCGCGCCGGTTGCCCTTCCGCACATCGCCGGTCCCCGAAACCCCCTTGGCCGCCCGCGCCGCCCGCGCCGCCGCCAACCGCGCCAGCAGGTCGGCGGGCAAAGCCGCCCGCGCCGCCTCGATCAACATCTCGTCGGGGATGGTGATCTCGTCCGGCGCCGGGGTCTCGCCCTCACCCTCCGCAGGTGGCGGCGGCGTTTCCTCCTCCGGCACCTCTGCCTCTGGCAGCGCCCGGTGCGCCAGCACCAGCCCCGCCGCCAGCGCCAGATCCTCCTCGCCGACCACATCGCCCCCGCGCCATGCCGCCGAAGCCCGCGCCGCCGCCAGCGCCAGCAAGGGTGCCCGCATCGAGGCGATCCCCAAGGATGCCGCCGCGCGCGCCATCGCCTCGGCCGCGCCCTCGGGCAACCTCACCCCCGGCAGCCGCGCCCGCGTCGCCGCCAGCCGCGTCGCATCCACCCGAATTTCGCGCGACCCGCCCCAGCCGATCCCCGACAGGTCGAGATAGAACCCCAGTCGATCCGCCAGCGCCGCAGGCAGCCCCTCGTCCGGCCCCGCACTCTCATCCAGCGCCACCACGCAGCCCGCGCCCCCACGGTCGAGCCATTGCCCCAATCGCACCGCCAGCCCGCCCGGCGTCCGTTCCGCCATGGCGAGCAGCAGCGCAGGCTCATCCGCCAGCACCCCCCGCGCCGCCACCGACCGCCCGGCAGCGAGCGAGGCCGCGAGATCGACGCCTCCATAAAGCGCCTCGTCCGCAATGCCTGGATGGATCCGCCGCACAGGCCGGGGCAGGGCGGCCAGCGCGGCCACCACCCGGTCGCGCACCGCCCCCGCCCGCGCCTGCACCCACAGGCCCCCAAGCCCGCCGGGATCCACCGCCAGCAGCGTCACCGCCACCTCGGCCCGCGCCCAGGGCAGGAATCCCCCCATGCTCTGGGCGACAGCCTCGCTCATCCGGGAAGCACTTCGTCCAGCATCCGCATCACCCGCGCCCCGCTCCCCGCCTCGTCCAAAGGATCGCGGCGCAACCGATGCCGCAGCGCACTCGGCGCGACGGCCCGCAGATGCGGCCGCCCGACCGCCGGGGCCCCCTCGAACGCCGCCAGCGCCCGCGCGGCCCGCAGCAAGGTCAACTCCCCCCGCAAGCCGTCCGAACCCAAGGCGATGCACAACTCGGCGCAATCCTCCAGCACCCCCTCCGGCGTGACCAGCCCCGGCAGGGCCGCCCGCGCCGCAAGAATCGCCCCGCGCAAGGCCGCATCCTCCTCCCGCCACATCTTCAGAAACCCCGCCCGGTCCCGCTCGAACGCATCGCGGCGGCGGATCACCTCGACGCGCGTTGCCACGTCGCGGGGGCTGACCACCTCGACCGACAGGCCAAAGCGGTCCAAAAGCTGCGGCCGCAATTCCCCTTCCTCGGGGTTCCCCGACCCGACAAGGACAAACCGCGCCGGATGCCGGATCGACAGCCCCTCCCGCTCCACCACGTTCTCGCCCGACTGCGCCACGTCCAAGAGCAGATCGACGATGTGATCCTCCAAGAGGTTCACCTCGTCGATATAGAGATACCCCCGGTTCGCCCGCGCCAGAAGACCCGGCTCGAACGCCTTCTCCCCCCGCGTCAGCGCCCGCTCGATGTCCAGGGCGCCGACCACCCGGTCCTCGGTCACGCCCAAAGGCAGGTCGATCACCGGCGTGGGCTTCGTCACGATCCGCGTGTCCGTCACCTGCGCCCAGTCCGGCACACCCGCGACAGTCGCCGAATTCACCGGACAGCCCGCCACCGCCTGTATGGGCGGCAACAGCCCTGCCAGCGCCCGCACCGCCGTCGATTTCCCCGTCCCCCGGTCGCCGAAGACCAAGACCCCCCCGATCCCGGGGTCGATCGCGGTCAGCACCATGGCGCGCTTCATCTCTTCCTGCCCGACAATGGCGGAAAAGGGGAAGACGGCGGCGGCGTCGGCGGGGGTCATGGCGGTCATGCAGCGTCCAGTGCGGGAAGGGGAATGGGAAGGCGCGAGAGGGGGTCGCCGCCAAGCCAGCGGCCCTCGGCCCCCAGAATGCGGAACCGGGCGTAAAGCTCCTCGCGGAACCAGTTGCCCTCGCGCACGGCGCGGATGGCGCGGGCATGGGGGCCGTCACGATGGGCAAAGGCCGCCATGCTGGCCACATCGGGCCAGACCGAGAAGGTGACCTGATGCAGCATCGGCACCTCGCCGATGCCGATCTTGAAAGCCACGTTTGGGTCGGCTCCGATCCGGTCCGAGATGCCGGGCGCCCGGCCCCAGAACCGCAGAAGGCGAGAGGGCCGCACCGACGCACGCGTCAGCACCGCCAAAGGCCCCTCGGACGAGCCAGAGGCCTCGAACGGCGCCCGCCCGGCCCATTCCCCGCGAGAGGAAGTGGCCTGCAGATGGATCGTCCAGTCCTCCACCGCCCGTCCGCGCCAGCGCCGATAGATCGGCGCCTCGGCCACCATCCTTCGCGCCGTTCCGGCATCGGGCCAGGCCACCAGAATCGCCCATACCGACCAGTTCGGGTTCGGCGTGAACCCTTCGCCCGTGCCCGATCCGCACAGCTTCCAGAACCCCGCCTCGGGCATCCGGGCAAAGGCCAGCCGCGCCGTGGCCATCTGCCCCAGAACCCACAGCCGGTCGGCCAGCGTGCCAAAGCGGAACAGGCTCAGCGTCACCGTCTGCATCCGGCCCTCCCGGCCAAAGTGTAACGCCAGATTTACAGGTTTTCGGGCGGTTGGAAAGCGCGAAGGGGCCCTTCGCGTCCCTCTGTGCCGCAGCGCGACGTTGGAGTTGTAAATCAAAATGGACAGTTTATGCTTTGCCCCATGTTGACAGATCGCACCCCGCATCCCGACTCCACCCCGTCCCGCGCCATCGTGATCGGCGCAGGAATCGGCGGCCTCTCCGCCGCCATGCGCCTTGGCGCCAAGGGCTATGCTGTCACTGTGGTGGACCGGCTGGACGTTCCGGGAGGGCGCGGCTCCTCGATCATGCAAGGCGGCCACCGCTTCGACCTCGGCCCCACCATCGTCACCGTCCCGCAATCCCTCCGCGACCTCTGGGCCGCCACGGGCCGCGACTTCGACGCCGACGTCGATCTGCGCCCGATGAACCCCTTTTACAAGATCACCTGGCCTGACGGATCGACCTTCACCGCCCGCCAGGCGACCGAGGCGATGCGGACCGAGGTTGCCCGCCTCTCGCCCGGCGACCTTCCCGGCTATGACCGGTTCCTCAAGGACAGCGAAGCGCGGTATCTCTTCGGCTACGAAGACCTTGGCCGCCGCCCGATGAACCGCCTGATGGACCTGATCAAGGTGCTGCCCACCTTCGGCCTGATGCGCGCCGACCGCTCGGTCGCCGCTCACGCCGCTGCCCGTGTCCGCGACCCGCGCCTGCGCTTTGCCCTGTCCTTCCACCCCCTCTTCATCGGCGGCGACCCGTTCCACGTCACCTCGATGTACATCCTCGTGAACCACCTCGAAAAGGCGTTCGGCGTCCACTACGCCATGGGCGGCGTCGCCGCCATCGCCGCCGCACAAGCCCGCGTCGTCCAGTCCCAGGGCGGGCGCATGCTGATGAACGCCGAGGTGGACGAAATCCTCGTCGATCAGGGCCGCGCCCGCGGCGTCCGCCTGACGGATGGCCGCGTCCTTCCGGCCGAGGTTGTCGTCTCCAACGCCGACGCAGGGCACACCTACGACCGGCTCCTCCGCCGCCAGCCCCGCCGCCGCTGGACGACCGCCAAGCTTGCCCGCCAGCGCTGGTCCATGGGCCTTTTCGTCTGGTACTTCGGCACGAAAGGCACGCGCCAGATGTGGCCCGAGGTCGGGCACCACACCATCGTGGTCGGCCCCCGCTACCAGGACCACATCCGCGACATCTTCATCCGCGGCCGCCTGGCCCCGGACATGAGCCTCTACGTCCACCGCCCCACCGTCACCGACCCCTCGGCAGCGCCCCCCGGCGACGACACCTTCTATGTCCTCTCCCCAGTCCCCCACCTCGGACACAATGCCGCAAACTGGGAGGCCGAGGCCGAACCCTACCGCCAGAAGATGCTGAAAGTGCTGGAAGAACGGCTGCTTCCGGGCCTGTCTTCACGAATCACCGAAAGCCTCGTCTTCACGCCCGAGACGTTCCGCGACCGCTACCTCTCGCCCTACGGCTCGGGCTTCTCGATTGAACCCCGCATCCTCCAGTCCGCCTGGTTCCGCCCCCATAACGTCAGCGAGGAACTGCCGGGCCTCTATCTCGTCGGCGCGGGCACCCACCCCGGCGCGGGCCTGCCCGGCGTCGTCGCCTCGGCCGAGGTGCTGGGAAAACTCGTCCCCGACGCCGCCATTCCCGCCGTCACCCCGCAACGGCTGGCGGCCGAATGATCGCCCCCGCCGACATGGCGGCCTGCCGCGCCGCGATCCGCGTGGGCTCGCATTCCTTCCACATGGCCTCGCGCCTCTTGCCCGCCCGCGTCCGCGATCCGGCGCTTGCCCTCTATGCCTTCTGCCGCATCGCCGACGACGCGGTGGACGAAGGTCACGACAAGACACGCGCCGTCCTCTCCTTGCGCGACCGCCTCGACCGCGTCTATGCGGGCACCCCCCGCAACGCCGCGCCCGACCGCGCCTTTGCCGCGGTGGTGGAAACCTTCGAGATGCCCCGCACTCTCCCCGACGCGCTCCTCGAGGGCCTCGCCTGGGATGCCGCAGGCCGCCGCTATGCCACGCTCTCGGGCGTCCTCGACTATTCCGCCCGCGTGGCCTCTGCCGTCGGCGCCATGATGTGTGTCCTGATGCGGGTGCGCGACGCCGATGCCTTGGCCCGCGCCTGCGACCTCGGCCTTGCCATGCAGCTGACCAACATCGCCCGCGACGTGGGTGAGGATGCGCTGGAGGGCCGCCTTTACCTGCCCACCGAATGGCTCGCCGAAGAAGGCCTGACGCCCGAGGGCTTCCTTGCAGCCCCCGCCGCCACCCCCGGCCTCCGCCGCCTCACCGCCCGCCTCCTCGCCGAGGCCGACACCCTCTACACCCGCGCCGCCGCCGGTGTCCCGGCATTGCCCTTCGCCACCCGCCCGGGGATCGAGGCCGCGCGCCGCATCTACCGCGCCATCGGCACCGACCTTGCCGCCCACGGCCACGACAGCATCACCCGCCGCGCCCATACGACCAAGGGGCGCAAGATCACGCTCCTCGCACAATCCGCCCTCGCTGCGGCTGCCACCACGCTGATGCCTGCCCCCGCCACGCTCCACGCCCGCCCGGCGCCGGAAACAGCCTTCCTCGTCCAGGCCGCCGCCAACCCGCGGCGGACCTCGGGCCGCTCCGAAACCCTCCTCGGCGTCCTCGCCCAGCTCGAGGCGCAGGACCGCGCCCGCCGCGCGCCCGGTGCCGCCTCCGCAAGCGGCTGATCCCGCCGCATTCGGCCGCCTCGCCCGGTTGGCGCTCGGTTTTCCTTTCCATTTCACCTTGACCGAAATACCCCGGGGGGAGAACGGGCCGGAACGGCCTGTTCGGGGGGCTGGCCCCCCATTCTCATGTCCTGCCGCAGGGGGTGGCGTTGCCACCCCCTGCGGCAGGACTACCTCTGTGTAAAAAGGAGCGTCGCGCATGGACTGGCTGCTGTTCGGAACCTTCCTCGCCGCCTGCGGGGCCGCTGCCGCGACGGGTGCCATGTTCGAGCCCGGGGCCTGGTACAAGTCGCTTCGTAAACCCGTCTGGACGCCGCCCGGCTTCGTCTTCCCGCTGGTCTGGTCGATCCTTTACATCCTGATGGCATGGTCGGCGGCGCGCGTCGCCGTGCTGCCGGGATCTGGGCAGGCACTGGCCTTCTGGGCCGCTCAGATCGCGTTCAACACGCTTTGGACCCCCGTGTTTTTCGGCCTGCGAAGGATGGGGGCGGCGATGGTGGTGATGGGCGGGCTGTGGCTGTCGGTGGCGCTGACGACAGTCGCCTTCTGGCAGATCGACCCGGTCTCTGGGATGATGTTCGCGCCGTACCTTCTGTGGGTGACCATTGCAGGCGCGCTGAACTTCACCGTCTGGCGGATGAACCCTGACGTGGCCCCCGTGCGCAGTTCCTAACAAAGGGTTAAGGGGACCCCTCTAACCCTTTGATTCCTATAACGCTGCACGATGTCCACACGTGCGACACGCGGGGCCTTCAGTCCGGAAACACCCATCCCGCCCGCCGCGGCACCCGCAGGGCCAGCATCGGCTTCAGCCAGGGCTGGCGAAAGCGGACCAGAT
>CAZVIS010000114.1:0-6653 GCA_964627355.1 uncultured Rhodobacterales bacterium
GGATGGCGCTGGTGACCCCGGCCTTCGGCCCCTATGTCGTGCCGGTGACGCTCGCCATCATCGTCGTGCTTTTCCTTGTGCAACGGGGCGGGACGGCGCGGGTTTCGGCCTTCTTCGGGCCGATCATGGTGGTCTGGTTCGTGGTGATGGCCCTGATGGGCCTGATGCACATCGGCGATGACTGGTCGATCCTGACTTCGCTGAACCCCGCCTATGCCGTGGGCTTTCTGTTCACCAACGGCCTCGCCTCGCTGATCGTCCTCGGCTCGGTGTTCCTGGCCGTCACGGGGGGCGAGGCGCTTTACGCTGACATGGGGCACTTCGGCCGGCTGCCGATCCGCATCGCCTGGCATGCGCTGGTGTTTCCCGCGCTGACGCTCAGCTATCTGGGGCAGGGGGCGCTGGTGCTGGCGCATCCGGAGAAGGCCGAAAACCCGTTCTTCCTGATGGCGCCGGATGGCTTCTTGCTGCCGTTGGTCATCCTCGCCACCGCCGCCACGGTGATCGCGAGCCAGGCAGTGATCTCGGGCGCCTTCTCTATGTTCAAGCAGGCGGTCCGCATGGGCCTTCTGCCCCGGCTGGAAATCCTTCACACCTCGGAAACGCAAGAGGGACAGATCTACCTGCCGCGCGTAAACACCGTCCTGCTGATTGGCGTGGTACTCCTCGTGATCCTGTTCGGCTCCTCGACCAACCTCGCTTCGGCCTATGGCATTGCAGTGACCGGCGACATGGTCATCACCTCGCTTCTGGCCTCGGTCCTGTTCGTCAAGGCGTGGAAGTGGTCGGTCTGGGTGGTCACCGCGTTCATGCTGCCGCTCTTGTGGCTGGAGCTTCTGTTCCTGTCGGCCAATGCGACCAAGATCGCCTCGGGCGGGTACGTGCCGATCGTCATGGCCGCAGTCATGTGTCTGCTGATGTGGACCTGGGTACGCGGCACGCGTCATGTGCAGGATCAGGCGCGGCGCGAGACGGTGACGTTGGCCTCGCTGGCGGGCATGCTGGCGAAATCGAGCCGGGTCAAGGATGTGGCGGGCACGGCGGTGTTCCTGACCTCGGACCGCGACTATGCCCCGGCGGCGCTCGCGCATAACCTCAAGCACAACCAGGTCCTGCACGCGCAGAACCTGATCGTAACGGTGACGCTGGCGACCGAGCCCTATGTGCCCGACACCCGGCGCGTGACGATCACGCGCCTGACAGACCGATTCACCTTGGTCGAGATGGCCTTCGGCTACATGGAAGAGCCGAACGTCCCGCGCGCCTTGGGCAAGGCCCGCAAGCAGGGGCTCAAGTTCGACATCATGGCGACCTCGTTCTTCCTGTCACGCCGGTCCTTCCGCTCGCACCCGCGCGAGGGGCTGCCGCGCTGGCAGGAAGGGCTTTTCGTCAGCATGGCGCGCGGTGCGGCGGATGCGACGACCTTCTACCGCCTGCCGACCGACCGGGTGATCGAGATCGGTCAGCAGATCATGATCTGATGCCGCTCTGCGGCGCTGGACCTTGGCGCGCGCCTGCGCCATATCAGGGACAACAGACAAGGAGACCGGCATGGGCATCCTCGACACGCTCTTGCGTTCCGTGACGTGGTGGAACGGGCAGACGATCAATACCCAGCTTTTCACCGCCCGGCGCGGGGTGAAGGTCGGCGAGGATGCGCAGGGCAACATCTATTACGAGACGCGCGACCGCAAGCGCCGCTGGGTCATCTACAACGGCGAGATGGAGGCGTCCCGCATCGGCCCCGACTGGCACGGCTGGATCCACCACACCTATGACCAGCCGCCGACCGAAAAGCCGCTGAAAAAGAAGGCCTGGGAAAAGCCGCATCAGGAGAACCTGACCGGCACGCCCGCCGCCTATGCCCCGCCCGGGTCGATCCGCCGCGCCGAACCGGTCGCGCGGACGGACTACGAGGCGTGGCAGCCCGAGTGAAAGGCAGGACAGGGGCATGAGCGAGAGCCGCGCAGAGGTGCTGGCGGGCGGCGCGGTTCTGGCCGTCGCCGTAGGATTTCTGGTCCTTGCTGCGCAGGGCGCGGGTTTCACCGGGACTGGCGGCAGCTACCCGCTGACCGCGTCCTTCCGGTCGGTCGAGGGGGTGCAGGTCGGCACCGACGTCCGGCTTGCCGGGGTCAAGGTCGGGTCCGTCACGGCGCTGTCGCTGAACCCTCAGACCTTCTATGCCGACGCCACGATCTCGGTGCAGGAGGGCATCGCGCTCCCCGATGATTCGACCATCGCGATCTCGTCCGAAGGGCTGCTTGGCGGCAATTTCGTCGAGATTCTGCCGGGAGGTTCGCTGGACAACATCCCTCCGGGCGGAGAGATCCTCGACACGCAGGGCGCGGTCAGCCTGATTACGCTTCTTCTCAAGTTCGTGGGCGGCGACGATGCGGCAGCGCCGGCGGCGGACGGAACGGAATGATGCTGCGGGCCTCGATGGTGCTGCTGCTGGCCGCCTGGCCCGCCTTCGCGCAGGACGAGGCTGCACCACTGCCCGAGGGGACACCCCTGCCCGAGGGCGAAGGCGTGGCCTTGCCCGAGGCTGGGACCGGCGATGTGGGCCGTGCGACCGCCGGGACGGGTGCGGTGGTTCGCTGGCTTGACAAGGTCTCGGGGGCGACGGGCGATCTGGAACTGTCGCGCGGGCAGGTCGGCCAGACCGGGCGCCTGTCGATCCTGCTGGACGATTGTCGCTTTCCTGAAGGTGGCGTGCCAACCGATGCCTTTGCGCATCTGGTCATCATGGACAGCCTGCTGCCGGACCCGGTCTATTCCGGCTGGATGATTGCCGAGTCGCCCGCCCTGTCCGCGATGGACCACGGGCGCTACGATGTCTGGGTCCTGCGCTGCCTGACCGAGTGACGGTCCGGGCTATAGCCGTGGGGCGTAAAGCTTGCCTTGCCTGAAAGCGCCGCCTCCAGCCTGCGGTGATACTCGGCGCGCGGGATCTCGATGGCGCCAAGGCTGGCAAGGTGCGGCGTCAGGAACTGCGTGTCGAAAAGGGTGAAGCCCCCGGCGCGCAAGCGGTGCACCAGCCATGCCAGCGCCACCTTTGACGCATCCGTCCGGCGCGAGAACATCGATTCGCCGAAGAACGCCGCGCCAAGCGTGACGCCATAGACCCCGCCCATCAGGCCTTCGGCCGTGGTGATCTCTAGACTATGCGCAAAGCCTGCCCGGTGAAGGGCCATGTACAGCGCATGGATCTCGCCGTTGATCCATGTCTCCTCGCGATCCGCACAGCCCTCAAGCACCCCGGCAAAGTCGCGGTTCACGCTGACCGCATAGTCCGGCGCTGCGATGGCCCGCGACAGCGACCGCGAGATGCGGAACCCGCCCAGAGGAAAGATGCCGCGCTTCTTCGGGTCCACCCAGTGGATCGTCGGCTCGTCCCGCCCCTCTGCCATCGGAAAGATGCCCATGGCATAGCCGCGCAGCAGGGTTTCCGGGGTGATGCGAGGATGGGGCGAGGGGCGCATGGGGGGAAGGATAGGACTCTCCCGCGTCCTTGAGAAGTCCACGCCCCCAGGGCAGAGGCCATCGCCTCTGCCACGCGCTGCCCTATCCTCGTGACCGCCCGGACGCATTGGCGTTCCGGCCTGCGCCTGTCTGCCCGTGGCAGGCGCAGATGCGCCCGCCAGGCCGGCGCAGGCCTCTGGTGTGCTTGTGGTGACGATCGGGCGGCATCGTCCCGCCGGCGCGGGGCGAAGGCAGTGCCTTCGCTGTTCCCCGCGCGCTGGTGTTTCGCCAGATCAAGCCTTCGGCGCGAAGGTCCGCTCCAGCCACTTCTCCAGCCAGTGGATCGTGTAATCCCCGTTCTGGATGTCGGGCTCGGCCAGCAGCGCCTCAAACAGGGGCACCGTCGTCTCGATCCCGTCCACCACCAACTCGTTCAGCGCGCGATGCAGGCGGGCCAGCGCCTCGGGCCGATCGCGGCCGTGGACGATCAGCTTGCCGATCAGGCTGTCGTAATAGGGCGGGATCGAATAGCCGGAATAGAGGGCCGAATCCATCCGCACCCCGTAGCCGCCGGGCGCATGGAACATCCGCACCTTCCCCGGGCAGGGCGAGAAGTTCGGCAGTTTCTCGGCGTTGATCCGCACCTCGATGGCGTGGCCGTTGATTTCCAGTTCGTCCTGGGTGAACGACATCGGCAGCCCCGCCGCCACCCGGATCTGCTCTCGCACCAGATCCACGCCGAAGATGTATTCGGTTACCGGATGCTCGACCTGCAGCCGGGTGTTCATTTCGATGAAGTAGAACTTCCCGTCCTCATAGAGGAACTCGATGGTGCCTGCGCCGATGTAGTTGATCTTGGACACGGCATCGGCACAGACCTTGCCGATCTCGGCGCGCATCTTGGGCGTGATCGCGGGGCCCGGGGCCTCCTCGAAGACCTTCTGGTGGCGGCGCTGGAGGGAACAGTCCCGCTCTCCCAGATGCACCGCCTTGCCCTTGCCGTCGCCGAAGACCTGAATCTCGATGTGCCGCGGCTTTTGCAGGTACTTCTCGATATAGACCTCGTCATTGCCGAAAGCGTTCTTCGCCTCGCTCCGCGCGGTCCGGAAGGCAATCTCCAGCTCCTCGGCATTGCGCGCGACCTTCATCCCGCGCCCGCCACCCCCGGCGGTCGCCTTGATGATGACCGGAAAGCCGATGCCCGCCGCAACCCCGATCGCCGTCTCGAAATCCGCCACGCCCCCATCCGACCCCGGCACCACCGGGATGCCCAAAGCCTTGGCCGTCTCCTTGGCGGTGATCTTGTCGCCCATGATCCGGATATGCTCGGCGGACGGCCCGATGAAGGTGATGCCGTGATCCTCCAGCGCCTGCGCAAAGGCCGCGTTTTCGCTCAGGAACCCGTACCCCGGATGCACCGCCTGCGCCCCCGTTATCTCGCAGGCACTGATGATGGCGGCCTTCGACAGATAGCTTTCGGAACTGGGCGCAGGCCCGATGCAGACCGACTCGTCCGCCAGCCGCACATGCATCGCGTCGGTGTCGGCGGTGGAATGGACGGCGACCGTCTTGATCCCCATTTCCCGCGCGGCACGGATCACGCGCAGGGCAATCTCGCCCCGGTTCGCGATCAGGATTTTCTCGAACATCGTGGGCTCACTCCACGATCATCAGGGGGGCACCGTATTCGACGGGGCTGCCATCCTCGACCAGGATGCGCTTGACCACACCGGACCGCGGCGCGGGGATGTGGTTCATCGTCTTCATCGCCTCGATGATGAGAAGCGTCTGGCCTTCGGTCACCGTGGCGCCGATGGGGGCAAAGGGCGCAGCCCCCGGTTCCGCCGACATATAGACCGTGCCCACCATGGGAGAGGTCACGGCGCCGGGATGCTGCGTCGGATCTTCGGGCATCGCCAAGGGTGCCGGGGCGGCGGGCGCAGCAGCCGCCACAGGGGCCGCCGCATAGACCGGCGCGGACGCCGCCTGCATCACCGCCGCAGGCGTCTTGACCACCCGCACCTCAAGGCTGTCATCCTCGCCATACTCGCGCTTGACGCTCAGTTCCGTCAGCTCGTTCTTGTTCAACAGCTCGGCCAGCGCCTGGATGAAAGCCACGTCGGCGTCGGTGGAATGTTTGCTCATGCGGGTCCTCGGGCGGTCGGCGGTTCTGGTGTCCGGCCTCTCGGGGCCGGTTCGGATGGTCTGTTCGCTTATAGGCCATGGCCCTTGGGGTGAAAAGCCGCCTTAGCTGCCGCTTTTTCGGGCAACTGCCCAGCGATGGAGTCGCCCAAGGAATTTACCGTTTGATAAAATAACGTCCCTGTGACAGCGTTTTGAAAACGAAAGACAGGGAGCGTCCGCGCCATGCCGAACAGCCCGCTGACGCCCGGCGTTGTGCCGGGGCGTCTGCCCGCCACCGCCTATGAGTCGAACTTCGCCGACCACGAGCCCCCGCTCGACCGGCACGAGGCGCGGGTGGCCGCCGACCGCTGCTATTTCTGCTATGACGCGCCCTGCGTGACGGCCTGCCCGACCTCCATCGACATCCCCCTCTTCATCCGCCAGATCGCCACCGGCACGGCAGAGGCTGCCGCGAAGACGATCTGGGAGCAGAACATCCTCGGCGGCATGTGCGCCCGCGTCTGCCCGACCGAAACCTTGTGCGAAGAGGCCTGCGTGCGCGAGGCGGCCGAGGGCAAGCCGGTCGAGATCGGCCGCCTGCAACGCTTTGCCACCGATACCGCGATGGCGCAGTGCCACCCCTTCACCCGCGCGGCCCGGACCGGCAAGCGTGTCGCGGTCGTCGGCGCCGGCCCCGCAGGCCTCGCCTGCGCGCACCGTCTGGCGATGCACGGCCATGATGTGACAATCTTTGACGCCCGCCCCAAACCCGGCGGCCTCAACGAATACGGAATCGCCACCTACAAGACGACGGGCGGCTTCGCGCAGGCCGAGGTCGATTGGCTCCTCGCTATCGGCGGCATCACCATCGAGACGGGCAAGGCCCTTGGCCGCGACTTCACCCTCGACAGCCTCCGCAACAGCCATGACGCGGTATTCCTCGGTATGGGCCTCGCCGGGGTCAACGCCCTGCGCGCCCCGGGAGAGGAACGCGCGACCGACGCCGTCGATTTCATCGCGGACCTCCGGCAGGCGGCTGACAAAAGCGCGGTCCCCGTGGGCCGCGA
>CAZVIS010000114.1:6753-8860 GCA_964627355.1 uncultured Rhodobacterales bacterium
TGGCGCTGGACGGCGGCAAGATCGCCGTCACCGGGGCGGGCCGCACCTCGCTGCCCGGTGTCTGGGCGGGCGGCGACTGCGCGGCAGGGGGCGAGGACCTGACCGTCACCGCCGTCGCCGAAGGGCGCGATGCCGCCGAGGATATCCACGCCACCCTCACAGGCGCCGCATGACGGCTTGCGCCGCTCCCCACGCCGGGCTACCCCTCCCGCCGCAACGCAGCGAGGCGGCCGATGGATGCCCTTGTCAGCCAAGTGATCGCCTTCATCGAGGCGAACCGGCCCTGGGCCTTCTGGATCGCGCTGGTGTTCGCCGCGCTGGAGACGACGGCGCTGGTCTCCATCGTCATCCCCTCGACCGCCATCCTGATCGGCGTGGGTGCGCTGATCGCGACCGGAGCGTTGTCGTTCTGGCCGATCTGGGCGGGCGCCGCCATCGGCGCGCTGATCGGCTCGACCTTCTCCTGGTGGCTCGGGCGACAGTACGGCGCGCGGATCCTCGGCCTCTGGCCGCTGCGCAACCATCCCGAACTTACGGCCAAGGGCCGCGCCGCGTTCAACCGCTGGGGCCCCTTCGCCATCGTCATCGGCCATTTCTTCGGCCCCTTGCGCCCCGTGGTCTTCCTGATGTGCGGCATGGCCCCGATGCCCTTGGCCCGCTTCACCCCCTGGAATGCGGCGGGAGGCATCGCCTGGGCCGCCGCGATGCTGGCCACGGGTCTCGTCGGCGGCAGCCTGATTGCCTTTGCCTACCGTATCCTCGGCTTCTGACCTTCATCTTGGTCCAAGTATCCCGGGGGGAGTCGCCCTTGGCGACGGGGGGCTGGCCCCCCCTCCGGCCCCTCCACCCCACACAACGCCAGGGAGTCTGACATGGCCAACCTCGCCACCACCTTCGTCGGCATCAAGTCCCCGAACCCCTTCTGGCTTGCCTCCGCGCCCCCGACCGACAAGGAATACAACGTCGTGCGCGCGTTCCAGGCGGGCTGGGGCGGCGTCGTGTGGAAGACGCTGGGGGCCGAAGGGCCGCCCGTCGTCAACGTCAACGGCCCCCGCTACGGCGCGGTCTGGGGCGCCGACCGTCGCCTTCTGGGCCTGAACAACATCGAACTCATCACCGACCGCCCGCTTCAGACCAACCTTGACGAGATCAAGCGCGTGAAACGCGCCTGGCCCGACCGCGCGATGGTCGTCAGCCTGATGGTCCCCTGCGACGAGGAATCCTGGAAGGCCATCCTGAAACGGGTCGAGGAAACCGACTGCGACGGGGTCGAGCTCAACTTCGGCTGTCCTCATGGGATGAGCGAGCGGGGCATGGGGTCCGCCGTGGGGCAAGTGCCGGAATACATCGAGATGGTCACCCGCTGGGTCAAGCAGCACTCCCGCATGCCCTGCATCGTGAAACTCACCCCCAACATCACCGATGTCCGGAAACCGGCCGAGGCGGCCAAGCGTGGCGGCGCCGATGCCGTCAGCCTCATCAACACCATCAACTCGATCACTTCCGTCAACCTCGATGCCTTCAGCCCCGAACCGATGATCGACGGCAAGGGCGTCCACGGCGGCTATTGCGGCCCGGCGGTGAAACCTATCGCCCTCTCGATGGTGTCCGAAATCGCCCGCGCGCCCGAAACGCGCGGCCTGCCGATCAGCGGCATCGGCGGCGTCACCACCTGGCGCGATGCGGCGGAATTCATGGCCCTTGGCGCCGGCAACGTGCAGGTCTGCACCGCCGCCATGACCTATGGCTTCAAGATCGTGCAAGAGATGATCTCGGGCCTGTCGCAATACCTCGACGAAAAGCAGCTTTCGGTGGAGGCGCTGATCGGTCGCGCCGTCCCGAACGTCACCGACTGGAACCAGCTCAACCTCAACTACGTGACCAAGGCCCACATCGACCAGGACGCCTGCATCAAATGCGGCCGCTGCTATGCGGCGTGTGAAGATACCAGCCACCAGGCCATCGCGATGAAGCCGGGCCGCGTGTTCGAGGTGATGGACGACGAATGCGTGGCCTGCAACCTCTGCGTCAACGTCTGCCCGGTGGACAACTGCATCACCATGGTGCCGATGGCCAAGGGTACGGTGGACCCCCGCACCGGCAAGCC
>CAZVIS010000115.1:0-629 GCA_964627355.1 uncultured Rhodobacterales bacterium
GGCGACGCTGTCCTATATCGGCGCGGGCGCGGTAACGGTCGGTCTGCTGCGCCACGTCTGGGGGATGATCTGATGCGCTTGCTGACGGCGTTTCTGGCGGGCGGACTGTTCGGGGCGGGGCTTCTTCTTTCAGGGATGACCGACACGGCGCGCGTTCAGGGTTTTCTCGACGTGCTCGGCGCCTGGGACCCGACGCTGGCCTTCGTGATGGGCGGCGCGATCCTGCCCATGGCGGTGGCCTGGCGCCTGCATGGCGTCCCGCCTGTGCAGGGCGCGGCACTGGCGCCGGACCTGATCGCAGGCTCGGTCCTCTTCGGGATCGGCTGGGGCCTGGCGGGCCTCTGCCCCGGGCCCGCCATGGCCTCGGTCAGCTTTGGCGGGACAGGGGGCGTGGTCTTTCTTCTGGCGATGGCGGCGGGTATGGTCGCGCAACCGGCGTTGCGCCGCCTCTGGCCACCCGCCCGCCCAGCCTGAAGGACCGTCCATGCTCGACCTCCGCCGCCTGACCGACAGCTATGCCGTGGCCCCCCAGATCGCGCCCGAGGACCTGCCCGCGATCCGCGCCGCCGGCGTCACGCCCGTGATCGACAACCGCCCCGACGGCGAAATACCGGGCGATCTGCACACCG
>CAZVIS010000115.1:639-8828 GCA_964627355.1 uncultured Rhodobacterales bacterium
GCACACCGAAGCGATGCGCCGCGCGGCCGAGGCGGCGGGGCTGACCTTTATCGCCAACCCGGTGATCGGCGGCGCGCTGACGATGGAGAACGTGACCGCCCAGGCCGCAGCGATCGAGGCCGCGACAGGACCGGTCCTTGCCTATTGCGCCAGCGGCAACCGGTCCTCGGTGGTCTGGGCGCTGGCCCATGCAGGCAAGATGCCGACGGATGACCTGATCGGCATCCCGGCCCGCTTCGGCTATCAGCTGGGCCACCTGCGCGCCCAGATCGAGGCGCTGGCGGGGCGCTAGCTTACGACCACCTGTGGCAAGGCCGACGACCGCTGGGGCATGTCGTTCGGGCAACCCCGCGCCGGCCATGCGCCAGCGCCTCCACCTGCCACCGGCGCAGCGGCACCTGCGCGAGGTCCCGGGTCAAGCCCGGGACGGGGTCTCGTTCACCGACAGGTCACCCTACCCGGCCTTCGTCGTCGCGCAGGGTGGAGGTCGTGCCCCGGTCCGGCCAGCGCAGACCGTCAGCGCGTTCCCGTCTTTCGCATCGTCTCTTCCACCGTTGCAAGGCCAGGCGCGAGGTCGCCCTCGGTCCGGGGAACAGGCTGCGCCTCCTCTTGCACGCGTACCGCGCGCATGCCGCGCGCCTGCCCCAGCTTGCCACCCGCCGTCCGGGCGCATCCCGGCACCTCAAGATCGATGCGGTCGGTCGTGGCGCCGGGCAGGTGCAGCAGTTCTCCCGCCGTCAGGGCGAGCACCTCCGACAGCGGCAGCGACACGCGCGCGATCACCGCGTCCATGCTGATCTTGGCCGCGTTCACCTGCTCGGCCAGCGCGGCCTGAAAGACCATCGCCGCCGCCGCCTCGGACAGGTCCTCGCGCGGGGGCGGGGCCGGGCCGCGCCCCTCGGCCGGCAGAGCCAGAAGGACCACACCGTCTTTCGTGCCGCCCGCCAGCGCCACCTGCGCCGTAAGCAGCCGGTAGGGCACATCCTCCAGGATCAGCGCCAGCGCCCGAGCATCCTCAAGGCACGATCCATAGCGAAAGCCCGCCGCCCAGATCATGTCGTCGGTGCCATCGACCGCCGCGCCAAGGCCATAGAGCGCCCGGTCGATCATCGGCTGAACAAGCACGGCATCGGTCCGGGTCGGTTTGCGCGCCACGGGGGCATGTGGCATCACGCGGCCCAGGGTCTGCCATTCCACCGTGCCCGACAGGACTGGCGGCGCCAGCACCATGACCCCCAAGGAACCGCCCGGCCCGTTGACCATCGCGACCAGCGACAGGTCCGGCAAAAGCTCCAGCACCTCGCCCAACGAGCAGACCCTAGCCTGGCATGACGTGACCGTCACGGCCAGCCCGGCCGCATCGCGCGCCGCCCGCGCCAAGGCTGTCGGCCACCCGTAGGCGCCGGCCTCCTGTACCGCAGACCCCTGCCGCGCCTGCAAGAACGACCGTAGCCCGACCATGGCGTCTTTGCCCCGCATCCCGAAAGCCCTGCCGTCCCTTCCTGACACGGGCTGCTGAACAGGACGTTAACGCCCGCGCCTCAGGCGGCGCGTTCCAGCCGCAGGGGCAGGGTCACGCGAAAGGCGGCCCCCCCCTGCCCCGGCAGATAGGCCACCGTACCGCCCAGGTTCGCCATGACCTCGCGGCAGATCGCAAGGCCGAGGCCCGCCCCTCCGGCGCGGGTGTGATCGGTCAGCCGCGCGAACTTCTCGAAGATCAGCGCCTGCTTGCCCTGCGGGATCCCGCGCCCGTTGTCGATGAAATCCACGGTGATCCGCCCGGCCCGATGCCGCACGGCGATGCGCAACTCGGGGGTTTCGGCGTCACAATACTTCCTCGCGTTCGAGATCAGGTTGATGAACACCTGCGCCAGCCTGTCGCCGTCGGTCTTGACGAAAATCTCCTCGGCCCCCGAGTCCCGGTGGACGGTAAAGGGGCGCGAGGACCGCTGATGCCCCGCCGCCGCCAGCGCCCGGTCGATGACCTCGCGCAAACTCGTCAGCCCGATGTGCAACTGCACCGTCCCGCTTTCGAGGACCGACAGATCCAACAGGTCGTCGAGGAGCCGCGTCAGCCTGATCGCCTCGTCATGGATCACCCCGGCATAGCGCGCGGTCTGCTCAGCAGGCATCCCGCCTTCCATCAGGATCTCGGAGAATGCGCGGATCGAGGTCATGGGGGTCCGCAGCTCATGGCTGATCTGGCTGAGGAAGGCGTCCTTCTGCACGGACAGCGCCGTCAGCTTCTCGTTGGCCTCGCGCAGGGCGCGGGCGGTGCGCGTCAGTTCCGCCTCGCGCGCCTCAAGCTGCGCCGAGTATTCCATGATCTGGGCGGCCTCGCTGGCGACCGCCATCAGATCCTCGACCGTCACCGCCGCGCGCCCCGCGATCTGGCTTATCATCGCATGCGCGGTGGCCGACCCGACCGACCCCGCCATCCGCCGCTCCAGCCCCGCGATAAAGCCGGGGGTGGGGTCGGGCAGCATGCCCTGTTTGCCCTGCTGCTTTGCCTCGGCCTCGAACATCGCCTGCGCGGCCTCGTCCCCCAGGATGCGTTGCGCGGTGACCAAGAGCGCCTCGGGCTCGGCCATCCCGCGTGCCCACCCGCCGGGATCCGCCCCTTCTTCAAACACGTTTACAAAGGCCGCGCCCTGCATCCGCTCCACCGGCCCCGGGAAGGTGACGATGGACAGCAGCGCGAACCCCGACGCATTCAGCGCCAGCGACCAGAAGAGCGCGTGGATCAGCGGGTCCACGCCCTCGATCCCGAACAGCGCCCCGGGCCGCAGCCAGCCGATGCCCCATGGCCCCTCGACCAGCACCGCCGCAGGCAGCGCCGCATCAGGCCCGAAGGACGGCAGGAACAGCGTCCAGGCCCAGACCGCAAACCCCAGCGTCAGACCCACCGCCGCCCCCGCCCGCGTCGCCCCCCGCCAGAAGATGCCCCCGATCAGCGCGGGCAGGATCTGCGCCACCCCGACAAAGGCGATCAACCCGATGGAGGCCAGCGCCGACGACCCGCCCGACATGCGGAAATAGGCATAACCAAGCGCCAGCACCCCCGCGATGGACAGCCGCCGCGACAGGATGATGACCTGCCGCACGTCACCCGACACCGCCTTCTCGGGCCAAAGCCTCAGCCACAGGGGCATCACCACATGGTTCGACACCATCGTGGCAAGGGCCAGCGCCTCGACGATCACCATGGACGTTGCGCTGGAAAACCCGCCAAGAAAGGCCAGCATCGCAAGGCCCCCCTGCCCCTCCGAAAGGGGCAGCGTCAACACGAACAGATCCGGGTTCGCGCCGGCAGGCATCCGCTCCAACCCCATCACGGCAATGGGGATCACGAAAAGGCTCATCAGCATCAGGTACAGCGGGAAAGCCCAGCTTGCGGTGGCCAGATGCCGCTCCTCGACATTCTCGACCACCAGCACCTGGAACATGCGCGGCAGGCAGATCACGGCGGCGGCCGAGGTGAAGATCAGCCCGGCCCAACGAGAGGTCTGCAAGTCCCAGTCGGCGATCGCCGACTGGTCGATGCGGTCCAGCATGTCGCCCACGCCCCCCGCCAGCCCCCAGACCACGAAGATCCCGACGGCAATCAGCGCGACCAGCTTGACCACCGCCTCGACCGCAATCGCCGTCACGATCCCCACATGGCGCTCGTTCGCATCCAGGTTCCGCGTCCCGAACAGGATCGCGAACAGCGCAAGGCCCCCCGCCACCCATATCGCAGTCGAGGTGCCTTGCGTCGCAAACCCCTCCGGCGCGTCCTGCACGAAGACCCCGAAAGACAGCGAGATCGACTGCAATTGCAACGCGATGTAGGGCGTCGCCGCCACCACGCACAGCAGCGTGACGATCACGCCGAGGAGGTTCGACTTGCCATAGCGCGCCGAAATCAGGTCAGCGATCGAGGTCACATGCGCCTGCCGCCCGATCCGCACCAGCTTGCGCAACACCCACCACCAGCCGACAAAGACCAGCGTGGGGCCAAGGTAGATCGTCAGGAACTCCAGCCCCGACCGCGCCGCGTATCCGACCGCGCCATAAAAGGTCCACGCCGTGCAATAGACCGACAGCGACAGCGTATAGACCAGGGGTGACCGCAACCACCCCGCCGCCCCCCGCCGCTCCACCGCAAAGGCCACGGCAAACAGGAACGCGACATAGGCGAGCGAGGCCGCGACAAGGACGTTGAACGGCATCAGTCGTCGTCCGCAGGCTTCGACGCAGACGCCGCCAGGCCCCGCGACAGCAGCGCTGCAACAAGGATCAGCCCTGCCCAGACCCCGAAGAGGTAGATCGCATCCGGTGCGGTATCCCGCGCCTCGGTTGCGGCCGGGGACCACAGGACCGGCAGCAGGAACAGCACCACCCCGAATACCGGCACCAACCGGGCAGCATCATGCAGGCGGCGCAAGCGATAGCCCTGCGCGGGTAGGAACACCGGGCCGGGCCGCTTCATGCCGCCCCGACCAGCGCCCGCACTTCGGCCAGCATCTCGGCGTTGGAAAAAGGCTTGGTCATGAACCGGCTGGCCCCCGCCCGTGCCGCCGCCTCGCGGTCCCGCGCCTGTCCCTTGGCGGTCAGCATCAGGACGGGCAGGTCCACGGTTGCGGGGTCCGCCCGCAGCGCGGTCAGGATGTCGAACCCCGACTGCCCCGGCAACATGACGTCCAGAATGACAAGGTCCGGCCGCGCCTCGCGCACCCGCGCCAGCGCGTCATGCCCGTCGCCATGCGTCGTCACTTGCCATCCATCGCGCATCAGCACAAAGCGGATCGCCTCGGCGATGTTCGCCTCGTCCTCGATCAGAAGAACATGCCGGGCCTCTGTCTGCATCACGGTCCCTCCTCCCAAGGGCACAGCACCGGGCAAAGCCCGTCCCCTCTGCCGCGTCGGCCCGCCTCCCCCGCGGTCCGCCTCCCCTCGCTCTGACTATCGGCGCGAATCCGCCCGCTGTCAAAATCTCAGCGCAAGGCCACCTCGCTGACCAGCGAGGGCTCGCGCCGGGCGGGACAGGCGGCGCGCGGGCAGATCCGGCAGGTGCCGCCGATGGCGAGCGCCGGACCGCCCGCGCCCGTGGGCGCAATCAGCATCCCCGCCTGCCGCACTTCCGGTCCGCCGAAGCCCATCGGATGCGCCACTTCGGCAAAGGCCCTCAGGTGAAACCGAAGCGGCAGAAGACCGGGCACCTCGGCCAGTGCCTCCACCGCAACTCCGGGCCGCCCAAGCGCCGCGAAAAGCGGCCACAGCGCGCAGGCCGCCCCGCCGCGCGGCACCGGAAACCCCGCCACCCCCTTGCGAAAGACCAACGCCCCCGCCGCATCGCAGACGACCAGCCCCATCTCGGCCCCGGGCACGGTTGCAAGCCTGCGCATCGCAGCCAGCGCGCCCACGCCACAGGCCGCCGCCAGCCGCAAGGGATCGCCCGCCGCCTGTTCCACCGCCTCCATCGGCATCGCCGCGGCATCGCGCCAGGCCTGCGCCACATGCGCCCCCGCCAACGCCCGTGCCGCGGCCGAGGGCAGGGCCGCAACCTCGCGCGCAATCTCCTCGGCCTGTTCCTCTGCCGGATGCCAGCCCCGTGCCGCGAGCCACGCCTCGACCTCCTCCTGCGGCCCCGTCACGGCCACCTCGGCCCCCGCCTCGCCGTCGAGATATCCCACCAGCGCCTCGGCGCCCGCGGCCAGCCGCTCGCTGTCCTGATGCAGGTTTGCATGAAAGCGGCGGCGCCAATCCGGATCGATCTCCTCGCTTTCCGCAAGGATCGCTGCCGTGGATCGCACCGAACTCGCCGCCGACAGGACCTCATGCAAAGCCGCCGACAGGTGCGGGTCCTGTCCGATCCGGTCGTTCAACGCGGCCACCGCCCGCTCCAGCGCCGCGACCCGCCGCGCCTGCATGACGACCAGCCCCGCCCAGGCAGGAAAGCGCGAGAGGACCTCCTCGACAAGCGCAAGGTCCGGCGCGGCCATTCCCCCTTCGGCGGCCGCCGCGCGCAACTCGTCCAGAAACGCAGCATCCTGCCCGCCGGTCAGCGCCGCCGGCGCGACCCCGAGCGCGGTCGCCAGCCGTTCCAGCACCTCCGACCCCACACGCCGGCGGTCATGCTCGATCAGGTTGAGGTAGGCCGCCGAAATTCCGGCGGCCCGCGCGACGCCGGCCTGCCGCAGCCCAAGCGCCAGCCGCCGCTCGCGCACCCGCCGTCCTACCAGCGCCGCCACCGCCATCCGCAGGCCCTCCGCCCCTGCAGGATGCCATGCGCCCGGCGCCTTTACAAACCCCGGATAATCCGAGGCAACTGTTTACAGACCGGGCCGAAATCTCCCCAAATCAAATTTTCACTTCTTCTGTTCCCAAATATCCTCAGGGGGTGAATTGGCCGCCCGGCCAAGACGGGGCGCGAGCGCCCCCTGACCGCATATGCAAAAGGGCGCGCCCACGACAGGACGCGCCCCCGCCGTTCTCAACCCGTCACTTAAGCGCGGCATCCGTGATGACGCTCGTCCAGGCCCCCTCGGGTGCCTTCGAGATCACGGGATCCGACCCGCCCGCCAGCAGCGTCGCCACCGTCCGCTCCGCCGCTGCCACGTCCAGCGCACCGGTCGATCCGGCGGTCAACTTCGCCACTTCGCCCATCATCCGCTTCTGGTGCTGCTCGGTCTGCGCGCCCGTCTCGTCATTCTCCAGCACGATCATCGCGGCCTCGTCCGGGTTTGCCTCGGCATACTTCCAGCCCTTCATGCTCGCGCGCACGAACTTCACCATCTTCTCAACAAAGGCCGGGTCCGCCAGCTTGTCCTCCAGCACATAGAGGCCATCCTCCAGCGTCGCGACCCCCTGCTCTTCATACTTGAAGGTCACCAGATCCTCGGGCGCGATCCCCGCATCGATCACCTGCCAGTATTCGTTGTAGGTCATCGTGGACACGCAGGCCGCCTGCTTCTGCAGCAGGGGATCGACGTTGAAGCCCTGCTTCAGCACCGTCACGCCTCCGGCCGAGCCATCTGTCTTGTAGCCCAGCGTGCTCATCCACGACAGGAACGGATACTCGTTGCCGAAGAACCAGACGCCAAGCGTCTTGTCCGCGAAATCGGTCGGCGCCGCGATCCCGGACTCCTTGAGGCAGGTCAGCATCAGCCCCGACGACTTGAACGGCTGCGCAATGTTGACCAGCGGCAGCCCCGCCTCCCGCGCGGCCAGCGCGGACGGCATCCAGTCGATCACCACATCCGCGCCACCGCCGGCGATCACCTGAGTCGGCGCGATGTCCGGGCCGCCCGGCTTGATCGTGACGTTCAGGCCCTCTTCCTCGTAAAAGCCCTTCGCCTGTGCCACATAGTAGCCCGCGAACTGCGCCTGCGTGACCCACTTGAGCTGCAGCGTCACATCCTCGGCCTGCACGGCACCCGCCGCCAGCACGAACATCCCCGTCAGAATCCGCTTCATCGTCGTACTCCCCTGTTGTGCCCCTATCCCCGGGGCTTGCCTTAAACCCGTTGCGACGGATGCCAGAACGTCACCCGCCGCTCGATCCACGCCACCAGCCCATAGAAGGCCGAACCCGCCAGCGCCGCAACCGCGATCTCGGCCCAGACCAGCGCCATGTCCAGCCGCCCCACCCCGGTCGAGATGCGAAAGCCCATCCCGACGATCGGACTGCCGAAATATTCAGCCACAATCGCCCCGATCAGCGCCAAGGTTGTGCCGATCTTCAACCCGTTGAAGATGAAGGGCATCGCCGCCGGCAGCCGCATCTTGAACAAGGCCTGCCAATACCCCGCCCCCCAGGTCGCCATAAGATCCCGCCCCAGCCGGTCCGTCGCCGCCAACCCCGCCACCGTGTTCACCAGCACCGGAAAGAACACCAGCACCACGACCACCGCTGCCTTCGACTGCCAGTCGAACCCGAACCACGCCACCAGAATCGGCGCGACCCCCACGATGGGCAGGGCCGCCACAAAGTTCCCCACCGGCAACAACCCCCGCGTCAGGAACGGCGACCGATCAATCAGCACCGCCACGATCACCGCCGCCGAGCAGCCCATGAGATACCCCGACAGCGCCCCCTTGACGAAGGTCTGATAGAAGTCGTCCCGCAGCATCGGCAAGGCCTCGGGAATCCCCGCCGCGATGACCGAGGGCGCGGGCAGGATCACCGCATTGACCTCATAGGCCCG
>CAZVIS010000116.1:0-8764 GCA_964627355.1 uncultured Rhodobacterales bacterium
CGGCCGCCGACCAGCGTTCTGCCGGTTGGGCCTGCTGGCGCGGCAACGCGGCGGGCCTCGGTGGCTGGACCTTCGTCACGCGGATTTCGCTGACGACCCTGCAGGCGACCGGGATGGGGTTCTTCGGCCTCTATGGCTCGACCGCTGCGCTGGCCACCACCCTGACGCTGGCCGCCGCCATCAACTGCATCGGCATCGGCTTCCAGCGCGGCACGCACACCCGCTGGCAGCTGGTCGCAAACGATGGCACCGGCGCGCCGACGCTGACCGACATGGGGGCGAGTTTCGGCATCGCGACGGGTGGGGTGCTGACCCTGCTCATCGCGGCACCGCCTAATGGCAGTTCGGTCTGGGTGCGGGTGGTCGACGAGGTTTCCGGCGCGGTATTCGAGCAGGAGATCACCGCCGACCTGCCTGCCAACACGCAGTTCCTGTCACCCCGGCTGTTTATGAACAACGGGGCAACGGCGGCAGCAGTCGCTTATGACTGCTCGGGGGTTTATGTGGAGACGGACTACTAAAAGGAGAACAAACGATGCCTTCTTCCGCCTTTGATTTGGTGATAGACCATTTGGCGCCTGAAGAGACGGCTCGAACGCGCGCGTCCGGACCATCTGAAGGCAATAACTCAATCAAGCAGAAACAAATCCGCCCAAAACATTCTCGGTGATGAGCTGCGCAGGAGTGACTTCCTTGAGAATTGTCCCTTTTTGCATCACTAAAGCGCGCGTGCAAAGCGCGGCTACGAAGGCTAGGTCCTGATCGACAATCAACATGCTTATGTTCCGCTGCTGTTGCAACAGGCGCAATCGCTCTGCGATCTCATCTACGATGGAAGGCTGGACGCCTTCGGTCATCTCATCGAGCACAAGCAGATGTGGAGAACGGACAATTGCGCGGGCAATTGCAAGAAGCTGACGCTCGCCGCCGCTGAGGGCGACACTTTGCCTGTACAGAAGCGGCTCCAGTCTTGGAAACAGCGTCAAGACGGCATCGAGTGGCATGTTCGGGTTCGCACCAGCGACAACCGCGGCAATCTTCAGGTTTTCGAGAACCGTCAGGTTTGGGAACCCCCTGTCGCCTTGCGGCACATACGCAATGCCCAAATGACTGCGACGGTGCGCTGAAACAAAGGTCACCGGTTGATCGCGAAACGTGATCGCGCCCGTGTTGGTTCTCAGAACCCCCATCAGGGTCCGCAACAGCGTCGTCTTTCCCATGCCGTTGTGTCCGACGATGCCCAAGACTTCTCCAGCTTGCTGAGTGAAAGTGACGTTCCGCAGAACTGTCACCGGTCCATAACCTGACTTCAAATTGTCAACCTTCAGGATCATGCGAGTTGCTTCCATTGGCTGCCCAAGTAGATTTCGCGCACCGTTGGATCATTCGCCACGCGATCCATCGTGTCCTCCAACAGGATGCGGCCCTGGTGCAAAACCGTCACCCGCTTGGCGAGCAGCGAGATGAACTCCAGGTCATGCTCGACCACAATGACGGTAGCGGTCTGGTTTAGGTGTTTGATGATCTGCACGGTTTTCAGCATCTCGTCGCGGGTCATTCCCGCCGTCGGCTCATCAAGAAGGGCGACGATGGGTTCGCTGGCCAGAAGCATCCCAAGCTCGACCCACTGCCGGTGCGCATGTGATAACTCGTTCACGATCCGAGCCGCTGCGGCGGGTTCGGAGTACCCGATCTCGTCGAGTGTCCGCGCCACGATCTCTTCCAGCGCGGGGCCCCGGTGCTTTCTGCGGGCGGCAAGCCAAAGGTTTTCCCGAACACTCAAGCCGCCGTAGACACTTGGAATCTGGTTCTTGATCGCAACACCGCGCCTTGCAATCTCATGCGGTTGCAGACCAGCAAGGTTCTTACCGTCCAGCAGAATTATTCCGCCGGTGGGCTGCAACTGATGTGTGAGGCATTTGAAAAGAGTGCTCTTGCCGGCCCCGTTTGGCCCGATGATGCAGCGCAATTCTCCCGCCTGGATGGTCAGATCGACATTGTCCACCGCGGTGACGCCCCCGAATCGGCGGCTCAGCGACTTTGTCTCCAAGATCCAGCGCGGGTTCATTTTAGCGCGTCCTCTGTCCCACGTGCTGCTGCCGGCGCCTGTGATGCACGGACTTCGGACCCAGGCCGAACGTCCTTTTGCCATTTGGCCAAAGCCGCGAGCAGTCTTTCGCGCGGTTTCAGCAAGACGAACACGATGATGATCGCACCGAAGATCAGCTGAATGTTGATCGTTTGCATCGTGCCCAAGCTGCTCGCCAGAAACTGGAATGCGAAACTTGCTATCACCGGACCGCCTAGAGATCCGAGGCCCCCCGCAATCACCCAAAGCAAGAACTGCGAGGCTTGGTTTAGGTCGAAGGCGGTTGGTCCGACATATCCGTTGACCGAGGTGAACAGTGCGCCGCCCAGACCGGCAACGGCAGCACTTATGACGAACGCGACCAGCTTGTATCGGCGCACATCATATCCCAGAAGTTCACTGCGCAATTCACTTTCCCGGATCGCGACCATGAGGCGCCCCATGCTGCTGTTGCGCAAATACACCAACGCCGCATAAGTCGCCGCAAGCGCCAAGAAACAGAGCTGGAACGTCGCTTCGACCGACAGAAAATCATTCGGGCGTCCCGGCCAGTTCAAGGGTGGGACAGCGCTCATCCCGTTGAAGCCGCCGAGCACTGCGCTGCCAATGCGGTAGGAAGGATCGGCTGTGGAGGTCAGAAAACTGAACAGCACGAGCGTAACGCACAGGGTGATCACACCAAGATAAACATCCGTCAGTCTGCCGAAGAACAGGTAGTAGCCTAGGATCACGGCGAAAAGCGATGGCACGATAACGGCCCCCGCGACCGCCAGCGTCGAACCTCCGACATTAATGGCGATGATAGCGTAAGCGTATGCCCCAAGACCGAAGAACGCCGAATGACCGAGGTTCAGGATGCCAAGGTATCCCCATAGGAACGCAAGCCCCAAGGACGCCAGGGCCATGGTCGCGAAGCTGGACAACCGGATGAGGCCGAAAAGCTCGAACAACTGCGGACCAATAAATGCCAGTAGCACTAGCGGCAAGACCAGTGCGTAATTCTTGGCTCGACGAAAAAAACTGTGCATTAATTTCTCCCCTGCCAAAGGCCGGAAATTCCGCGCGGCAAGAAGCGCAGAAGAACCACCGCAACCAGCAACAGGGCTGCCTGACCAACGACTGGCGTTGCGAGCAGCGAGAAAATCGCTTCGGTCGGCCCCATCAACGTGGCAGCAGCAAGCGTGCCGGTGACCATTGCCCCGCCGCCAGTGATGACGGTCACGAAAGCGCGCGCAACGTAGTTGCCTCCCATCGTTGGAATGACGCCCGAAAGCGGCGCTAACAGCCCTCCTGCAAGGCCGCTCAGTGCCGCGCCGAGGATGAAGGTGATGGCATAGACAGCGGAAGGGTTTATACCGACGGCCGAAGCCATATCGGGGTTCTGCAAGGTTCCGCGCGCAATCAATCCCCATTTCGTCCGGTTCAGGACAAGCAGGCACGCGATAACCAAGATGCCGGTGATCCCAATCAGCACCAATTGATAGACGCTAATCGAATAAACCCCAAGG
This sequence comes from uncultured Rhodobacterales bacterium, assembly GCA_964627355.1. GTDB lineage: Bacteria > Pseudomonadota > Alphaproteobacteria > Rhodobacterales > Rhodobacteraceae > JBBQXK01. The sequence goes on from CAZVIS010000116.1 coordinate 3,598, forward strand.
GGGATGTTGCCCAACGGCGCACTGACGCCCATCACCGTCGTCCCAAAGACTGCGGTCACGGCACCGATGAGGAAGATGCTTAGGCCCCAGGTGGCGAGCATCGTAGTGATGATCTGACCATAGAGCGGCCGGATGATCACGCGTTCGACGATCGCGCCGATGACGCCCACGACCAGCGGGGATATCACCAGCATCGAAATCCAAAGGTTCACGCCATTGTTCGTCGCAAGGATAGTAGCATAGCCGCCCAACATGATGAATTCACCATGGGCAAAATTGATCACGCGCATCATGCCGAAAATGATTGCGAGACCGAGACTGATCAGCGTCAGCAGCGCAATGCTGGTGATGCAGGAGTAGAGGAAGACAAGAAACTGATCCATTTCGGTCTCGCGGGATTTGCAAGGTTAGGTCTTTGCCTGTCAGATGTTCGGAGTCAGAAGTTCGGTGTTGTCGGGAAACTTCTTCAGATCGCAGCGGCCTTCATAGTCGTAGGGCGGGATCTGGCTCTTTGTCTCGATCAGGCTCCAGACCCGGTTCTTGACCTGGATGATCCGCACGTCTTGCGTGGTGCCGTGCGTCTTTCCGTCGGTCACCATCTTGCCGCCCGGGCCCATCCACTCGATGCCACTTTCGAAGGCTGCCAGCATGGCGTCACGTTCGAAGCTTCCGGCTTTCTTGACCGCCTCCGCCCAGAGCATGACGCCGTTGTAGCCGCCGATGGCGATACCGTTGATGTAGTCATGCTCTTTGCCAACCTTGGCTTCAAAGCGTTCGAGGAAGGCCTTGTTTTCCGGTGTGTCGAGTTCCTGAAAGTAGTTGTAGGCGGCATAGACGCCGTCGCTTTCTTCGGGCGTCAGGATCTGGTGTTCCTGCCCGCCACCGAAGACGATCGAGATGATCGGGATCTTGTTCAGCATGCCCGCGGCAGCCCACTGACGGTAAAACGACATGTGGGCGGCACCGACGAGGCAGGAATGCAGGATATCGGGCTTGGCGGCTTGGATTTTCGCGATCGCGGCGCTGAAATCGGTCACGTCCAGCGGGTAGTATTCGTCGCCGACAACCTCGCCGCCTTTTTCCTTTGCGACGACATAGTTCCAGAGGCCAAAGTTGCGCGGGGCGTTGTAATCAGCCCCAATATAGTAAAGCGTCTTGCCCAGATTGTCGAATGCCCATTCCAGCAGCGGCACCACCTGCTGCTTGCCGCCGGTGTTCACCGCAATGGCGTTCTGCTCGCACAATCCGCCCTCATAGATCGTACCGTAGACGAACGGCACCTTGTAGCGGCGCAGAACCGGACGGGTCGCTTCGCGCGAAGCACCGGTGATTGCGCCCAAGGCCATGACAACCTTGTCGTTCAGGGCAGCCTGCTGGGCGTACTGCGGGAACTTCTGGATGTCGGACTGAGCGTCATAGACCTTGAAGTCGATTTGCTTGCCCAAGAGACCGCCTGCCGCGTTGATCTCGTCAACGGCGAACTGCATGCACATATGCGAGGGCGCACCGTAGGCGCTGAGCGGACCGGTGATGTCGTGGATCGAGGCGATCGCGACGGTCTCCTCTTGTGCAAAGGCGGGGGTGATGCTGCGTGCAACCGACAGGGCGAGCGTGCCCATGGCGGCCGAACCGATCAGGTTTCTGCGTGTGATCGTCATGTCTTGGCTTCCTTCCGCTTGTGTATGCCCAATACGGGCGCGCCTGAGAGTCAGGCATGGCTTCGGCTCCGGCCATTGGCAGTGAAGTGCCGATTCTGTTTCTCGTTCCTCGCCGTGTCGTCCAACTCGGAGGCGCGGGTGCTTCTCAGGCCAATTCGGCTACTGATTGTGCCTGTTCGGCACGCGGATCGAAGAGGTCGAATCGTGCGCTGGTGTCGAGGAAATCGTGCGTGTGAACCACCATCGTCGAATCCTTAAGCGTGACGACGGAGTAACAAGGCGGCTCATGCGTGGCAGGAATCCCGCTTGCCGCGTCGAGTGTCAGTGCGACCTGATGGTTCAAGCCGCGCTGACTAAAAAACGGGATTCCGTTCCAAAATCCGTGGATTGGACGATGAACATGACCGAAGAACATCGCCCGAACCGAGCCGTGCTGCTGCACCAAGTTTCCAAAGGCTTCTGGTTCTGCGAGTGCGATGGCATCCATAGGGGGGATGCCCAGCGGCAGCGGCGGGTGGTGCAAGGCAAGAAACACCGGTTGGCCGAAGTTTGCAGTAAGTGTGCGCTCCAGCCACCCAAGACGCTGGGCGCAGACCGCGCCGGAATGGGTGCCGCTTTCGTTGGTATCGAGAAGAATGATCGTCCCTTCGGCAGTCTTGATGACCTGTTGCACGAAGCCGCTCTCGTCGGTCGGGGCTGAGGGGAATACCTGACGGAAGGTCGCCCGGTCGTCGTGGTTCCCCAGCAGCAAATGCGCGGGCAACAGGAAGCGTTTCAGTGCACCGCACAGCACCTCATAAGCGGCGCGGTCGCCGCCATGGGCCAGATCGCCCGTGATCAGCAAGAAGTCGGCATCGGCGTGGTGCGCGGCGATGTCAGTCAGCGCCGCTTCAAGCCGTTCCATCGGGTCGAGCCCGTACAGCCGACGACCGGGTGCCACCAGATGCAGATCGGTCAGGACGACGAACTTCATTCTGCCGCAGCCTTCCACAGCGCGCGCGACGCCAGCGCCGCCCCTTCGGACAGCGCTGCCAGCTTCATCCAGGCAAACTTCGGATCGACGATCTGATAAGATGCGAAGTTGGCAAAACCGCAGTCAGTGCCTGCGATCACGCGTTCGCGACCGACAATCCCGGCGAAGCGCTCGATCCGGTCGGCCACCAGTTGCGGATGCTCGACATAGCTGCTGCAGGTGTCGATCACGCCCGGCATCAGGATCAGGTCGTCCGGAACCTTCCGCTCTTCCCACACCCGCCATTCATGCTGGTGCCGGGGATTTGCCGCCTCGAACGCCAGTGCTCCGACCTTTGCCTTAAGGATAATGTCGGCAATATCATGCAGCGGAGTGTCGTGATGGTGCGGCCCGTAGTAGTTGCCCCAGCACAGATGAAGCCGAACCTTGTCGGCCGGGATGTTGCGGCAGGCATGGTTCAGGACTTCGACGCGCACCTCGAGCTGTTTGCGGAATTCGTCGAGTTCGTAAAGCCGCTTGCTGACATGACGTCCCATGGCGAGGTCAGGGGCGTCGATCTGTAGTACGAAGCCCGCGGCAACGATGGCCTCATACTCGGTGCGCATCGCTTCGCCGATCGCAGACCAATACTCCTCATCCGAGGCATAATGCTGATTTTCCAGATAGATCGCGATAACTCCCGGCGATGCAGCCGTCATGAAAACGTCTGCTACGTCTTTGCCTGCGGTTGCTGCCTTCAGATTGGCGATGTCTGCCTCAAGCGCCGCATGACCCTGATAGGCAACGGGACCGTTGCATGCGGGCGTGGCCGGATCGAGGCCAGCGAGGGATTTCGCTGCGAATTCAGGGACCTCCGACAAGTCCCAGATTGTCAGTCCGCCGCCTTTGCCCTCGAACCCCGTCAGGCGCTCGCGGACGTAGGTGGAGTAACCGATCTTGCTGGCTTCTCCGTCGTTCACGATATCGACACCTGCTGACATCTGTAGACCCACGACTTCGGTCACCGCCAAGCTCACCTCTTCCGCAAGCCCATCAGCCTGCGCAGGTGTCAGGGTCCCTTTGTCGTGACCGACCATCAGTTCGGCCAGCTTGGGTGGGCGGGGAAGACTGCCCACGTGGGTCGTCAGAATCTTTTGGGCGCTGTTCTGCATGGTCGAGTTCCATCTCCTGCCTCGTCGCTCCACCTACTAAGGATGCTCCGTAACGGAAAAATGAACAAAAATCATAGCGAGAGAGATATCCACTGAGATTTTTTCAGTCACGCGACGATTGTCCAGTTACAAGCGTTTCTTCTGCGGTAGGGTTGCCAGCACTGGAATCGTCCGGAGTTCGAGAGAGCGGACCTTTGATCGAACTGACGCGCTGAGGCAGAAGGACTAACTGAACGATGTCAGTAGAGGTGAGGCAACCATCCGGCCAGCAGGACAACGCCAATGGTCCTCTAGTCCGACTGAGGCAGTTGCGTGAGGATCTTCCTCCAACGGCCAAGCGGATCGCGGCCTATCTCGAAGAAAACGCAAAGGACGTCATCCGAATGTCCATCACCGAGGTCGCCGAGCAGACGGGTTCCAGCGAAGGCAGCATCGTGAGCCTGTGCCGCAGAGTAGGCGCTAGCGGATTTCAAGAACTGAAGATCCTGCTGGCGCGTGATCTGGTCGAACCAGTCCAACTCATTCACGAAGATCTTCACGAAGGCGACAGCTTTGCACAGGTAAGCGACCGCATCTTCGCAGCCCATACCAACTCCCTGTCCGATACCCGCAAAGTCCTGTCCATGACTTCACTGAACACCGCCGTCGGCATGTTGCGGGCGGCTGCTAAGATCGAGGTCTACGGAATTGGAAGTTCAGGTCCGATCGCAGTTGATCTCGCATACCGCTTGCTGCAACTCGGATTGCGGGCGTCGGTCACGATCGATTCTCATATTCAGGCCGTAAATGCTGCAATGACTGGTCCGGACGTTGCTGTGATTACGGTGTCACATTCTGGGGCCACCGTGGAAACAGTCCTTGCAACTCGCCTCGCAAAGGAGGCCGGCGCAAAGACAATCGGTATAACCAAGATCGGAAAATCACCCCTTCAACACCACTGCGATGTGGTCTTGCATACAGTTGCGAATGAGACACGCTATCGCCCAGAGGCGATGAGCAGCCGAGTGGCACAACTTGCCATCATCGACACTTTGGTCAGCTGCTGTGCTCTTGCTGACTCTGCTAAGTCCATAGCAAACCTGCAGCGAAGTGCACGCGCAATTGTCGACAAAAGATATTGATTGGCCTCAGGTGGCGCAATCTGCAGAGACATAAAGTGAGCTCAATCTGTCCTCGCTTGGTTCGTTTTCCTCTACAAAGAACTTCTCGTGTTCTGGGGCAAGCTGTCGAACGTCGATGTCGACTTCATGGCAATTTTGTAAGATCGCATGCGCCACATCGATTGGTTGCGAGAAAACTTTGCTTAGAAGCCATTGAATCTAATGGAGTTTCAGTTTCCATCATGCCGCGACGCCTAAAAATCATTGGTGATCGGTCGCCAGAGA
>CAZVIS010000117.1:0-8744 GCA_964627355.1 uncultured Rhodobacterales bacterium
AAAGCCGTCCAGCACCTTCTCCAGCAGCTCAGGCGTGAGATCCTCGTAGGTGTCCTTCCAGATCTGCACCATCGGCGCGTTGGCGCACACACCCAGGCACTCGACCTCCTCCCACGAGAAGTTGCCGTCGTCCGACAGGTGGTGGGCGTCGTGGTGGATGCGCTTGCGGCACACCTCTACCAGCGCCTCGGCGCCCCGCAGCATGCAGGGGGTGGTCCCGCACACCTGCACGTGGGCCTTCTTGCCCACGGGGGCGAGCTGGAACATCGTATAGAAGGTCGCGACCTCGTAGACGCGGATGTACGCCATGCCCAGCATGTCGGCGACCAGCCGCATGGCGGGCTCAGGCAGCCACCCGTCGTGCTGCTCCTGGGCACGCCACAGGATCGGGATCACGGCGGACGCCTGTTTGCCCGGGGGGTACTTGGCGATGGTGGCCTGCGCCCAGGCGAGGTTCTCTGGCGTGAAAGAGAAGCTCGAGGGCTGCTGTGCGGCTAGTCTGCGGACGGACATGGGAACGTCTGGCGGCCTCCGGCTGATTCACGCGCGAAATCGGCTCCCCTTATAGTGGGTGAACCGGTGCCTGTCCTGCGTCTTAACCCTGACGGTCCACGGCCGGAACGCGGCATTTCGGCTCTCGGAACCCGGACGTCCAAAGCGCGCCGAGGCTCAGGCCAGCCATCGCAACAGGAGAAAGATGGCGCCGAGCGGCGCCAGCAGCAGCGCACTCTGCGCGCCGACGCGCAGGAAGCCGATCCAGAACAGCGCCCAGGCTGCCCCGAACACGGGGATGACCGAGGCACTCAGCGGATAGCCGACGCACGCGCGCCAGACGGCGAACGACACCGCCAGCACCATCGCGGCAACGCCCAGCCACCACGCCGCTTCGTGGCGCTCGCGCTGCCACTTGCCCATGGGCCAGCCGAACGCTGCGGCATAGGGCCGATAGACGACGAGCGTCAGGCCCCAACCGAAGGTCATGACCGCGAACAACAGGCCGAAGTCGATCGCGGACATGGGGGACGCTCAACCACCCTTCATGAAGACCCGCCAAGCCGACGCCGAGAGGGCAATGCATGCAACTCCGCACCCCGCATGAAAGGCGATGTGCGGCAGCCGCCCGACCGAGCTTGCCGCAATCGCCGCGTCCGCGAAACACACGATTGCTCCCATGGCAAACCAAAGCCCAAGCGCCCGCCACTCCCGCAGAGTTGCAAAGGCAATCGCCAGCGCACCCAGCCAAATGTTGCGCAGGCCGGTGACGTAGTGGAGCTCCAGGTTGGCCGGACGGCGAGGGAGACCAAAGGTGAGCGTGGCTGCCTCGGGAGCGAGCAGGTAGCGCACGCCGATGGCGAACAGAAGGATGCCGCCGATGAGGCAGACGATGAGAACGGTGCGGTCTTTCCTCGTGTCGCGAACGGCGCCCATCCACTTCCTGGCCTGTCTCAGGTACGGCCGAGGAGCCCGGCGACGCTCACGACGAGCCCGGGAGGATCGAACCGAAGATCGCCGGAACTGGCGATATGCGTCGCGATCTTTCCGCTTTCGCCGCGCGCGTGATGAATGACGAGGGACCGATCCGGCCTGACGATCAGATAGTGCTGGATGCTCGAAACCGAGAAATATTCTACGAGTTTGTCAACGGTATCGTCCCGTTCGCTCGCAGGCGACACCACCTCGACAACAATAACCGGAGCAGCAAGCACGCTGGCGTCGAGATCCACCGGCACACCACACTGGACGGCCGCATCCGGTTCACGAACCGTGTCTGCGTCAATGGCGACGCTCATGCCGTCGGTGAATACCGTGCATGGCAGGCCGCCACGGCTAACCGCGTCGCCGAGCGACCGAGCCACGGCCAACTTGGCGAGGTTGTGGCGTGCCCTCTCCGGGGCCATGGCCACCACATGTCCCGAGACAAGCTCGTAGCGCCCGGTAGGCTGTGCCGAGGCCCAGGCCAGGTACTCCGACGCCGTCATGCGGTGGTCCGGCAACGCGCTCATAGACCAAGGATAGCACACGCCCAACGGGCCGCTGAAGTGCCGTCCAGCCCCTACCGGTCGATTTCCCCGAACACGATATCCAGCGAACCGAGGATCGCCGACACGTCGGCAAGCATGTGGCCGCGGTTCATGAAGTCCATGGCGGCCAAGTGCGGGAAGCCGGGCGCGCGGATCTTGCAGCGGTACGGCTTGTTGGTGCCGTCGGCGACGAGGTAGACGCCGAACTCGCCCTTGGGCGCCTCGACGGCGGCATAGACCTCGCCCGCAGGGACGTGGAAGCCCTCGGTGTAGAGCTTGAAGTGATGGATGAGGGCCTCCATCGAGGTCTTCATCTCGGCGCGCTTGGGCGGGGTGATCTTGCCGCGCGCAAGGATGTCTCCCGGCGTTTTCTGTATCTTCTCAACCGCCTGCCGGATGATCTTCGTGCTTTCCCGCATCTCGGCCATCCGCACGAGGTAGCGGTCGTAGCAATCGCCGTTCTTGCCCACGGGGATCATGAAGTCGAATTCGTCATAGCATTCATAGGGCTGCGCGCGCCGCAGGTCCCAGGCAAGGCCGGACCCGCGCACCATCACGCCGGAAAAGCCCCAGTCCTGAATGTCCTGCTCGGTCACGACGCCGATATCGGCGTTGCGCTGCTTGAAGATGCGGTTTTCGGTCAGCAACCCGTCGATATCGTCCAGCACCGGCAGGAACTCGACCGCCCACTGCTCGATATCTTCCAGCAGCTTCGGCGTCAGGTCCTGATGCACCCCGCCCGGGCGGAAGTAGGCGGCGTGCAGGCGCGCGCCACAAGCCCGCTCATAGAACACCATCAGCTTCTCGCGCTCCTCGAACCCCCACAAGGGGGGCGTCAGCGCGCCCACGTCCATCGCTTGCGTGGTCACGTTCAGAAGGTGGTTCAGCACCCGCCCGATCTCGCAGAAGAGCACCCGGATGAGGCTTGCCCGACGCGGCACCTGCACCCCGGTCAGCTTTTCGATGGCCAGACACCAGGCGTGCTCCTGGTTCATCGGGGCCACATAGTCCAGCCGGTCGAAATAGGGCAGGTTCTGCAGGTAGGTGCGGCTTTCCATCAGCTTCTCGGTGCCGCGATGGAGGAGGCCGATATGCGGATCGCAACGCTCGACAATCTCGCCGTCCAGCTCCAGCACCAGACGCAGAACGCCATGCGCGGCAGGGTGTTGCGGGCCGAAGTTGATGTTGAAGTTGCGGATCTGCTGCTCGCCCGTCAGGGCATCGCGGCTGCCATCGTCATAGCTGTTGCGCCGGATATCGCCGTCCATCACGGGCTCTCCCCTTCCATCGCGAACTTGGCCATCACCTCGGCCTCTGTAAGCATTTCGGTCCTGTTGGCGAGCGCATAGTTGCCCGGCAGGCAATCGACGTAGTTCTGCGAGTGCAGCACGAAGTCCCCGCGCGTCTCGAAGGCCTGGATCGACACCATCTGCGTCGTTCCGTCCCGCATCTGCCAGACCAACGAACTGCCGCAGCGGGCGCAGAAGACCCTCTCGGCCCATTCGCTTGAGGCATAGCGCGTTAACGGCGCATCCGCGTTGAAGGCCACCGACGTTCCGCAGGCCACGGCCATGAAGACTCCGCCCGACCACTTCTGGCACTGGCCGCAATGGCAGGCATGTGCGCCATGCTCGGGCACCGCCGTGAACCGGCAGGCGCCACACAGGCAGGACCCCGAGCGGATCTGTCCGTCTGTCATGCTGCCACCCCCGACCTCGGGTGCTGCCAGCCCTGCGGCAGCCGCCCGAACATCGCCTCGACGAAATCGTACTGCGGGGCAAGCCAGGCCAGGGCCGCAGTCGCCTGATCGGGCTCCATCGGAACCTCGACACCCCGGTGCACCCGCAGATCAAACCGTGCGGGCCCCTCGCCGATCCCGAGAAAGGACCACATCCGCGCAATACCCTGCGCTGTCATCATCTCGTCCTGCACCATCACTGTCAGCTTGCCCGCCGGCACCGCCGCCCGCAGCCGCCCGACCGCCCCGGCATAGTCGCCCCGATCCGCAACCGGTCTTTCTTGCCCCGCCAGCACCCGCGCCAGGATCGCGCGCGCCTGCGCCGGAACCTCGGCCGCGGCCGAGGCCGCCCGCGCGGCCAGCATCCGCACATGGCTCCACAACCGGGCCAGCGGGTCGCGCAGAAGGTAGAGGAACCGCACATCGGGCCCCATCTGCGCCATTTGACGCAGCCGTGCCTCGGGCAGCAGGGCATAGGCCGGGGTGATATCCGCGACCAAACGCCCCGTGGCCCCCTTGTTCAGATAGGACAGATAGGCCGGAACATCCTCGACCCGCCGTTCCAGCACCTGCGCCCAGTCCGCACAGTCGGCCGCGCGCGCAGCGGCCTGCGGCCCGGATTTCGCCGCCGCTTCGCCCTGCAGCGCCCGCATCTTCCGCGCGCGGCGCATATATGTGCCGCTCTCGATGGTGTCGAAGTAGTGCAGCTCCTTCACCGCCCGCAGGTGGCAATCGGGGTGCGACCGCAGATGCTGGTACAGCCAGCTGGTGCCCGCCTTCGTGGCCCCCACACACAAGAGGACGGTTGACCCGCTCACGCCTTCTTCTCGTCGCCCGGCAGGACGTACTGGGCGCCTTCCCACGGGCTCATGAAGTCGAACTGGCGGTACTCCTGCACCAGCTTCACCGGCTCGTACACCACGCGCTTCTGCGCCTCGTCATAGCGGACCTCGGTATAGCCCGTGGTGGGGAAGTCCTTGCGCAGGGGATGCCCGCGAAAACCGTAGTCGGTGAGGATCCGGCGCAGGTCGGGGTGGCCCGAAAAGAGGATGCCGAACATGTCGAACACCTCACGTTCGAACCAGTTGGCCGAGGGGTGGAGCGAGACCAGCGAGGGCACCATCTCGTCCGACGCGACGGATACCTTCACCCGGATGCGGTGGTTCCGGTACATCGACAGGAAGTGATAGACCACATCGAAGCGGCGCGGCCGGTCGGGATGGTCCACCGCCGTCATGTCGATCAGCGTTGTAAAACGGCAGGTCGTGTCGGTCTTGAGGAAGTCCACCATCCCCAGCAGATGCGGCAGCGTCACCTCGACCGTCAGCTCGTCATGGGCGACCACGGCGGATTGCACCGCGTCGGGGCGGCGCTTCTGCAGATGCGCGGCCAGATCGTTCAGCGCCTCGGTCATCGTTCGCCCCCTTCAGCGCACCAGCGTGCCGGTGCGGCGGATTTTGCGTTGCAGTTGCAGGATACCGTAGAGAAGCGCCTCGGCCGTTGGCGGGCAGCCCGGGACGTAGATGTCCACCGGCACGATCCGGTCGCAGCCCCGCACCACCGAATAGCTGTAGTGGTAGTAGCCGCCCCCGTTCGCACAGGACCCCATCGAGATCACGTAGCGCGGCTCCGGCATCTGGTCATAGACCTTGCGTAGGGCCGGAGCCATCTTGTTGGTCAGCGTCCCAGCCACGATCATCAGGTCCGACTGGCGCGGGCTGGCGCGCGGCGCGGTCCCGAAGCGTTCCAGATCGTAGCGCGGCATTGACGTATGCATCATCTCGACCGCGCAGCAGGCCAGACCGAAAGTCATCCAGTGCAGGGACCCGATCCGCGCCCAGTTGATGATGTCCTCGGTACTGGTCAGCAGGAAGCCCTTGTCCTGCAACTCTCGGTTCAACCCCTGAACGGCGACGTCATGGTCGGCCGCCGCGGTATTCGCCCCCGCCATCATTGCCATTCCAGCGCCCCCTTCTTCCACTCGTAGGCAAAGCCCACGGTCAGCACGGCCAGGAACACCATCATCGACCAGAAGGCCGTCATCGAAATCTCGCCAAAGGCCACCGCCCAGGGGAACAGGAACGCAACCTCTAGGTCGAAGATGATGAACAGGATCGAGACGAGGTAGAAGCGCACGTCGAACTTCATCCGCGCATCGTCGAACGCGTTGAACCCGCATTCATAGGCCGAGACCTTCTCGGGGTCGGGATTGCGCACCGCCAGGATCACCGCCGACAGCAGCAGGACAAGGCCAAGTCCCACCGCAATCGCCAGAAAGATCAGGATGGGCAGATACTCCCTCAGAAGTGCATCCACGAGGTGCTCCTATCGCTGGCGACACGCAGGCTGCCGTCTCGTCCGGACGGGCTTGAACCACGCGGCCAGCAATACCCCGCGCCCCGGGCAGGGTCAACCGACGCAAGGCCGCAGGAGGAGGTCCGCGCGCCTGTTGGTGCCGTTGCATGCGATGGCATGCCGCAGACGGTGGCGCTATCGCCGCGCTGCGGCAGAACGCCACGGGGGTCAGCGCGCCCAAGGGGCCGGCGTGCGGGCGAAGAAGGCCGCGATTCCCTCGGCGGCCTCGGCGCTCTCCCACCGTGTGGCGAGGGCCGCGACGCTGTCTTCAACCATCGCTTGCGTGACGGGGGCCGCTAGCCGCGCGATCAGCGCCTTGGTCTCGGCGATGGCACCGGGCGCAGAGACCAAGGCCGCAGCGACCTCATGCATGATCGCCTCGTCAAGGTCGCCTGGGTCCACCGCCGCCGACAAAAGGCCCATCGAGACCGCCTCCCCCGCCCCGAACCGCCCCCCGGTCAGCGCATGGCGCCGCATCCACGCCGCTCCGATCCGGGCAAGGACGTAAGGAGAAATCGTCGCCGGGATCAGCCCCAGCCGCGTCTCGGTCAGAGCGAACCGCGCGCCGGTAACCCCGATGGCGATATCGCTGACCGAGATCAGCCCGACACCCCCGCCGAACGCATTCCCCTGCACCCGCGCGATCAGCACCTTGGGGCAGGCGTTGAGCGCCGCCAGCATCCCCGCCAGCCGCCGCGCCTCGACAACGCGCGCCTCCACCCCGCCCTCGACCTGCGCGCGCATCCACCCCAGATCCCCGCCCGCGCAGAAACTCTCCCCCTCCGCGGCCAGCACCACGACCCGCACCGCCGGGTCCGCCCCCAGCCGCCCCGCCGCCGCGGTCAGACCATCCATCATCCCGGCATCGAGCGCATTGTGCCGCCCCGCCCGCCGCAGCGTCACCCGCGCGACGCCCCGCGCATCGACCTCGACCTCGACCGCCTCCAAGCCGTTCTCCTTCCCTGCCCGCGACATCATCGGCGAAGGCCCGTCAACCGCGCCTCGGCAAGCCAACCTCGCCCTTACACCTTCTTCTGTTCAAAAATATCCCCGCCGGAGGCTCGGGTCCCCCCCCAGCGGACCTGATCGGGGGACCCGATCACCCCCGCATCCGCAGCGCAAGCGCCGAAGCTTCGGCCAAAACGCCCGCATCCAACCCCGTCTCCCACCCCCGGGCGGTCAGCCAGTCCAGCACCGCCCCCGTGGCCACATTCCCCGACGCCCCCGGCGCAAAGGGGCAGCCGCCAAGGCCCCCCGCACTCGCATCGAAGACCCGCACCCCAAGCTCCAGCGCCACCGCGACATTCTCCAGCGCACGCCCCGACGTATCATGGAAATGCCCGGCGAGCTGCCCCGCCGGAACCTCTCCCAGCACCGCTCCAAGCATCGCAACCACCCGCGCGGGCGTTCCCCTCCCCAAGGTATCGCCCAGACTAATCTCGAAGCACCCAAGGCCGCGCAACGCCGCCGCCACCCGCGCGACATCCGCCGGGGCCACCGGACCGTCATAGGGACAGTCCGTCACGCAAGACACATAGCCCCGCATCGGCACCCCATCCTCCCGCGCCGCCGCCGCCACCTCGGCAAACCGCTGCAAGCTCTCGGCAATCGAGGCATTCAGGTTCGCCCGCGAGAACCCCTCGCTGGCCGAGGCAAAGATCGCAACGTCATCCGCCCCCGCCGCCCGCGCCGCCACATACCCCCGCAGGTTCGGCACAAGGGCGCCGTACCGCACCCCCGACACCCGGGCGATGCCCGCCAGTAAGGCCGCCCCATCCGCCATCTGCGGCACCCGCGCCGGGTTCACGAAACTCGCCACCTCGATCCGCCGGAACCCTGCGCGAGAAAGGGTGTCCACAAGCGCGATTTTCTCCGCCGTCGGGATCGCGCGCGGCTCGTTCTGCAGGCCGTCGCGGGGGCCGACCTCGACGATTTCCACCCGGCGGCTCATGCGGCAAGCCTCCGGGGTTCCACCCCGGACCTCGGGATACTTGGACCAAGATGAAAGCCCGGCCCCGTCACGCCCCCTCCTCCAGCGCAATCAACGCCGCCCCCGCCTCGACCTGATCGCCCACCGCCACCATCACTTCGGCCACCACCCCTTCGCGGGCGGCGGTCAGCACATGCTCCATCTTCATCGCCTCGATGACCGCGAGGCGGTCCCCCGCCGCGACCGCCTGCCCCGCCACAACCGCCACCGCCCGCACCAGCCCCGGCATAGGGGACCGCGTGACATTCCCTGCCACCGCCGCCGCCCCGGCACGGTCAAGCGGATCGTGGAGCGGCAGGCTCCGGCTCCGTCCCGGCGCAAAGACATGGATCGCGCTCCCCGCCTCGACCACTCTCAGACGCGGCTGGCCCGGCACCTGCCAGCCCCCGGCCTGCAGCACCTCGACCCGCTCGGCCCCCAGCAGCACCTCGGCTCGGTCCGGCGCCAGCATCGCCACCACCGCTTCAAGCCCACCCACCCGCACCGGATGCCGCAGCGGCTCCCACAATGCAAAGCCCGCCAGAGACCCCTCCGGCACCCCAGCCGCCTGCAAGACCGCCACCGCCTCCATCGCCGCGTCCAGCGTATCCCGCGCGCGCGGCGCCGTCAGCGCGTGCAGGTCCCGCGCGATCAGCCCCGT
>CAZVIS010000118.1:0-8587 GCA_964627355.1 uncultured Rhodobacterales bacterium
GGGTCGCCGCGACCGGCGCGGGCGGTGCGGATCGCCACGGTGCGGAAGTACAGGTGGTTGAACAGGCGCATGAACTCGGCCGCATGGATGGCGGCGATGCGGGCGAAAGCCGGCCCGCGCATCAAGACCATGTTCTCGTCATTCCCCTCGACCGAAGGGGCTGAGAAGTTGGCCGAGCCGACGAAGATCTGCGGCGCCTCGCCCATGGGGTCCAGCAGCATTAGCTTGGTATGGATGTAGAAGATGTTCCCCTTCGACCGGAAATGCTCCTCGCCCCGGAACCACTGGTCCAGCGCGTGCCCGCCGATCTTCAGCGCGATGCTCTCGGACGCCAGCCGCGTACCAAGTGCGACATACAGCTTTCGCTGCCCTGCAAGAATGGCCTGGACCTCTGGGTTCTTCTCGGCACGTTCGGACAGGATCAGGCGGGGATGATCTCCCGGTGCGGCAAAGGCTTCGGCGAGGGGGCGGGCCACGCCGAACGCGGCGGTGAACATCGCGCCATGCGTGGCGGCGACCAGGGCGCGGGCATAGGCCTGCAGGGCCCCTGCTGGCCGGGGCGAGAACAGCGGCACCATCACATCGCGCGGCAAAGGCTCCAGCGGGTCGGGAGTCAGGGCCGCTACCGCCGCCTTCATTGCGCGCGTCGGCAGGTCCTGCGCCAGAAGCTCCCAGTAGGACGAGAACGCCCGCGCCAGCGCCTCGTCCCGGATCAGATGGGCCAGGTTCGACTGGCCGAGAAACCCCGAAGGCGTGAAGTTCGTCGAACCCGTCCAGACCGCGACCGGATGACCATTCTCCAGCCGGACGATGAACTTGTTGTGGGTGATCGCGGCATAGCGGGTGCGGGGATGCAGACTGACCGTCGCCGCCGCATCAAGCCCCGTGGCCGCGATCAGCGCGGCGTTCGGCCCGCTGGTATGGGTGGGCGCGATCGTGTCATCCCGCCGCCGGTCGCCGCCATCATGGACCAGCCGCACCGTCACGCCCCGCCCTGCCGCCTCGCGCAGGGCCTGCGCAATTGGGGCATAGGTGAACTCGTAGGCGGCAACACGCAGCTCATGCGCGGGCCCCGTCGCCTCGGCGATGAAGGCCAGCGCCGCCTCCAGAAGGCCCCGCGACAGCCAGCGCACCTTCTCGTTCGCGGGATCCGACTGCTCGGCTTCCGTCGGGCCGACGTTGCCAAAGCGGTCGGCAAAGGCCTGGCTCGGGATGGCGCCGCGATTGTGGAATACCAGATGGTCGCCGCGCGGATCCGCGGTAGCCACGCGCAGGTCGATCTCGGGCCCCGGCCGGATGTCGGTGGGTGTGCCGTAGAGGGCCTGCACGACATAGTCCTTTGCCTGCCCCGGCTGGCAGTTGTAATCACCCCACTGGAAATCCTGCACCGGATGCTCGCGCGTGGACCGGCGTTCTCCGGGTTGTGGATTGGGCGCCGTCTCGCGGAAGAACTTGAAGCCGCGCATCCAGACAACAGCCCCCTGCGCGTTCCGCACGCCCAGGGCAAAGCCCAGAAGTCCGCGCCGCGCCTCTTCGGTGGCATCAAAGCCGAACAGAACCGAATGGGTGGCCGGGATCGCCCGGACGGAAATGCCAGCCTTCTCGACGCGCATCAAATGCCCTCCTGCAATGACGCAAAGGTAGCACGGTCCGCACGGATTCGGCGCCCGGGCGTGCGATCGTCAAAGCAGCGTCAAGGGTCTGGTCCGGCGGGATAACGAGTCCCGCCGGACCCGCGCTCTCAAGCCATTCTGCGGCGGCGCAGCAGGGCAAAGCCACCAAGTGCCCCGGCCAGCAGCAGACCACCCGCCGGCAGCGGCACCGCCGAAGGTGCGACCGCCAGCCCGCGCAACAGGCCGAAATCGCCGCCCGCCGCACCAAGGCTGGTCAGGTTGATCCGCCCCTGCGCATCAGGGATCAGCGAGAAGGTGTAGAACGCCTGGCCCAGGGTCGAGGTCAGCAGCGCAAGCGCCGTGTTGTTGCCTTCCGCCAGCGACAGGATGTCGAACCCGCCGATATCGCCAAGGTCGAACGCCTCGCCATCCAGAAAGAACGACCCGATGGTGACCATCGTGCCTGCGTTGTTGGCCAGAGTGGCCAAGGTGTCGAGTTCGCTGTCGATGACATATTGCACCGTCGTCACCGTGGTTGGCGGCGTGATCCCGGCGAAGGAGTTGGTGTAAGCATTGGCGAAGATGCTGGGATCCTGCCCCGCATTCGCATCGCCCGGCGCGTAGAACAGGCGCGTGGCGACGGTGAAGCCGCCGGTCTCGGGGTTGAAGACGATGTTGTCGTCGGTGACCGAAACGATCCGGGCGCGGTCGATGGTCGGGTTGAAATCGAACCCGACGGCGGGCACCGGCGTCGCGTTGGGCAGCGTGCCCTTGGGCGTCGCCTTGCCGGTCGCGGGATCGACGAGGTACACGGTGTTGTCGGCATCGCTGTAGCCGTACAACTCTCCCGTGCGGGGCCGCACAGTGAGTTCCGACAGGCGCAGCACCTTGCCATCCGGGTTGGTGATCGTCTTGCCCGCAAGCGTCCCGGGCGCGGCCAGATCGCCCACGATGACCAGCGTCTGCCCGTTGTTGCCCAGAGTATAGCCCAGCCCGACCGAGGCCGCCTCGGCGGCGGATACGGTGGCCAGGGCGAATAGCCCTGCCGAAAGCACTCTTTCAATCGTCATATTGAAGTCTCCTTGCGCGTGGGATCGGCGGACGAAAGGTCTGCCATTCCCGGAACGGGACCGCCGTGGTCAAAGTTTCGCCACCCCACCGCCACGTTTGCGCCGCAAGTGATCACCTCTTGCGTGGTGCTTTCCTTATCAAATCATTGATTAGATGAATAATTCTTTGGAACGCCACGCCAGGCGCGGCAATCCCATCCTTCACAAGGCTGTGAGAGCGTCGCTAGATCAGCGTCAGTGAAACGCGACGGTTCTGGCGGCCCTTCTTCTCGATCCGCCCCAGTTCGGCGCGCCCCACCTCGGCGGTGCGGGCAACATGGGTGCCACCGCAGGGTTGCAAGTCCACCTGATCCACCCCCTGCCCGATCCGCACCAGCCGCACCCGGCCCTGCCCGCGCGGGGGTGCCACCGTCAGCGTCTTGACCAGTCCCGGGTTCGCCTCGAGTTCCGCATCCGTGATCCAGTCCGTCGTCACCGGCAGGTCCCGCTCGATCAGCGCGTTCAGTGCGGCCTCGATGGCCGCCACATCGTCGGGCGGGTCGGGCATGTCGAAATCCAGCCGCCCGCGCCCGTCGCCGATGGCGCCGCCGGTCACCGGCAAGGGGATCACCACCGACAGCAGGTGCAGCGCCGTGTGCACGCGCATGTGGCGGTACCGCCGCGCCCAATCGATATGCTGCCGCACCGGGGCACCGACCGGGGGCAAGGAGCCCGGTTCCGAAGGCACCAGCGCGATCCCCCCATCCACCTTCAGCGCGGTCGCAATCGGGATCCGCCCGCCCTCCCAGATCAGCCAGCCACTGTCTCCGGGCTGCCCGCCCCCCGTCGCATAGAAGACCGACCGGTCGAGCACGATGCCCCCTTCGGCCGTCAGTTCGACCACCCGCCCCTCGGCATCCGTCAGGTACGGGTCATCGCGGAACAGAAGCTCGGTCATGTCGCAGGCTCCTCGGGCGGCGGGATCGGTGTTCCGCGGTGGACGATCATCTCGGGGATGCCGGGCACGAACAGGATCTTCTCCTCGATGAACCGCTTCACGATGGCGCGGTTCATCTCGGTCCGCACCTGCAGCGAAAAGTTGACGTCGCGCAGGATCACCCGCACCTCGTAGTTCAGAAGGTTGTTCCCGAACCCCATCAGCACGACGAGGGGCGGCGGGTTCAGGATGACCAGGGGCTGCGCCTCGGCCACCTCGCGCAGGATGCGCTCGACCTTCTCGGTATCTGACCCGATCCCGATATTCACCGGCACGATCAGCCGACCCGTCAGGTTGAACCGCGTCCAGTTCGTCACCCGCCCCGACACAAGGTCCGCGTTCGGCACGATCACGTCCGTCCGGTCAAAGGTCTGGATGCGGGTGGACCGGACCGAGATCGTCTTGACGATGCCTTGCGTGGTGCCGACCTCGATCCAGTCGCCCTCGCTGACCGGCCGTTCGATCAGAAGGATGATCCCCGAGACGAAGTTCTGCACGATGTTCTGCAGGCCGAACCCGATGCCCAGCGACAGGGCACCGGCCACGATGGCCAGCCCCGACAGGTCGATTCCCGCCGCGTTGATCGCGATGAGACCGGCAAGGAAGATCCCCAGATACCCCGTCCCCGCCGTGACCGCGTTCTGCCCGCCAAGGTCCAGCTTGGTCTTGGGCAGGATCGTCGTCCGCAACGCCCCCTGCACCAGCCGCGTGACAAGGAAGCCCACGCCAAAGACCAGCACGAAGACGCCGAAACTGGTGGGCGAAATGCGCGTCTCGCCCAGGGCGAACCCCTCGCCAAGCCGGGTGAACAGCTCGGCAATATCCGCCTCGCGCGCGCCCCAGATCAGTGCGAACAGCGGCAGCGCGCAGACCACAAGGACGAACCCCGCCAGCACCGGCAGCAGCGCCTCGCGATCCGCATCGGCGCGGCGGGTGATCACCGCGTAGATGGTCCCGATCAGGTTCTGCAGGATCGAGATCGCCGCGATCAGCGCGAGCGAGACGACCGCCGGGATCACCAGCCCCGCCCCTGCCGCGACATAGCCCACCGCAGACAGCGCCGTGCCCACGACCGCAATCGTTACCGCCGCCCCGCCCAGAAGGCCGATCAGCCGGTCACGAAAGGCCGCCCCCTCATCCGTCGGCGTCGCCGCCGCCAGGTGTCGGCGCAGCAGCCGCCCGATCCGGAACAGGGACAGAGAGACGAGGACGAAGATCGGAAAGGACAGCACCGAGGTTGCGGCCTCCGGCACGCGCACCGGGTCCATCAGCGCCTCACGCAGCATCTCGAGCATCACGAGGAGGCCAAGCGAAACCCCATGAACCCGTCCCTCGGCCCGCTCTTCCTCGGTCAGACGCAGACGGCCCGCGCCTGCCTCATCCTTGGGAAAGACCTTCAGTGTCAGCCACCGCGCCAGGAAAATGGTCAGCCCCGCGACCGACAGGACCTCCACGACCCGCAGGCCCGAGGGCCCGAACATTTCCGTCGCCGCAAGCGCCCGCGCGAAAGCATAGACCCCCAGCGTTGGAACGACGATCTGGCCGAGCGAGGCGAGGAAGGCCCAGACCTCGCGCCCCCGCCCCGTCGCGCGCGCCTGCAGCCGGTTCGGCAGCGCCTCGAACCAGTGCCGTCCTCGAAAGATCGCCCCCAGCGCAACCGCCATCAGGCCAAGGATCAGCGGCAGCCGCGCCGTAAGGTCGGCCCGCAGGCGCGGGTTTTCCCAGTTCATCTTCACTTCGCCGCCGACCGATGCCAGCGCGGTGCCCAGCGTCTCGAACGCGACGGGCCAGTTCGCCGGGTTCACCGGCATCGGCCAGAGTTTGAGGAGTTCCGCCGCCTGACGCTCCCGCAGCACCCGATCGATCTCGCGGATAAGCCCGTCGGCGCGGCTATAGGCCTCGACCGCCGCCAGGACGGGGGCCTGCAGGCGCACCAGTTGCTGCGTCAGCTCCTTGCGGCGCGCGGCGATCTCGGCCACCTCGGTCTGCCCTTCGGCGGGCGCGGGCCCCAGGGCCTCGATCTGCTTGCGCAGCGTGTCGATGCGGGTGGCGTTGACGCTCTGCGCTGCCAGAAACGCCGCACGCCAGTCGGCGACCTGCGCCCGGGTCTGCTCCATGATCCCGGCCGAGGCGACCGGGTTGGCAATTTGTGCCTCGGCCCGTTCGGCCAGCCGCGTCCATGCGGCATAGTCGAGCCCGGCCGCCGCCGCCTTCTGCCGTGCGATGGTCAGGGGCGAGGGCGAGATGGCGCCCGCCCCGACCGCAGGGGTCGTCTGCGCCGCAGCACCCGTCGCCATCAGGCACAGCGCGACGAGTGCGGCGCGCCAGCCTGTCCTCATGTGTCGGCAAACACCGGCGGGATGGCGCGCGGGGCGCGGTCCAGCCATTCGGGCACCGGCAGGCCCTTCTCTTTCAGGAAGGCCGGGTTGTAGAGCTTGGATTGGTAGCGACTGCCGTAGTCGCAGAGGATCGTGACGATGGTGTGCCCCGGCCCCATCTCGCGCGCCATCCGGATCGCCCCCGCGATGTTGACGCCGGTGGACCCGCCCATGCACAGCCCCTCTTCCTGCAGAAGGTCAAAGACAATCGGCAACGCCTCGGCATCCGGGATCCGATAGCTGAAGTCGGGCTTGAACCCCTCAAGGTTCGCCGTGATCCGCCCCTGCCCGATCCCTTCGGTGATCGACGACCCCGGGCTGTCGAGCATGCCCGACGTGTAAAAGGAATGCAGCGCCGCGCCCTCGGGGTCAGCCAGCCCGATCTTCACGCCCTTCGGCTGCAACGCCATCGCCACGCCCGCCAGCGTCCCCCCTGACCCCACGGCGCAGATGAAGCCATCGACCTTGCCCTGCGTCTGCTCCCAGACCTCGGGGCCCGTCGTCTCGATATGCGCCTGCCGGTTGGCGATGTTGTCGAACTGGTTCGCCCAGATCGCCCCGTTGGGTTCGGTCCGCGCCAGCTCTTCCGCCAGACGGCCCGAATAGCGGACATAGTTGTTCGGATTGCGATAGGGCGCGGCTGGAACCTGCACCAGCTCGGCCCCCGCCAGCCGCAGCATGTCCTTCTTCTCCTGGCTCTGCGTCTCGGGGATCACGATGACGGTACGGAACCCCATGCTGGCACCCACCAGCGCCAGCCCGATGCCGGTATTCCCCGCCGTCCCCTCGACAATCGTGCCGCCCGGCAGCAACTGCCCCCGCGCCACCGCATCGCGGATGATGTACAGCGCGGCCCGGTCCTTCACCGACTGGCCGGGGTTCAGGAACTCGCATTTGCCAAGGATGTTGCAGCCCGTCTCCTCGCTTGCGCGGCGCAGGCGCAGAAGGGGGGTCTGGCCGATGGCGTCGGCAAGGTCGGATGAGGTGCGCATGCGGGCAATCCTTCGCGTTTGCCCTCAGGTGTAGGGGGGGCGGGCGCGGAACTCAAGCGGATGCGCGGAGAGATGCCGTGCCCCTCAGCCCCGCCGCAGCACTGAAAGCGCCAGCGCCAGGGTCTGCCGGACCTGCTCCGGCGCCTCACCGGCAGCGCGTTGCATGAAGGCCAGACCAATCTGCTCGACCAGATAGCGGGCGACCACGTTTGCAGGCTGATCGCCGCCCCAGTCCCCCGCCGCGCGGCGCCCTTCCAGATAGGCGGCAAAGGCGCTGACGGCGGCGGCATCGATCCCCTCCACCCGCGCGCGCGTCTTCGGCCCCAGCCGGTGCTTGCCTGCGCGCAGCTTGTAGAACAGGCACCCGGTCTCCATCAGGAGGTCGCCGCTTGCAAAAGCGACCAGCGCGTCAAGCGTGTCCTGCAGCCCCTGCCCCGCCTGCAACAGTGCAAAGATCCGGGACAGGACCCGCTCGGCATAGCGGTCGAGTGCGGCGCAGGTCAGCCCATCCTCGCTGCCGAACGCGCGGTAGAGCGAGGGTTTGGCGATCCCCGCCATCTCGCAGATCGCGTTGAGCGACACGTCGGCAGGGTCGCCCCGCCAATAGGCCCGCACCGCCATGTCGAGCACCTTGTCCGAGTCCATCGTCCGCGGGCGGCCGCGGGCGGGTTTGGGATCGGGTTCTGGCTCCGTGTCGATCATTTATATACCACTTGGTATTTTATCTCTTGACGAGAGGTGTCCCATATTTATACCAGTCAGTACGAAAGAACTCAAGCAGGCGAACGGATGCCCCGGACGCCCGCAAGCCTTCCCGCAAGACGCACTCAATCCCGGACCACCACCCAACCAAAAGGACCCATCCCATGCTGAAGACCCTGCTCGCCGCCGCTGCGGCAACCCTGATCTCGACCACCGCCTTCGCCGAAAACCACGGGCATGGCGAAGCCCATGTCGCGCTTGCCAACGTGGAATGGGTCGATGCCCCGATCCCCGGCGTGCAACTGGCGCTGGCCTGGGGCGACGATGCAACCGGGGCCGTGTGGCTCATCAAGATGGCGCCGGGTGCGGCCCTGCCGATGCACACGCATACCCATGACTATCAGGGGCTCAGCATCGCGGGCACCTGGGTACATATCGAGGCTGACGGCACCGAAGTTCCGACCACCCCGGGCGACTATGCCCTGGTCAAGGGAGGCGCCGTTCACGCGGACCGCTGCGACAGCGACATCCCCTGCATCGGCCTGCTCGACTTTGCGGGCCCCCGCGATGTGGCGGTTGTCGAGTAGGCGGCCGACCTGATGGAGGCCAATTGCCTGCGTTGGACAGGCAGTGCGGCTCGCCATCCCGTTCCGAGAACCCCAACATGGCCGATGCCATCGCATCGGCCACGCGGTGACAGGTCCACCTGGACGCCGGGACGCCAAAGCGTTCCGGCCTGCGCCTGCCTGCCCCCGGGCAGGCGCAGATGCGCCTACCCCAGGCAGGCGCAGGCCTCTGCTTTTCATGCGTTAGCGGGTCTGGTGGCATCGCCTCGCAGGCGCGGGGCGAAGGCAGT
>CAZVIS010000119.1:0-4470 GCA_964627355.1 uncultured Rhodobacterales bacterium
ATCTGGACGAGGACGCGGCCTAAGGCCGCCTGACCCTTGCCCCCGCCATGACCGAGGCCAGCGCACCGCCTGAGAAAGGCACCGCGGCAGTTCAGGCGGGGCGCATCGTGATTTCGGTCGATGCAATGGGCGGCGACCGGGGTCCCTCGGCGGTGGTGGCGGGGCTTGTGCTGTCAGCCGTCAAGAATCCCGACATCGCCTTCATTCTGCATGGCGACGAGGCCGTGCTGCGCCCGCTGGTCTCGCGCCGCCGAGCGCTGGATGGGCGCTGCGAGATCCGCCATGCCCCCCGCATCGTCACAATGAGCGACAAGCCCAGCCAGGTGATGCGCCATGGCGAGGGGACCTCGATGTGGTCCACCATCGACGCGGTGAAAAGCCGCGAGGCGACGGTGGCGGTCAGTTGCGGCAACACCGGCGCGCTGATGGCGCTGTCGATGATCCGCCTGCGCAAGCTGCCGGGCGTGAACCGCCCCGCCATCGCCTGCCTCTGGCCCAGCCGGAACCCCGGCGGCTTCAACCTGATGCTGGATGTGGGCGCCGACATCCGCGCGGATGCCGAGGATCTGTTGCAGTTCGCCACCATGGGCGCGTCCTATGCGAGGAACGGCCTGGGGCTGGAGCGTCCGCGCGTCGGCCTGCTCAACGTCGGGACTGAAGAGCACAAGGGCCGGGCCGAGTTGAAGATGGCGCATGACCAGATGGCGGCGGCGGCGGTTGCCGGGGACTATGAATTCGTGGGCTTCGTCGAAGGCGGCGACATTCCATCGGCCCGGGTCGATGTGATCGTGACGGACGGGTTTACCGGCAACGTCGCGCTGAAGACCGGCGAGGGGACGGCAAAACTCATCTCGGATTTCCTGCGCGAGGCGTTCAACGCGACGTTCCTGTCGCGGATTGCCGCACTGCTCGCGCTGACGTCGCTGCGGCGGCTGCAGAAGCGGATCGACCCCCGGCGCGTCAATGGCGGCGTGTTCCTGGGACTGAACGGGACGGTGGTGAAATCCCACGGGTCGGCGGATGCGACGGGCGTCTCGGCGGCGATCAAGCTGGCCTTCGAACTGGCGCGATCCGGGTTTCAGGACCGACTGGCAGCGCGGGTTGCATCGACGGGTCGGGCGGGGCAGGATGCGCCCCGGGATGATGGTGGGCCTGCGGTGCAGGCCGGGGAACGGTAGGGCCGAATGACGTTGCGCGCCGTGGTCAAGGGCGTCGGACATTATCTGCCCGACAGGATCGTGCCGAATGCCTATTTTGAAACGCTGATCGACACGTCGGATGAGTGGATCCGCTCGCGCTCGGGCATCGAGCGGCGGCATTTCGCGGCCGAGGGTCAGGGATCGTCCGATCTGGCCACGCGGGCGGCGCGGATGGCGCTGGCCAGCGCGGGTGTCGGACCGGGCGAGATCGACGCGGTGATCGTCGCAACCTCGACCCCCGATCTGACCTTCCCTTCTGTTGCCACGATGGTGCAGGCGAATCTTGGTATGACCGGGGGCTTTGCCTTCGACATTCAGGCGGTCTGCGCGGGGTTCGTGTTCGCGCTGGCCAATGCCGACGCGATGATCCGGTCCGGCATGGCGCGGCGCGTGCTGGTGATCGGGGCCGAGACGTTCAGCCGGTTGATGGACTGGACCGACCGCAGCACTTGCGTGCTGTTCGGGGATGGCGCCGGGGCCCTGCTGCTGGAGGCCGAGGTGGGCGACGGCACCGCTGCCGACCGGGGCATCCTGTCCAGTGACCTGCATTCGGACGGGCGGCACCGCGAGTCGCTTTATGTCGATGGCGGCACGATGACGGGCAAGACCGGCCACCTGCGAATGCAGGGGCGCGAGGTCTTTCGCCACGCGGTCGAGAAGCTGGCCGAGACGGCCGAGGCCTCGCTGGCCAAGGCGGGGGTCACGCCCGAGCAAGTCGACTGGATCGTGCCGCATCAGGCCAATATCCGCATCATCGACGGCACGGCGAAAAAGCTGGGCGTCGGCATGGACCGGGTGGTGGTGACGGTGCAGGACCACGGCAATACCTCTGCCGCATCGATCCCCCTTGCCCTGTCGGTCGGCGTCGAGCGCGGTCAGATCGAGCGGGGCGACCTGATCCTGACCGAGGCGATCGGAGGCGGCCTTGCCTGGGGATCGGTCGTCCTGCGCTGGTAGCAGCCGAAAGCGGCATTCAAGAACCGCTTCCAAGTGTCTGATATTGACTCGCAAATTTCGCGCGCGCATCCTTTGGCAAAAGCCGGGGGGATGTTATGGGTGAACGGACGTTGACGCGGATGGACCTGTCAGAGGCCGTGTTCCGCGAGGTGGGCCTCAGCCGGAACGAGTCGGCGCAGCTGGTCGAATCGGTGCTGCAGCATATGTCGGATGCGCTGGCATCTGGCGAGACGGTGAAGATTTCTTCGTTCGGGACCTTCTCGATCCGAGACAAGTCGGCCCGCGTGGGCCGCAACCCCAAGACCGGGGACGAGGTGCCAATCAGCCCCCGCCGCGTCCTGACTTTCCGTCCCTCGCACCTGATGAAGGACCGCGTGGCGGCTGGCGCCAAGAAGTAACCCCGGGGAACGACCGGATGGACAAGTCGCCCGACGCCTTTCGCACGATCAGCGAAGTGGCAGACCATCTCGACACGCCTGCGCATGTGCTGCGTTTCTGGGAAAGCCGGTTTCCGCAGGTGCGACCCGTGAAGCGGGCGGGCGGGCGGCGGTACTATCGCCCGTCGGACGTGGCGCTGCTCGCAGGGATTCGGCGGCTGTTGCATGAGGAGGGCCTGACGATCCGGGGCGTGCAGAAGATCCTGCGCGAACAGGGCGTGCGTCATGTCGCGGGGCTGGCGGTGGTTGACGGAACGGGGGCCGAAGTTTCGGGAACCGGTTCGGGGGCCACGATCATCGACCTGGCTGCGATTCCGGAAGCGGTCGCAGCGCCCGAGGCAGAGGTGCTGCGCGACAACGCGCCCCCGGACACCGAGGACGACGGCTATGCCGACGAGTGGGAGGATGAGGCAACCGAAGAGACGGAAGCTGGGGTTGCCCCGGAGGCGCAGGAAGAGCCCAATCCCCCTGCCCCGCCGGAACCACCCGCCAGCGCCCATGACGACCTGCCGCTCTTCGCGGGGACGGCCTTGCCGGAACCGCAGAAAGTACCGCTGACCGGTCTTCGCGCCCTGCGCGCCGCCGTGCCGCGGGTCGAGACCGCGCCTGTCGCGGCGGCGCCCGCCGTGCCCCCGCTCCCGCCTGATACTGTCACCGAGACGGCCAGTCCCGAAGAGATCGACCTTGCCGCCGTTCAGGCCCGTCTGCGCGCGCTGCGGCCCGGCGCGCTGGCCCCGCACCGCGAGGCCATTGCCAGTCTGACCTCCCGTCTTGAGGCGTTGCGGGCGGCGCAGGGCCGCCCTTCGCGCGGGTCGCGGGGCTGATCGGGGCGCATGCTTTCGCGCTTGCCCCCAGCGGAAATCCCGGTATGTATCGCCCCGTTCGGGCCGTGGCGCAGCCTGGTTAGCGCGTCCGTCTGGGGGGCGGAAGGTCGAGAGTTCGAATCTCTCCGGCCCGACCACTACCGAAACTGCCCGCCTTCCCCCGGGAAGCGCGGGCAGTTCCGTTTCAGATGGTTCAGTTTCTGGGGAGGACGATGACGGACACCGGCGTCCTGCCCGACAGCGCGTTGCGCCAGTTGATTGCCGAGGGGGGGATTTCTTCGGAAAGCCCGATTCTGCCCGCGCAGATTCAGCCCGCGAGCCTTGACCTGCGACTTGGCACGAAGGCCTACCGCATCCGTGCGTCCTTTCTGCCCGGGGCCGGGCGGCGGGTCGAGGATCGGCTTTCGGCCTTTGTCATGCATGAAATGCCCCTGGAGGGGGGTGCGGTGCTGGAGAAGGGCTGCGTCTATCTGATCCCGCTGTTGGAGGGGGTGCGGCTGCCTGAGGGCGTGTCGGCGGTGGCGAATGCCAAGTCCTCGACTGGGCGGCTGGACCTGCTGACGCGGGCAATCATCGACGGGGGGACGGAGTTCGACCGCGTGCCCGAAGGGTATGCCGGGCCGTTGTGGGTGGAGGTCTGTCCGCGGTCCTTCTCGGTGCTGGTGCGACCGGGGATGCGGCTGAACCAGTTGCGGCTGCGTCGCGGGGCGGCGGTGCTGGATGATGCGGCGCTGGCGGCCTTGCATGCGGCGGTGCCGCTGGTCGATGGGGTGCCGGTGATCGCGCAGGGGCTCGGATTCTCGGTTGACCTCGCGATGGCGGGGACGGTCGGGTATCGGGCCAAGCCGCATACCGGGGTGATCGATCTGGACCGGATCGCGCAGTATCCGGCGCGGGAGTTCTGGGAGGCGCTGGATGCGCCCGAGGGGCGGCTGATCCTTGACCCCGGGGCGTTCTATATTCTGGTCAGCCGCGAGGCGGTGACGATCCCGCCGACCCATGCCGCCGAGATGGCGCCCTACCTTGCGATGGTGGGCGAGTTCCGGGTGCATT
>CAZVIS010000119.1:4570-6158 GCA_964627355.1 uncultured Rhodobacterales bacterium
CATGCCGCCGAGATGGCGCCCTACCTTGCGATGGTGGGCGAGTTCCGGGTGCATTATGCGGGGTTCTTCGATCCGGGGTTCGGCTGGGCCGAGGCGGGCGGGGCCGGGTCGCGGGGGGTGCTGGAGGTGCGCTGCCATGAGGCGCCATTCGTGCTGGAGCATGGTCAGGTTGTCGGCAGGCTGGTCTATGAGCGGATGGCAGCGGTGCCGGATCGGCTGTACGGGATGGGGATCGCGTCGAACTATCAGGGTCAGGGTTTGAAGCTGGCCAAGCAGTTCCGCTAGCGGGCTAACGCATGTGTTAGAGGTGCGGAATGCTTTGGATTCAGTGGGTTGTACGGGTGAGTTAACCCTTCCTTAAGGGTTGCGCCCGGCTTCTACGCTGAAGCGGGGGCCAGCCCCCGCACCCCCGGGATATTTTTGGGCAAAAGAAGGCGTAAGGGAAGGCTTCTGGCTGGTGGCGATCAGAGTTTGCGCCCCAAACGGGCGGCCTTGCGAGCGCGGGCGGCGAGTTGGCGGGCCTGGGCGGCTTGCGCGGCTTCTTCGGGGGTTTGGGGCTGTACTGGCGGGGTGCCGGGACCGGGGGCTGCGCCGCGGCGGCGGGGGCGCAGGACGGCGTTGATGCCGGCGTTGATCCCCCGGCGGAGGAGGATGTTGATGATCATGTTCAGGATGCGGTCCATGGATCAATCCTCGAAAAGTTCGGTCTGGCCGGTGATGTCCTCGGCCTCGTCGTCGGGGGTTTCGGGCGCGCCAGGGAGCGGGCGGTTGTCGAGGAGGCCTGCAGCGCGCAGGTCCTTGAGTCCGGGAAGGTCGCGGGCGCTCTCAAGTCCGAAGTGGTCGAGGAAGGCCTCGGTCACCACAAAGGTCACCGGGCGGCCCGGGGTCATGCGGCGGCGGCCGAAGCGGATCCAGTCGAGTTCAAGGAGTTGATCGACAGTGCCCCGGCTGACGGCGACGCCGCGGATCTCTTCAATCTCGGCCCGGGTCACGGGCTGATGGTATGCGATGATCGCCAGCGTCTCGATCGCGGCGCGGGAGAGTTTCCGCGTCTCGACCGTCTGGCGGCTCATCAGGTGACCGAGGTCGGGGGCGGTGCGAAAGGCCCAGGCGTCGCCTACGCGGGCGAGGTGGACGCCCCGGCCTTCGTAGCGGCGGCGCAGGTGGGCCACAGCCTCGGCCGCGTCGCAGCCTTCGGGCATGCGGGCCGCGAGGTCGGCGATGGTCAGGGGGTCGGCGGAGGCGAAGAGCATGGCCTCGACCATCCGCTCCTGCTCGGCCATCGGGGGGGCGGCGAAGAGGCTGGGCTCGAGGATCTCGGTCATTCGGGGTCGCGGCGGCGCAAGGAGAGGGGGGCGAAGGTGTCGGACTGGCGCAATTCGATCTGGCCGCGTTTCGCGAGTTCGAGGACGGCGGCGAAGTGTGCTGCGGTGGCCGAGCGGCGGCGCATCGGGTGAGCGGACCAGCCGTCGGGGAGGAAGGACTGAAGGTCGGTCCAGACGGCGGCATGGCCGATCAGCGGGCGCAAGCGGTCGAGCGCCTGTTCCATCGTGAAGACGTCGTGGCGGTCCATCGCATAGGGGCGGAA
>CAZVIS010000119.1:6258-8560 GCA_964627355.1 uncultured Rhodobacterales bacterium
GCGGCCATGACGAGGTAGTCGGCGGCAAGCTCGATGCGGAGGGCGCGGGCTTGCGTCACGAACGCGAGGTACTGCTCGGCCAGATGCAGGACCGAGATGCGGCGGAGGTCCACCTTTTGCGTGCGCGAGAGGGTCAGGAGCAGGTCGAGCGGCCCCTCGAACCCGTCCACATCGACGATCAGCGCCTCGGCCTCGCGCCGTTCCTCGACGGTCTTGGTATCCCAGTCATCCATTGGCGGTCCCGGCATGGAGGGCGCGAAGGTCGGCCTCCAGCGCCTCGATGTCAACCGGCTCAGGGGTGCGGCGGAAGGTCAGGGCGCGGGCGGCGCGGGATTGGGCGGGGCCGGTGAGGGGGCCCGCGATGTCGGCGACTGCGTGCATCTCGGCCAGCGTGCCGTTGCAGTGGAGGACCACGTCGCAGCCTGCGGCGATGGCGGCGGCGGCGCGGGTGGCGGGGGTGCCGGAGAGAGCGTTCATGCCGATGTCGTCGGTCATGAGGAGCCCGTGGAAGCCGATGCGGTGGCGGATGAGGGCGGTGATCGCGGCAGAGGTGGTGCCGGGCTGGCTGTCGATCTGTCGGTAGTGCATGTGGGCGGACATGCCGAGAGGCAGGTCCGACAGGGCGATGAATGGGGCGAAGTCGGTGGTCAGGAGTTCGGCCAAGGGCGCGTCGGTGCCGGGCAGGTCGTGGTGGCTGTCGGCGACGCCGCGACCGTGGCCGGGCATGTGCTTCACGATCGGCAGGACGCCGCCTGAAAGCATCGCGTTCGCCGCAGCGCGGCCTATGGCGGCGACTGTCGCGGGGTCTGACCCGAGGCAGCGGTTGCGCAGGAAAGGGTGCGTTTCCGGCCGCGCGAGGTCGAGGCAGGGGGCGCAGTTTGCGTCGATGCCGACCGTGTGGAGTTCGTGGGCGATGAGGCGGTAGCGGAGGGCGAAGGCCTGTCCGGCCAGCGGGCCGGCGGCGGTCGCTTCGTCCAGCGGGGCCATCCATTCGCGCCAGTGGGGCGCGCGCAGGCGCTGGACGCGGCCACCCTCCTGATCGACGAGGATGGGGGCGTCGCGGCCCACCGTGTCGCGCAGCGCGGAGGTCAGGCGGTGGACCTGGTCGGGGGTCTCGACATTGCGGGCGAAGAGGATGAAGCCCCAAGGATCGGCCTGCCGGAAGAAAGCGGCCTCGTCGGGGGTAACATGGGTGCCCGAAACCCCGAGAATCGTGGCCCCGGGTGTTCCTGTCATCGTTGCGCGACCGGGATGCAGGCGGCCTCTTCCGCAAGAAGGGCCGAGCAGAAGCGGCGCGCATCCTCATCCCCGCCAAAGCCGTGGGCCCTCAGGCGGAAGAAGGCGCGGCCGCCGGATTGCGCGGGTTCCACCACGGGCGCCTTGTCGCGCATCAGGTCGCCGAAGCGGGCGTAGAGCTTGGACCATTCGGCCCGCGCCTCCTCGGCCGTGTCGAAGGCGCCAAGCTGGACGAGGCGGGTGCCAGCCGCAAGGCTTGCCGGATCGATTTCGGGAAGAACGGACGGGGCGGCGGCGGGTTCCG
Source organism: uncultured Rhodobacterales bacterium (assembly GCA_964627355.1). Classification (GTDB taxonomy): domain Bacteria; phylum Pseudomonadota; class Alphaproteobacteria; order Rhodobacterales; family Rhodobacteraceae; genus JBBQXK01. The sequence goes on from CAZVIS010000119.1 coordinate 7,799, forward strand.
GTGCGAGTTCCCCGGCGGCGGCAAGGCGCGCGGGGCGCGGCACCGGACGCAATGTCGGCCCCTCGACCCGGACCGACACCGCTGCGAGGGTGACAGTGGCCTCCTCGGGGATGGCGTTCAGGTCGCCCGCCACATCCTCGGCCCCGATCACCTCGGACCCCGTCACGACCGAACCCGCCTCGCCCCCCGCAACGACCGAGGTGACGACGGCGTCGATCAGGCTGGCAGTGTCCTGCGGTGCGGCGGCGGGCGCCGAGGCGGCGATGATCTGGTCAGGCGTTTCGTCGGCACGGGCCGACGTCGGGCCATCAGGGGTAGCGAAGGACCCGGCGGCATCCTCGGCCGTCAGATCGACGGGACGGGGGGCCAGCACCACACGCTCGGCCAGGCCGGCGGCCACGCCATCCTCGGCCACCTCATTCACGGCGAGGCCCTGATGCGCCATCACCTCGCCGCCCGGATTGTCGGGGGCGACGCGCATCGGCCCCTCCATCGCGCGGACAACGGGCACGCCGGTCACGTCGCGCACGGCGAGCTGGTACCCCCAGAGGCACAGCCCCGCGATCAGTCCGACCGAGATCGCCGCGCCGGCCAGATGCACCAGCCGTTGCACCTGCGCCCCGGCGGGCATCAGATATCCGTCATCGCGGCCTGCGAAATGCGCCTCTGCCATGTCCTGCCCCTTGCTCGTGCCACTGGCACGCCTTTGCCTCGGACCGGACGTCTGCGCCTGTTGTCAGCGCATTTCCTCGACCGGTTTCA
>CAZVIS010000120.1:0-7001 GCA_964627355.1 uncultured Rhodobacterales bacterium
ACGAACTTGCCCATGAAGCTTTTGTCGAAAAGGCCCGCCGCATTGCGGGTGGCGTGATGCTCGCGCTCGGACAGCGCGTGCCACGGCTGGCGGGCGTGGCTGGCATAGTCCACCGGCGGCGGCGGCCCGTCGGGAGAGAACCAATAGGGCATCTCCCACCCCGAATAGGCGTTGAAATAGGCGCCCATGGCGGCATAGCGGTCATGCAGCGCCAGCCGCCGCATCCCCCGCGCGGTCTTGTGGTGCCAGTGCGGCAAGGGACCATAGGTGAAGGTATAGCCAAGCGCCTTCGGGATCCGCGCCCCAAGGAAGTGGCGCGTCGCCTCGTGCGGGCGGGTGCGGGCGATGTCGAGGCCGGTGATGTCCTGCGTCGAGGTCCCGGTGGTCAAAAGCTCCGCCATGATATGCCCCACCCCGCCCGCCGACAGGATCCCCAGAGAATTGAGGCCCGTGGCAAGGAACAGCCCGTCCACCTCGGGCGCCTCGCCGACAAGGTAGGACCCGTCGGGGGTAAAGCTTTCCGGCCCGCAGAAGAAGGTCTTGATCCCGGCGGTCTTCATCACCGGGTACCGCTCGAACGCGGCTTCAAGGAAGGGCGTCATCCGGTCCCAGTCGGGCGGCAGGGTGGAGAAACTGGCGTTGTTCGGGATGCCGTTCAGGTTCCAGGTCGCCCCCTCTGGCTCGAACAGGCCAAAGAGCATGCCGCCGCCTTCCTCGCGGACATAGGTGAAGGTGGTGGGATCCTCGACAACGGGCATGTCGGGGTGCATGCCCTCGATCGGTTCGGTCAGCAGGTAGTAGTGTTCGGCGGCTTGCAGCGGGACCGAAACGCCCACCTTGGCCCCCAGTTGCCGCGACCACATGCCGGTGGCGAGGACGACCTTCTCGGCCATGATCGTGCCCTGTGGCGTGACAACCCCGGTGACCCGGCTGCCGGACAGCACGAAATCGGTGACAGGTGTCCCCTCGAACAGGCGCACTCCCTTGCCCCGCGCGCCCGCGGCCATCGCCATCGTCGCATCGACCGGGTTCGCGCGGCCATCCTTGGGTGTCCAGAAGCCCGAGATTATCCCCGACGTCTCGATCAGCGGAAACTTCGCCTTGATCTCGGCGGGTGAAAGCTCGAACCGCTCCACCCCCTGCGAGCGGACGAAGTTCGCGTCACGCTTTAGTACCTCGCGGCGGTTGGCGTCGCAGGCCAGATGGATATGGCCGCACTGGCGGAAACCGGTGGACAGGCCGGTCTCGGCGGGAAGGTCGAGGTACAGCTGCCGGGTATACTGCTCAATCCAGATCAGCGTCTCGGTTGACATGCCGCCCGAGGCGATGAGTCCCGCCGCATGCCATGTCGTGCCCGAGGTCAGCCTGTCGCGTTCCAGAAGGACAACATCGCTGACCCCCATCCGGCCCAGATGATAGGCGATCGAGGTGCCGATGGCGCCGCCGCCGACGATGACGATGCGGGCGTGAGTGGGAAGGGTCTGGGTCATTGCGGTCCGTGTTTCCGACAGGGCTCAGGCCCCGACAAAGACGTGATAAGCCTCGGTCCCGTCAATCGTCTGGCGGGCGACGACGGTGCCCTTTGGCAGGAACAGGTGATCGCCTGCGGCAAAGTGGTGAAGGCGGCCCTCGGCGTCCGTCAGGACCATCTCTCCCGACAGGATCCGGCACAACTCATGCCTGTCGGTTGCGGCAGGGGGCAGGTCCGCGCCGGCATGGACGCGGTACTCGACGGTCATCGTGCCCGCATCGTTGCGAAAGACCACGCGCCCGCCGGTTTCCGAGGGTGTCCCGTCAAGCACGATCACGCCGCCATCGGCCGAGGCGATCCTGGGCACCCCCGCCCCGGGGTCCATCAGGGTGAGGTAGACCTTGCGCAGGTACCCCTCCTGCTTCCAGCTGACCGGGATGCCGTTGCGGAACGTGGCGCTTTGCCCCGCATGGCCGGTGACCGCGTTCCCGTGCGCGTCGAGGATGGAGAAGCTGCCCTCCAGCACCGTGATGTATTCGTCGCCCGGATAGGGACCGAAAGCCTCTTGCATCGTGGTGGTGTCCCAGATGCCCACGGCCATGCCGATTGCCTCGTCCGCAAAGACCAGATGGTAGTTCTGCACGGGAAGCGGGGATTGAAACGCCGCCGGGTCAAGGTCCAGCGGCTCCAGCGCAAGCTTGTCCGGGTCGATGCGGATCGGTGCGGATGTCATCTCTGGTCCTCGCTCATTGGCTCAAAGGCGGCGCAGCATGTCGCCTAGCCGCAGTTCGCCGTCCCGTTCGACCGAGCAGAACAGGCCCCGCAGGCGCAGGGGCAGATGGTCGGCGGCGGTGGTCCAGGCATAGGCCGCGCGCCCGCAGCGGACCTTCCACTTGGCACAGCCCTCGTTCGGCTCGGCACTGACGCGCAGGACGGCGGTGCCGGCGGCCAGCAGGCTGCCCGCGGGCAGGTTCGCCTCGGTCAGGTTCATGTCCACGGCGATGTTGTCGCCCGGATGATCGACCCGGTCCCGGTCGCGCCAGACCAGATCGAGAACCTGCCACGGCATGATCGAAACCTGGATCTGCGGATCCGGGCTGCCGTCGGGCAGGGTCAGCCAGGGGCGCGACATCTCGAAATCCCCTGCCACCCCGGCGGCGCGGGTCAGGGTCAGCACCTCGGGAAAGATCCGTGAATTGGGTTTGGGGCGCGCGCAAAGAAGACGAACTACGCCCGCATCGCGCGGTGCGGCAAGGATCGCGGAAAGGGCCGCGGCGAGTTCCTCGGCGGTGACCGGTGTCTCGGGGCCTTTGCTCACTTCGTCACCTCCAGGGAGGAAAGCGCTGTCGAACGTAGGCGGGCGTGACGGGCGTCGCAGACGGAGCAGGCCGAAGAAGGGCTGGAAACGCCTGTCCCGTTGGCCAAGATATCATTGGCGTGCTGCGTAACCAGTCCGGTTGCCGCAGCAAGACCGGCAAGAAGAAGCGCGATGCGCAGGCGCGCCCTCCTGATCATTCCGCCGCCCTCGACCACAGCGCCGGGGCAACCAGACCCACGTCCACCTTGTCATGCGGCATCGGCACGTCGATATCCACCGCGCGGTCAAGGTCCTGCGCATAGCGGTGCCCTGCATAGGTCGCCGCCGCGATGATCGCAGGCGCCTCGCAGTCGCCGATCCGCGCCAATGTGAACGGCAGTTCGGCATGACTGCCATCAGGCGCATAGCGCAGCGCGGTGTAGAGATCATCGACCGGCGCGCGCTGGCCGGCCAGCACCAGCCCCCGCGCTGTCAGCATCCGCTCGCGCCCGGAATGCACGCAAGCCAGCGTCACGGTTTCGCCGTCAAACCAAGACAGTTCATGCGCGGTCAGAAGCTCGATCCCCAGTCCCATCAGATGCCCGGGCACCCGCCACCCTTCGCCGGTATTCTCGGCCCATTGCGAAACCTGACTGTCTGGCGTGACGAGCGTGACCTCCAGCCCCGCCGCTCGCAGCCGTTCCGCAATCACGCCGCCCATGTAGTAGCCATCGGCGTCATAGACCACGACCGGCCCCTCGGGCAGGCGGCCCTCCATGATATCGTCGGGGGTCAGGACGAGGGCCGCCTCATTGGCAATCGGCTCGAACCGTTTGCCGGTGAAAAGGTCGCGCCGCCAGCGGGCGCCGGTGGCGATCACCACATGGTCGGCGCCGAAGTCGCGCACATCTTCGGCCGTCAGGCGGCTTTCGCGGAAGACCTCGACATTCGGCATCTTGGCGATCTGCCCCTCGCGCCAGTCGCGCACGCGGATGTATTCGCGCATGCCGGGCAAGGTTGCCTCGCGCGTGACCCGCCCGCCGAGGATGCGGCCCGCCTCGGCCAGCGCCACGCGGTAGCCGCGCTGGCCGAGCGCACGCGCCGCCTCCAGCCCCGCGGGCCCTGCGCCGACGACAAGCACGAGGCTGTCCGACCCGCGCGGGGCGATCCGGTCCGGGTGCCAGCCATAGCGCCACTCCTCGCCCATCGTTGGATTTTGCGTGCAGCGGATCGGGACCGACAGGCTGTCGCCCGAGTAGCAGATGTTGCAGCCAATGCATTCGCGGATATCCTCGATCCGCCCCTCTTCGATCTTCTTCGGGATGAAGGGGTCGGCGATCGAGGGCCGTGCCGCGCCGATCAGGTCGGTCAGCCCCGATTTCACCCAGCGGACCATCGTATCGGGCGAGGTGAAGCGACCGACCGTTACCACAGGCTTTGTCGTCGCTGACTTGATCCACTGCATGTAGGGTTCCAGCGCGCCTTCCTTGACAAAGCGCGAGGCCCCCATCTCCAGCGAATAGTCGGCGATGTTGATGTCCCAGAGGTCCGGCATCTCGGCCATCATGGCGAACATCTCCTGCCGTTCGCCCAGGATCGGCTGGCCATCCTCGCCTACCTTCGCATCGGCGGCAAAGCGGACGGCGACGGCGCAGCGGTCGCCCACGGCCTCTTTCGTTTCCTCGATCAGTTCGCGGACAAGACGGGTGCGGTTCTTCAGGCTACCGCCGTATTCGTCGCTGCGTGTGTTCGTCTCGGGGTCGAGGAAGTGGGCCAGCAGGTAGCCATGGGTCGCGTAGACATAGACGATGTCGAACTCGGCCGCCTTGGCCCGCAGGGCGGCGTTGCGGTACCAGCGGCGCAGGGTGCGGATATCCTCCTTGTCCATCGCGCGGCTTTGGAACGGGTGGCCCACCCCGTTCGGGCGATCCGCCACATCCATCGACACCAGCCGCGTGCCGATGTTCGCGCTGCGGCTGCCCGAGAACCACAGTTCGGCCCCCGCCAGCGCGCCATGGGCGTGCACCTTGTCCGTCATCAGCCGGTGATTGCGCACGTCCGTATCGTCCCAGAGCGTGGCCGAGATATGCAACTGGTCGTCCGAGGCCGGGTGGATCGAGCAGTACTCGGTATTCACCACGCCCCACCCCCCCTCGGCCTTCACGCCCCGCATTTCCGCAAGGGTCCGGGGCCGTACCCATCCCATGCCGGTGCAATGCGGCACCTGGTAGAAGCGGTTCTTCGTGGTCACCGGGCCGATGCGGACCGGTTCGAACAGGATGTCATAGCGGGGGTCGCGGGCCATGGGTCAGGTCCCCTGAAAGGAAAGCCTGCCCTGGCCGCGCTTGGCGACCGTCTGCAGGCCGTTGAAGTCATTCGGGAAAAGGGCGCAAAGATGCTCGATGGCGCGCTGCCGGCAGGCGCTTCGGCGGAAGTCCTCGGGGTAGAGCAGCAGGTTCAGCCACAGCCCGTCGTAGAAGGCCTCAAGCCCCAGGGCGGTCTGCAGGGCGTCGCGCGTCCGCCCGTCGCTGCCCTGCCCCAGCCCCTCGATCAGCGTGGCGGTCATCGAAAGCCGCGCATCGTCCGTCGCCTCGACCACCCGGCGATAGATTGAGCGTGCGCCCGCGTCGCCCCAGAACGCGAACCACACCGCCAGCGTCCTTGCGTTGCAGATCCGTGCATCGAAGCGCGCATCGACGAGGGCGACCAGCCGCTCTGCCGGGCTGACGCCTGCATCGGCGACGCGGTCCACCCACAAGGCGCGCTCGGCATCGGCGAGGTGCTGAAGGACGGCCTCGAACAGCCGCTCCTTGTTCTCGAAATAGAAGTTCGCGAGGCCGATGGACGTGCCCGCAATTTCGGTCACCCGCGCGATGGTGGTGCCCGACAGGCCATATTCGGCAATCGAGGTGATCGTCGCCTCGATCAGCGCCTGCCGCCGTTCCGCCTTGGCCTGCGCCCGGCGGGTCTTCGGCGGTTCCGGCGTGGTGGTGTCATCCTCGGTCATGTCTTGTCCATCAGATCAATCCGGGTCCAGCACGGTCAACGCCTCGGGGCCCCATGTCAACCAGACGGGGCGGCCCTCGCTGCCCTCCCAGGGATCGTGGCCCGGGTGGGCAAGGGTCGCCACAGCCACCGGCGCCGCGCGCCCCGCGACCTCGACATGCAGCACCTGCCGTCCGCCCAGATACTGCCGCGCTTGCACACGACCTGCGACCGAAGTGCCAGCGGCGGGCTGCGCCTCTGTCAGCGTCAGGCCTTCCGGCCGGATGGCGACCAGAACCCGCGCACCCGCGCCGCGCGCCCCGGCCTGCCCGTTCAGCGACTGGCGCCCCAGTCCGGCAATCTCTGCCATGCCCGCCCCGCCATCGCCGCGCAGCGTCGCCTCGAAGAAGTTCATGGTCCCGACAAAAGCCGCGACCTGACGGTTCTTCGGCCGATCATAAAGCCCCGTCGGCGTATCTACCTGGATCACCTGCCCGCTGGCCATAACGGCCACGCGGTCCGACAGGGTCAGCGCCTCTTCCTGATCGTGGGTCACCAGGACGAAAGTGATCCCGAGCCTTTTCTGCAACCCGCGCAGTTCCAGCTGCATCTGTTCGCGCAACTGCTTGTCCAGCGCGCCAAGCGGCTCATCCAGCAGCAGCACCTTGGGCTTGAGGATCAGCGCCCGCGCCAGCGCCACGCGCTGCATCTGCCCGCCCGAAAGCTGGCTTGCCTTGCGCGCGCCATAGCCCGGCAGCGCAATCATCTCCAGCATCTCGTCCACCATCCGGGCCCGCTCGGCCTTGGTCAGACGCAGGCGCTGCAGACCATAGGCGATGTTGTCGTGGACGTTCAGGTGTGGAAAGATCGCGTAGTTCTGAAATACCATGTTGATCGGGCGCAGGTGCGGGGGGGCGTCCTGCATCTCTTGCCCGTCGATCAGGATCCTGCCAGTGCTGACCGCCTCGAACCCCGCGATCATGCGCAAAAGCGTGGTCTTGCCCGACCCCGAGGCCCCCAGAAGCGAGAAGAACTCGCCCGCGCCGATTTCCAGCGACACATCCTGCACCGCCTGCACGCGGCCAAAGGACTTGCCGACATTGCGGACCGAGATCATGCCGCACCCCCGGTCCGCGCGGGCTGCCCCACCCGGCTGAGGCGCAGGCTGGTGAAGATCAGGATGAAGCTGAACGCAAGGATCAGCGTGGACAGCGCAAGAAGCGAGGGGAAGTCCTGCGGAAAGCGCAA
>CAZVIS010000120.1:7101-8423 GCA_964627355.1 uncultured Rhodobacterales bacterium
CAGCGTCAGCAGCGCCACCCCCATGATGAGGCCGGGCAGGACCAGCGGCAGCATCATGAAGCTGACGGCAGGCGCCTTGCCCGGCATCCGGTAGCGCGCGATGGCCAACGCTGCCGGAACCGCGATGACGGTGGACAGCACGCTGACGGCGGCCGCGATCCTGACGCTGTTCCAGAAGGCCTGCTTCAGCGGCTCGCGCTCAAAGAGCTCGGCGTACCATTGCAGGGTAAAGCCCTCGAGCGGGAACTTCACATAGACGCCGGAATTGAACGAGAAGATCGGGATGAACAGGATCGGCAGGTACAGGACAAAGGCGAACACCGCCGCATAGACGGCCAGTGTGCGGTTCGGGGCATGAAAGCCGGAGTAGCGCGCCATCCCCTACCTCCGCAGAAGCCGGTCAAGGACGACAAAGACCAGCCCCGCCAGCCCTATGGTAAGCATCATCACCACGGCCAGCGCCGCCCCGGCAGGCCAGTTGTTCATCGGGCCGAACATCGCCTGGATCAGGTTGCCGACCATCATCCCGTCCGGTCCACCAACCATCGCGGGCGTGATGTATTCGCCGACGGTCGGCACGAACATCATGACAAAGGCCGCCACGACGCCCGGCAGGGACAAGGGAAAGGTGATCCGCCAGAACCGCCGCGCCGGGCTGTCGCCAAGGTCGGCCGCGGCCTCCAGATAAGTGCGGTCGATCTTTTCCAGGCTCACATAGATCGGCAGGATGGCAAAGGCCGCCCAGGAATGCGCCAGCACGATGGTTACGGCGGTCTGGCTGTAAAGGAAGGCCGCAACCGGCTCGTCCGCGATCCCAAGGCCGAGGAGTGCGGTGTTCAGCACGCCCTCATACCCCAGCACCACCTTCCAGGCAAAGACGCGCAAGAGGTAGCTGGTCCAGAACGGCAGAGTCATCACGATCAGCCAAAGGGCCTTGTGACGCCCGCCATGGAAGGCGACGTAATAGGCCATCGGATAGCACAGCAGAACGGTAAAGGCCGTGCAGGTCAGCGCGATGACGAGAGACCGCAGGATCAGCACCCGGAACATCGGATGTTCGGCCATTGCGGCGTAGTTCTCGAAACTCGAGGTGGTCACGGTGTCATAGCCAGACAGGGACCATGTGCTCATCACCACCGTCATCCCGATGGGAAAGATGATCGCCGCCGCCATCAGGAGAAGGGCAGGCGCCATCAAAAGATAGCCGCGCCACCCCTCGTTCCGGTGCAGGAAGCGCGCCAGGGCGCCCGGTCGCGCCACACGCATGATTTGCCCTGCGGCAAGCGTCATGGTTCGGGAGTCCCCATCAGGTTTCAGGCAGC
>CAZVIS010000121.1:0-8370 GCA_964627355.1 uncultured Rhodobacterales bacterium
TCACCGTCGCCCCGAACCAGTTCTGCGCCCTCCTCGGCCCGAACGGCGCGGGCAAATCCACGCTCTTTGCCCTTCTCACCCGCCTCTTCACCACCCCGCAGGGGCGTATCGCCGTCGCAGGACATGACCTGTCTCGCGATCCTCGCCGGGCGCTGGCGCAGATCGGTGTCGTCTTCCAGCAGCCGACCATCGACCTCGACCTGACAGTCCGCCGCAACCTCCTCTACTTCGCCGCCCTCCACGGCATCGCAGGGGCCGAGGCCGAACGGCGCGCAATGGCCGCCCTCGACCGCCTCGGCATGGCCGAACGCGCGGGCGAGAAGGCCCGCGCCCTGAACGGCGGCCACCGGCGGCGGATGGAGATTGCGCGCGCGCTGATCCACCGTCCCTCGGTCCTTCTCCTCGACGAGCCGACCGTGGGCCTCGACGCCGCCTCGCGCGCGGCCATCGTCGCCCATGTCCATGACCTTGCGGCCGAGGGTCTGACAGTCCTCTGGGCCACCCATCTGGTGGACGAGGTGCGCGATGCCGACCGGCTGGTGGTCTTGCATCGGGGCCGGGTGCTGGCCGACGGAACGGCGGGCGGGCTGCGGGGCGACAGGCCGCTGGCCGAGACCTTCCTTGCGATGACGGGGGCTCCGGCATGACGGCACAGAAATCACGTGCATGCGATGTGCATGGGATGTGCATCGGTCGTGCATCACCAGATCGGACTTCTCCATGCCCTGGCTGACCGCCCTTTTCGCTATCCTCCACCGCGAGGCGTTGCGCTTTGCTGGGCAGCGCGGGCGGCTGGTCTCGGCCCTCGTCCGCCCCCTTGTCTGGCTCTTCATCTTCGCCGCAGGCTTCCGCGCGGCCCTCGGCCTGTCGATCACCCCGCCCTACCAAACCTACATCACCTACGAGGTCTACATTGTCCCCGGCCTTTGCGGAATGATCTGCCTTTTCAACGGGATGCAGTCGTCGCTGAGCTTGGTCTACGATGCCGAGACGGGGGCGATGCGGCTCCTCCTGACCTCGCCCCTGCCGCGCTGGTGGCTGTTATTTGCGAAACTGGTGGCGGGGGCCGTGGTCTCGCTGATCCAGTGCGCCGCCTTCCTCGGGATTGCTGCCGCATGGGGCATCACCCTGCCGTGGCAAGGCTATCTCTCTGGAATCCCAGCAATCTTTCTCACTGCTCTGATGCTCGGCGCCCTTGGCCTGATGCTGTCTTCCTTCATCAAGCAGCTGGAAAACTTCGCCGGCGTGATGAACTTCGTGATCTTCCCGATGTTCTTCCTGTCCTCCGCCCTCTACCCCTTGTGGAAGATGGCCGAAGCTTCCCCATACCTGGCCCAGCTTTGCGCCCTGAACCCCTTCACGCAAAGCGTCGAACTGATCCGCTTCGCCCTCTACGCCCAAATGAACCTCCCCGCCCTCGGCTGGACCCTCGTCGCGCTGGCGGTGTTTTCCGCCGCCGCCCTCTGGGGCTACGACCCGGCCCGGGGGTTGATGAAGCGCAAAGGCTGACGGCCCGTAACCCCTTTCATCTTGGCACAAATATCCTCAGGGGGGTGAATGGGTCGCAGACCCAGAGGGGGGCAGAATGCCCCCCAGCTTTCGCGCTGCCAAGCAAAAACGCCCCCCGATTTCACGGGGGGCGCGTCCTGTCTGTGACAGAGCTGAAGGGGTCAGTTCGCCGCGGCCAGTTGTTTCGGCAGCTTGAAGGTCCAGACCGTCCCGCCCTGGTTCAGGTAGTTCACCTTCTTGGCCACCTCTCCGCCCCACAGCGGCACCGCGCCACCCCAGCCCGAAATGACGGTAACGTACTGTTCCCCTTCCATTTCCCAGGTGACCGGCTGACCGACGATCCCGGACCCGGTCTGGAAGGACCACAGCTTCTCGCCCGTGGCATCGTCCAGCGCCACGAACTCGCCTTCCGGCGTGCCAAAGAACACCAGCCCCCCGGCGGTGGTCATCACGCCGCCCCAGAGCGGGGCCTCGTTCTTGTATTCCCACTTCCACTCGCCGGTTACGGGATCGATCGCCTTGAGGCTGCCGATATGATCCTCGTAGTTCGGCTTGATGGTGAAGCCGGAGCCGAGGTACGCCGCGCCCTTCTTGTAGGTGATGGGCTCGTTCCAGATGTCCATGCCCCATTCGTTCGAGGGCACGTAGAACAGGCCGGTGTTCTGGCTATAGGCCATCGGCATCCAGTTCTTGCCGCCAAGGAACGAGGGCGACGAAAACACGATTTCGCCCTTGGCCCCGTCGGCACTCGCCGCCGGGTCGCCCGGGCGGTTCTCCTCGACGAAGATCGGGCGCCCGTTCTCATCGAGGCCAGAGGCCCAGGTGATGTCCTTCACAAACGGGAAGCCCTTGACGAATTTGCCGTCTTCGCGGTTCAGCACATAGAAGAAGCCATTCCGGTCGGCGGTGCCGAAGCGCTTGTTGCCGTCCTTGTCGGTAAAGGCCACGACCTCGTTCACCCCGTCATAGTCCCAGCCTTCGCGGGGGGTGGACTGGAAGTGCCACTTGATCTCGCCAGTCTTGGGGTCGATGCCCAGACGGCTCGCGGCATAAAGGTTGTCGCCGGTGTTGCCATCCACGGGCTTGCCCGCATTGCGCAGGTGGCTGTTCCAGGGCGCCGGGTTGCCGGTGCCGAAGACCAGCGTATCCGTCTCGGCGTCATAGGACCCGCCCAGCCAGGTTGCCCCGCCACCGGTCTTCCACAGGTCCCCGGGCCAGGTCGCGTTTAGCGTGCCGGTCATGGTCGAGGGCGCGCCGTTCAGCGTGCCCATGTGCCCCTCGATCACGGGCCGCGTCCAGACGAGTTCGCCGGTATTCGCGTCGCGCGCCTGCACCTCGCCCACGATCCCGAACTCACCGCCCGAGTTGCCGGTGATGACGAGGCCGCCTACGATGATCGGGGCTGCAGTGTAGCTGTAGCCTTCCTTGTATTCCGCGATCTTCTTGTTCCAGACCACGTCGCCCGTCTTGGCGTTCAGGGCCACGATGCGCGCGTCGAGCGTGCCGAAGATCACCTTGTCGCCGTAAAGCGCCGCGCCCCGGTTCACCACGTCGCAGCAGGGCAGAATGCCTTCGGGCAGGCGGGCGTCGTATTGCCAGATCTCCTTGCCGGTCATCACGTCCACGGCGTAAAGCCGCGAGTAGCTGCCGGTGATGTACATGATCCCGTCATGGACCAGCGGCTGCGTCTCCTGCCCCCGCTGCTTTTCGCCGCCGAGGCTGAAGGCCCAGGCGGGCTGCAGATTCTTGACGTTCTCCTTGTTCAGCGTCGTCAGCGGGCTGTAGCGCTGCAAGTCGCGGCCCATGCCGTTCGTCACCACGTCGCCGGGTGTCGTGGCATCGTTGGCGATCATGTCCTCGGTGACTTCGGCCTGCGCCATGCCGACCATGGTGATGGCGGCGGTGACGGCCAGGATGAAACGGTTCATCGGACTCCCTCCCTGCGGGTGATTGGCGACCGATGCCCCGCCCTCCTCTGGCGGCACGCCGATCCTTCAACGATCATCGGGACGGGGGGCAGAGGGGGAAATTGCACCATGGTCGTAACGGGGGCCACGGCAGGCCCGTGCCACACGCTTCTTTGGTCGCATTGCGCGGGGCGGTGCCGCTGTCACGCTGAGCGGACACGGGAGGACCCACTGATGACCCCCACGATCCGCTCGGCCCTGCGGGGCGCCCTTTTGGCTGTGCTGCTGGCCCCCGTCGCCCATGCCGAGCCTGCGACGCTGCGAATCGCGACGCAGGTGTCGGGCACCGTGAACTGGGAGCTGACGACGATCCGCGAGCGGGCGTTCGACACCGCGAACGGCTTTGCGCTGCAGGTGCAGGACGTCGCAGGGTCGCCCGCCGCGCAGGTGGCGTTTCTGGGCGGCGAGGCGGATGTGATCGTGTCGGACTGGCTCTGGGTCGCGCGGCAACGGGCCGAGGGGCAGGACGTCGTCTTCATTCCCTACAGCCGCGCCGTGGGGGCGCTGATGGTCGCGGGGGACAGCCCGGCGCAGACCTTGGCCGATCTGGCAGGGGCAAAGATCGGGATTGCAGGGGGTCCGGTGGACAAATCCTGGCTGATCCTACGCGCCTATGCCGCCAAGGACGGGATCGACCTTGCCGCCACGACCGAGCAGGTCTTTGGTGCGCCGCCCCTCATCATGGAGGCCGCGCTGAGCGGAGAGGTTCAGGCCGCCGTCAACTTCTGGCACTTCGGCGCCAAGATGGAGGCGGCGGGAATGCGGCCTCTGGTGACAGTGGCCGAGGCGGCAGAGGGTCTGGGGCTGGACCCCGAGACACCGCTTCTGGGGTATGTGGTGCGCGGCGAGATGCTGCGGGATCAGCCCGCGCTGGTGGCCGGACTGGCGGCGGCCAGTCGCGCGGCGAAGGAGGTGCTGGCGACCGATGACGCCGCCTGGGACGCCCTGCGCCCGCAGATGAACGCCAAGACCGACGCCGAGTTTGCCGCGCTGAAGGCTGGTTTCCGTGCGGGCATCCCCGCCCCCGGCCCGGTGGACGAGGCGGCAGCGGCCCGGATGCTCGACCTGATGGCCCGGCTTGGCGGGGCAGAGCTTGTGGGCGACATGAAGACCCTGCCCCCCGGCGTCTTCGTCCAGCCCGGCAGCTGATGCCTGCCCTCGCCCTGACCCTGCAGCATTCGGGCCACGGGGCGGTGCCCGTACTTGGACCCCTGTCGCTGACGGTCGAGTCGGGCGAGACGGTGGCGATCACTGGCCCGTCCGGCATTGGCAAGACCACGCTTCTGCGCATCGTGGCCGGGCTTCACCGGCGGTACGAGGGGACCCTGGACCTGCCGGGGCGTGTCTCGATGGTGTTTCAGGAACCGACGCTGCTGCCCTGGCGCAGCGCAGAGGCGAACCTGATCTTGACCACCGGATGCACGCAAGCGCAGGCGCAGGCGGCCTTGGCGGAAGTCGGCCTTGCCGACCACGCCGACCGCTTTCCCGGCACCCTTTCCTTGGGCCAGCAGCGCCGCCTGTCCCTCGCCCGGGCCTTTGCCGCCAGGCCGGATGTCCTTCTTATGGACGAACCCTTCGTCTCGCTCGATCCCGCGCTTGCCTCCGAGATGATGACGCTGTTCGAGACGCTGCGCCGTGGCCGCAAGCTCGCCACCCTCATCGTGACCCATGCCGAGGACGAGGCCGCGCGACTGGCCACCCGCATCCTGCGCCTTGATGGTGCCCCCGCGCGGATTACCGAGGATCGGCGACAGGCGTCGGGCGTCGTCCCCTTCCCCCGCGCACCGCAGCGCCAATAAGGGCGCGCCTGCGCCCCGTCCTTCTTTCAAGTGGTCAGTAAAGCGGCGCGTATTTCCAGTTGTCGGCGTCGGGCGTGACCTCGTCGAGATCATAGGCCGCCTCTTGCAGCCGCCGCGCCACGGGCAGTCCCGCCTCGGCCGCTGCATCGACCATCCGCCGCCCCTCGGCCTCGTCCTGCGCCACGCCCCGCCCGCGCATGAGGTCAAGGCCGTAGTTGAACATCCCCACCGGATCCCCCGCCTCGGCCGCTTGCCGGTCCCAGTTTGCCGCCGCATCCGGATCCTCGGGGCCTCCAAGCCCGTTGTCCTCCAGCTGGCTCATCCAGGTCATCGCACCGGTGTATCCCGCCGCCGCGCAGGCTTCGAACAGGGCCCTTGCTTCGGCGTGGCGACCCGACTTCGTCATCAGGTAACCGGCGGCACAGGTGGTCATCGACACCTCACCCCGCGCGGCATTGTCGAGGACGCGGTTCATCGACAGCTCCTCGGGGTTCAGCGTCCCGCCCCCCTCTCCGGTCTCGGCATGGACCGGCAGGGCGAGGGCGAGAAGCAGGAAGGCGGCGCGCATCGGCGGTATCTCCACGGGATGCAGGCAGGATAGCACGCGACAACGGCCCCCCGCGACCACGCCTTGGTCGTAGGGGCAAGCGAGGGGGCCCTAGCCCTGCGGCGCCCTCTCCTTGCCCGCGAGTTTCGCCTCAAGCTCGGCGATACGGGCCAGGAGGGGCGTGGAAAGCGCACGGACCTCTTCCAAGGTATAGCGCTCGGTGATGTGCTGCGGGCAGTTCCAGTCGAACCCTTCGACCGTGATGACAATCCCGCGCTCGACCGTGGCGCGGTAGCCGGGCACGGCCAGCCGGTCCAGCGTTGCGCGGTCCTCGGGGTCCACCGCCCGCGCATGGCCCAGAAGCTTCAGCCGGGTCCGGTTCGCATAGTCCATGAAGAACAGCGACACGCGGTCATTGGTCAGCAGGTTGCCCACGCTGATGTACTGGCGATTGCCGCGAAAGTCGGCGAAGCCGATGGTCTGCGCGTCCAGCACCCGCACAAAGCCCGCAGGCCCGCCGCGGTGCTGGATGTAGGGCCAGCCGGTCTCGCCCACGGATGCCATGTAGAGCGAGTCGCGCGCGCCGATGAACTGCGCCTCGGCCTCGGTCAGCCGGTGGTTGAGGGGTTCTGCCACCTGCTCGCTGCGGGCATAGGCGGCGCGGCTGCCCTGACGTTGCTGCACCTCCTTGACGGTGGGGGTAAAGGCGATTTCGGCGAAACGATGTGTCATGGCGGACCCTCCCGGCCCCTGAGCGGTCAATGCCCTGGCGCGACAGGCCCCCGGTCGGCCGGGTGGACCATCACCGGACCAGCGAGGGCGCCGCCGCGATCCGGGGGAAGGTGTCCAAGCCGGGATCTTCCCTCCGCGACCAGAGGATGCCTCAACCGGAAAGATGAAGGAATACAGTCGTTATGTAATTTACTGTTTCACTTTATGGAATGACGGGGAGGGCAGGGCGACCGCGACGCACGTTGCACGCGGGGGTGCCGCGCGCGATCCGGACCGAAGGTCGGCGGGGCGGCCTGACCACACGCCCCGGGTTTTCCGGGTCGTTGCCGCCTGCACGAGGGGTTTAAGTGGTGGCGAGGGGGGGACTCGAACCCCCGACCCCGCGATTATGAGTCGCGTGCTCTAACCAGCTGAGCTACCTAGCCACTGGTCGGGCGGGATAGTGAAGGGGGGGCGGGGCGTCAAGCGGAAAAGGCCGCCGCCTTACGCCCGCGCGACGCGGGGGCGGCCCGAGGCGGTGGCTGTCAGGCGGGCCTCGACAAACATCCGGCGGCCCTCGATCTCGACCTCGTCGATCATCTGGGCGAGCGAGGTCACCACCTCGGCAGCCCCGGCCGCAGTGGCGCGGGCACGGGCCTCGGCCTCCAGCGCCCCGGCCATCTTGGACAGCGCGGCGTCGCGGTCGGCAAAGACCTCGACCCCGCCCGGCAGATGCGCAGCATAGCGGCCTTCGGAGGGGCTGGTGACCACGCCCGTCACCCGCTGCGCCACCTGCCCCACCACCGCACCGATGGCATTCGCGACGCCGGCATGTTCCGGCAGGATCATCTCACAGCCAAGCCGTTCTCCCACAGCCCCGTAATACGAGGGCGCCGACGCGCCAAGCCCCACCACCGGTACCGCCAGCCGCGCGGTCAGCGCCACCACGCCCCGATGCCCCGCAAGCCCCGCCTTCATCAGGGGATGCACCGCCAATGCCTCGGGTCCCACTCCGGCAAAGGCGGGATCCTCGGCCAGCGCCGCCTCGAGCAGGCAGGTCGCGGTCTGCGCGGTCACCTGGTCCACCACGGCCTGCGCCATCGCGGCAGGCGCCTCGGCAAAGCGCTCGCCCGTCCCAGTGCGCCGACGCGCGAGAAGCATCAGCGCCTTTTCCGCCGCCGCGCCATCCCAGACGTCCAGCCGCCCGAGCACATGCGACGCATCCGACGGCGTCACCCCCGACAGCATCACCAGTCCCCGCGCCACGAGCCGATCCAGCGCCGCCCCCTCCAGCCGCGAGGCGAGCAGCGCCGCGACCGGCATGGGCGCAGACAAACGGGCGAGAAGTGCCGCCTCGCGTGGCGCCAGACCCTCGGCCTCGCCAGCCATGGGCACGGCGAAACGGCCGTCATGTTCCCCCACAGCCTCGGCCTGCAGGGCGCGGTCAAGGGCGGCGTGGACCATCGCCGGATGGTCCACCGCCAGAAGCGACACCGGGATCATCCGCCGGGGGCCAAGACGCAGGCCACCCTCCAGCCCCTCGGTCACCGGATGGACCTCGCTGTCGCCGCCAAGGCCCGTGGTGCGCATCGCCACCGCCTCGACCATCGTCCGGAACCCGCCGACGCGGGCGCCCTCTGGGTCGATGGCGGGCAGGCCGCCGCGCAACAGCGCCCCCTCCGTTGTCGTCCCACCGATGTCGCGGACCCGCGCGTCCTGCGCCCCGGTACGCCATCGCGCGCCGACGATGCTGGCCGCCGGGCCCGAGAGGATGGTCTCGATGGGGCGTTCGCGGACCTTCGCCGCCGACATGAGCGCCCCGTCGCCGCGGACCTCC
>CAZVIS010000122.1:0-8324 GCA_964627355.1 uncultured Rhodobacterales bacterium
GAGCAGAAGCTTCCCAAGCTTACGACGAGGGTTCGATTCCCTTCACCCGCTCCAATCCTGATCGTCATGGCTGTACTGTCGGGGCCCGCCTTCGCACAAGCGACCTATCCGTTCGAGGGAGAGTGGGATTGCGGAGGTGGGGTCATCGCCTTTGATGCCGAGACCTACTTCAATGGCGCCGACACCCTCACCATGACCGACGTGACCGAGGATGCTCTGGGCTTCGTGCTGCGCTTTGCCGACGGCCATGAGATCGGCCTGAGCAGCATCACCGGCAGCACGATGGACTGGCAGTCCGGCGCCACGGGCGAGATGTTCGCCTGCTCGCGGGTCGAGTGACGCTTTCCTTCCGCGCCGCGCCCCGCTAGTCCTTCGCGCGCATCTGACAGCGAGGCTTTTCATGAACACCGACATCACCCGCTTTGGCACTGGCCCCCGCATGAGCGACGGCGTGGCCTACAACGGCATCCTCTGGGTCGCGGGCCAGGTGGGCAATCCCGGCGACAGCGTCGCGGACCAGACCCGCCAGTGCCTGGCCGAGGTGGACCGCATCCTGGCCAACGCCGGGACCGACAAGACCCGGATTCTGTCGGCGCAGATCTGGCTGGCGGATATGGCCAGCTTTGCCGAGATGAACGCGGTCTGGGATGCCTGGGTCCCGCAGGGCCATACGCCCGCGCGCGCGACGGGCGAAGCAAAGCTTGCCGCGCCGGAGTATCTGGTGGAAGTGATCGTGACGGCCGCGCTTCGCTGATCCGTCGGCAGCGGGGGTTTCACACCCCCGCACCCCCGTGGGATACTTGAGCCAAGATGAAGGTCAGGGTTTCAGGAACTCCACGAGGGCGGCGGTGGAGCCGTCCTTGCCTTCGGTGCCCGCCTTGCCTTCCAGCACCGGTTGCAGGGCAAGGGCGAGTTCCTTGCCCAGTTCCACCCCCCACTGGTCGAAGGAGTTGATGCCCAGGATCACGCCCTCGACGAACACCCGGTGCTCGTAAAGCGCGATGATCTGGCCGAGCGTGCGCGGCGTCAGTTTCGGATAGGCGAGCGTGGTCGAGGGGCGGTTACCGGGGAAGACGCGGTGGCGGGCCTGGCGGTCAAGCTCTGGCCCCGTCAGGCCTTTCTTGGCCATGATCGCCGTCGCTTCCTCCAGCGAACGGCCGCGCAACAGCGCCTCGGACTGGGCGAGGCAGTTTGACACGAGGAGGAGGTGCTGGTGCGCGAGGTCGGGCTCGTGGCCTTCCTTCGCGACAAGGAACTCGCAAGGGACGGTGCGGGTGCCCTGATGGATCAGCTGGTAGAAGGCGTGCTGGCCGTTGGTGCCGGGTTCGCCCCAGACCACCGGGCCCGAGTTGATGTCGAGGTCGGCGCCATCCATGCCGACGCGCTTGCCATTTGATTCCATCTCGAGCTGTTGCAGGTAGGCGGGCAGCCGCGACAGGCGTTGGTCATAGGGCAGGACCGCGCGCGTCGCATGGCCGCAGACCTGATTGTGCCAGAGGCCGACAAGGGCAAGAAGGACGGGCATGTTCTGCGCCAAGGGGGCCGCGCGGAAGTGGTCATCCATCGCGCGGCCACCGGCCAGGAATTCCTCGAACGCCGCGGGCCCCACGGCGATCATCAAGGACAGCCCGATCGGCCCCCACATCGAATAGCGCCCGCCCACCCAATCCTCGAACCCGAAGACGCGGGCGGGGTCGATGCCGTAGGCGGCGGTTTTCTCGGCGGCGGTCGAGACGGCGGCGAACTGGGAGGCCGGATTGGCGACCGTGCCCGCCATCCAGCGTTTCGCCGTGTCGGCGTTTGTCATCGTCTCGATGGTGGTGAAAGTCTTCGAGGCGACGATGACGAGGGTCGTCTTGGGGTCCAGATGCTTCAGCGTGTCGGCGATATGGGCGCCATCGACGTTCGAGACATAGTGCAGGCGCGGCCCGTCGTGAACGGGTGCGAGGGCCAGCGTCGCCATCGCGGGGCCAAGGTCGGACCCGCCGATGCCGATGTTCACCACGTCGGTGATGGGGCCACCCTGCCCGGTGAAGCGGCCCTGCCGGACGTCCTCGGCAAAGGCGGCCATGCGCGCCTTGGTCGCCTGGATCGCGGGGACGACGTTCTTGCCCTCGACGATGATCGTCGCGTTCGGGTCGGCGCGCAGGGCTGTATGCAGGACCGCGCGCCCTTCCGTCTCGTTGATCTTCGCGCCCGCGAACATCGCGTCGCGCTTGGCCTCGATCCCTGCCGCTGCGGCAAGCTCGATCAGCAGGTCGCGGGCCGCCGTGTCGATCCCGGTCTTGGAGTAGTCAAAGAGCATCCCGTCCTGCAGCAGCGAGAAGTCCCCTGCCCGGCCCGGATCCCGGAACAGGTCGAGGATCGGGCGGTCCTTCGTTGCGGCATGGTGGGCGTGAAGGGCGGACCAGTTGGCTTTCATGGCGATCACTCCGCCCAATGAACGGTGGCAAGGTCGAGGATGGCGCGCACCGGCGCCTCCTCGGGGGAAAGTTGGGCGGCCCGGTCGAGGGCATCGCGTTTCTCGGGCCCGGTGATGAGAAGGTGGACATGCATCGCGGACCGCAGGACCGGAACGGTCAGCGTCAGGCGCGGCTCTCCCGCCGCTTCGGCACGCAGAGCCATCACGGGCGGCGCATCGGGCGACAGGGCCTCGGCCAGGCGGTCGGCGCCGGGGAAGAGGCTGGCGGTGTGCATGTCCGCCCCCATGCCGAGAAGGAGGACCGAGATCGGCAGGTGCGGCGCCAACCCTTCAGCCAGGGCGTTCAGGCTGTCTTCGGGCGTCTGGGTATCGGCATGCATCGGGATCAGCGTCGCCGCTGCGGCCTTGCCAACAAGGAGACGCTCGCGCAGCAGGCGCGTGTTGGACCGGGGGCTGTCTTCGGCCACCCAACGTTCGTCGTTTAGGACGACGCCGACATGCGCCCAGTCGATGTCCACGCCGGACAGCGTGTCGAAAACAGGGCCCGGCGTCGTGCCGCCGGGCACGCAGAAGGTGGCCCGCCCGTCGCGGCGCAGGAAATCGGCCAGTTGCCCCGCAATGACGTTGGCAAGGCCAAGGTGCATCATCTCGCGGTCGGGGTATTCATGAACGTTCATTTGCCTATTCCCTGGATAGCCGAACGATCATTCCCTTATTTCGCGCCAGCGCCGCCCGTCCCGATGCAACAGCATCAGCGCATCCTCCGGCCCCGAGGACCCGGAATCATAGCCCTGCGGACGGTCGCGCCGCGCCTCCCACCCCTGGATGATCGGATCAGCCCAGGCCCACGCCGCCTCGACCTCGTCCCCACGCATGAACAGGGTCTGGTTGCCGCGGATCACGTCCATGATGAGCCGCTCATAGGCGTCGGGGATATCCGTACCCTCCTCGCCCAGGGCGGTCGCAAAGCTCATATCCAAGGGCACCTGCGTCAAACGCATCCCGCCCGGCCCCGGTTCCTTGATCATCACCATCAGGTTCATGCCCTCGTTCGGCTGCAACCGGATGACCAGCTGGTTCTCGCGCCAGCCGGAATGGTCGTCAAAGATCGAATGCGGCGGCTCCTTGAAGGTGATCGCGATTTCCGAAGTCCGTGCCCGCAGCCGTTTCCCCGTGCGCAGGTAGAAGGGCGTGCCCTTCCAGCGCCAGTTCGATATGCCGAATTTCAGCGCGATAAAGCTATCCGTCCGCGTCGCCGGGTTCTCGGAATGCTCGACGTAGGACCCCGTCTTGCCGTTCGCGAGGTACTGACCCCTCACGATATCCTCGGGCGCCACGGGGTCGAGCGCGCGGATCACCTTCAGCTTTTCGTCCCGCACGGCGTTGGGGTCAAAGTGATAGGGCGGCTCCATCGCGATCAGGCACAGAAGCTGCATCATATGGTTCTGCACCATGTCCCGCATGGCGCCGGACTTGTCGTAATAGGCCCCCCGCCCCTCGACCCCCACCGTCTCGGCCACAGTGATCTGGACGTGATCGACGTACTGCGCCTTCCAGATCGGCTCGAACAGGATATTGGCAAAGCGGACGGCCATCAGGTTCTGGACCGTCTCTTTCCCCAGATAGTGGTCGATCCGGTAGATCTGCCGCTCCTCGAAATGCTGCGCCAGCACCGCATTCAACGCGCGGGCCGAGGCGAGGTCGCGACCAAAGGGTTTTTCCACCACGATCCGCGACTCAGGCCCCGCGATGCCATGCGCGTGCAGACGTTCGGCCAGATCGCCGAACAGCGACGGGGCCACCGAGAAATAGAAGGCCTGCACCACACCCGGCCGCATCTCCGCCTTCAGTTGCGACCAGCCGCCCTCGCCCTGTGCGTCAATGCGGACATAGCCCACGCGGGACAGGAACTCGTCGATCCGCGCCTTGTCCTGCTTGTCCTTGGACACGAACTCGGCAATCGCGGTGCGTGCCGTGTCGCGAAAGGCCTCGGCCGACATGTCGCTGCGGGCGGCGGCGATGATGCGCGCCTCGGACGGCATCTGGCCGGCAAGGAACCGGCGGTAGAGGCCCGGGATGATCTTGCGGCGGGCAAGGTCGCCGGTGCCGCCGAACACCACCAGATCGAACGGCTCCACCGGGATGACGCGCGAAACCATGGGCAGACCTCTGGGCTGTTAGCGGTAACGCGCCCCGCATACCCCGCAAGCCGCGCCAAAGTCTAGCACCCAGATGCCAAGAAGGGAAACCTCAGGCCTCGAGTTCGGCATCCCAGTAAAGGTAATCCAGCCAGCTGTCGTGCAGGTGGTTCGGCGGAAAGCGGCGCCCATGGGCGTGCATTTCATCCGCCGTCGGGGCGCGCGGCTTCCGCGCCAGCGTGAAGCCCACCTGCTTCAGCGTCCGGGACCCCTTTCGCAGGTTACACGGCGAACAGGCCGCAACCACGTTCTCCCAACTCGTCACCCCCCCGCGCGAGCGTGGCAGCACATGGTCAAAGGTCAGATCCCCTTTGGCCCCGCAATACTGGCACGAGAATTCGTCCCGCAGAAAAAGATTGAAGCGCGTGAAGGCCACGCGCTTCTGGGGTTTGACGTAATCTTTCAGGACCACCACCGAGGGGATCCTGATCTCGGACCTCTGGCTTCGGACCACTGCGTCATATTCGGCGACGATGGATACGCGGTCGAGGAAGGCGGCCTTGACCGCCTCCTGCCAGGGCCAGAGCGAAAGGGGATAGTAGCTCAAGGGCCGGTAATCCGCGTTGAGCACCAGCGCGGGATAGTGCTTCAGCGCGGAAGGCTCCCGCACGAAGGTTGTCCTGAACTCGCCGTCCATCACCTGACCCGACACCACTATCGCGCCCCTTGGCCTGCACTCCGGAACGGGACCACCCACCCCGGTTCGCGTCAAACTATATATGGCGTTCCCCGCCTGACAAGCCCCGCAATCTGGCGATGCTGTCGCAGCATGGGCTACCGCGCTTTGGTGACGATGATGTGAAACTAGGCGGGCAGCCGCTCGGAGAGGAAGCCGAGTGCGGCGCCAAGGCCATCGGGCGCGATCCCGTGGCCCGTTCCACGCATCACATGGCCCCATGTCTCGAACCCCGCGGCGGTCAGGGCGTTGCCTGCGGTCCCCATGTCGGCAAAGGGCACGACCGGATCCTGATCGCCGTGAATCAGCAGGACGGGGGGCTTGACCTTCGCTTCCGCCGCCAGCCGGTCCGGCGCCAACAGCCGCCCCGAAATCGCGACGATCCCCGCCAGCGCGTGCGGCCGCCGGGGCGCCACATGCAGCGACATCATGGCACCCTGGCTGAACCCGATCAGCGCAACCGCCGCTGGCCCCAGCCCCTCGACCTTCATCTGCGCATCCAGAAAGGCATTCAGGTCATCCGCTGCCTGCGCAAGGCCTGCGCCCGCGTCCACCTCCGACGACCCGTCGAGCCAAGGGATCGGAAACCACTGCCGCCCCATCGGGCTGCCCCGGCACGGTTCTGGCGCGTCGGGGGCGATGAAGGCGGTGTGGGGAAGGTGCGGCGCCAACACGTCCGCCAGCCCCAGAAGGTCGTTCCCGTCCGCGCCGTAGCCATGCAGCAGGAAAACAAGGGACTTCGCCTGCGCCGGGCCTTTGCGGCCAAACTCCAGCTTTCTTGCCATCAGATCCCCTCGCGGCTCGTCTCGACGCGGTAGTAGGCCCAAAGCACCCGCGCCGCAACGCTGCGCCAGGGCGACCAGGCAGCAGCCATCGCGCGGGCGGCCTTTTCCGTGGGCCGCGCCTCCATCCCGAACAGCCGCTGCATCGAGATTTGCAGGGCAAGGTCGCCCGGCGCAAAGACATCGGCGCGGCCAAGGCTGAACATCGCGTAGATCTCGGCCGTCCACGTCCCGATCCCCGGGATCGCGACCAGCGTGGCGATCACCTCATCGGTCGGGGCCGACCGCAGCGCCTGAAAGTCGATCCCCGCCGCCGCGAGCGCCCGCCCATACCGCGCCTTCTGCCGCGAGAGACCACAGGCCCGCAGCAACTCATCCGAGGCCGCCGCGACCCGCACGGGGTCCATCATCCCCGCCCCTTCCAGCCGCGCCCGGATCGCGTTGGCCGAAGCGACCGAGACCTGCTGGCTGACGATCGCATCGAAAAGGGCCGCGAATCCGTCCGCCCGTCGGCGCAGGGGCGGCTGCCCGGTCAGGGAAAGGGCATGGGCAAAGCGTGGCTCGGCTTGGGCCAGCCAAGCGGCCCCTTCGGCCACGCAGGCCTCTGTCTCGATGATGCGGCCGACCATGGCCCTCCTTGCCACGCTGCAAGGGGCAGGTTCAACCCGAACCCTGCTTTTTGCGGCTTGAGACGGCAAGGGCGCGGGTCTAACCCTGTCGCATGAGCAGCGCATCCCCCCCGAACGACACCCTCGCCCGCCGCAATGTCCTTGTGCTGGTAGCGGCACAGGCGATCCTTGGGGCGCAGATGCCGATGATCTTTACCGTGGCGGGGCTGGCGGGACAGGGGCTGGCGTCGAACCCTTGCTGGGCCACGCTGCCGATTTCCCTCACCGTGATTGGGTCGATGGTCTGGGCGACGCCCCTGTCAGCGCTGATGCAGCGGTACGGTCGGCGGGCGGGGTTTGTGCTGGGGGCGATGGCGGGGGCCCTGGGGGCGGCGTTCGGGGCCTGGGGGCTGTCTACGCAATCCTTCCCGCTGTTCCTCCTCGGCGCCTTCCTGACCGGGGGGTACATGAGCGCGCAGGGCTTCTACCGCTTTGCCGCCGCCGACACCGCCTCTCCAGCCTTCCGGCCCAAGGCGATCAGCTGGGTGATGGCGGGGGGATTGCTTTCGGCGGTGGTTGGTCCGCAGTTGGTAAAGGTGACGGCGCAGGAGATGGCGGTGCCGTTCCTGGCGACGTATCTCGCCGTGATCGGGCTGAACCTCGGCGGGTCGCTTCTCTTCGGGCTGTTGGATATCCCGAAGCCTGCCGCCCCTGTCCCCGGCGCCGACCAAGGCCGCAGTCGGCGGGAATTGCTGAGGGAGCCAAGGATCGCTGTCGCGGTGATCTGCGCGACGGTCAGCTATGCCCTGATGAACCTGGTGATGACCTCGTCACCGCTGGCGGTGGTGGGGTGCGGGTTCACCACGGGGAATGCGGCGGATGTGGTCTCGGCCCACGTGCTGGCGATGTATGCGCCGTCGTTCTTCACCGGCGGCCTGATCGCCCGGTTCGGGGCCGAGCGGATCATGGGGCTGGGGTTGGTGATCCTTGCCGGGGCGGGGATCGTCGCGCTGACGGGGGTGGAGTTGGTCAACTTCTTCGGGGCGCTGGTGCTGCTTGGGATCGGCTGGAACTTCGGCTTCATCGGGGCGACGGCGATGCTGACCGCCTCTCATGCGCCCGAAGAGCGGGGGCGGATGCAGGGGCTGAACGACCTGATCGTGTTCGGGGGCGTGACGCTGGCCTCGTTCTCGTCGGGGGGGCTGATGAACTGCTCGGGCGGGTCGGTGGTCGAGGGGTGGCAGGCGGTCAATATCGCGATGCTGCCGTTCCTGACGCTGGCCGGGGGTGCTCTGATCTGGCTGGCGCTGCGGCCGAAGATGGCGGCGCGCTAAGGGGCTGTCCACGCGTGCGACGCGTGTGAGACAAGTGATATCAAGGGGTTAGGGGGGTCTGTTTAGGACTTTCTTAACTTTTGTCCCGCGCAACCGCGCCGCAACAAAAGACGCCCGGACCGATCAGATGACTGTCCAGTGGACAGTCATCCGGTTCGTTGCCTGGAGGCGCAAGCCGGAGGGCAAGGGGTCCTCCACCCATCCGGCGGCGGGAAATCAGGGCGCGCCTGCCTGGGGTAGGCGCGGTAACGCGCCTGCCCGGGGGCAGGCAGGCGCGGCCTGATTTGATTGAAATCAAATCCGG
>CAZVIS010000123.1:0-8258 GCA_964627355.1 uncultured Rhodobacterales bacterium
AGGACACCAGGTTTTCAACCTGGGAAGAGGGGTTCGACTCCCCTACGGGCTGCCAGTTTTCCTTTCATCTCGCGGAATGTACAGGCGGTTTGCCTCGGCCCTGTCGTGTTCCGAAAGTGCCAAGCAGGTTTCGCCCTGGTGTGGCGCCGCTTCGCCTCGGACTTGCGGCGACGCCCCTGCGACCGGGCGGTCCATGGGAAGCATGGCACTGCGCTGTCTGGTCGAACCGGTGGGCAAGGGGCATGTAGCGTGGCCTGGAACGCCTGCCTTCTGGGACTGCAAGACATAGCGGGACGGGCCGGGCCACTCCCTCGGACGTCGGGATGCCCCGGGCGCGCTGGAACGAACGCACGCAAATGCGGGCCGACCGTCCACACCGTTCTGCAGGCGGACCGGCGTTCGGTCGTGACGCCGGCAAGGAGGCTTCAGGCACCGCCCCGAGGGCGCGGGCATCCGGCTGCGGATTTTGTCGATCTGTCGCGAACAGCCCTGCCGGAGCGGATGCATTGTTGCGCATACCGGATCAATGGCCCGGGCGCGCGCTTTTGCCGCGCTTGTGCCGACAGCCTGGGATGCTTGACGGACGGTCACGGCGCGCGTGTGGCGCGGGGTGCGAATGATGTCTCTGGTGACCTGCGCGACCGGAAAAAGGCGCGTTTGCGGAAAATTGGGCACCGGCGCGTGCGATGCTTTTGAAGCGCCTTGAAACGAAATGGAAATCGCGGGTGGATTGCCACGCGATCCGGCTGCATTCGCCGTTCCCGGCACCCCGCGCGCGGATCGGCGACAAAAGCGGCGCGCCGGTCGGGAGGCATGCGACGGCGCGCCTTCGGCGCTGCACGCCAGCCCCAGAGACATCCCGCAAGCACGCTGCGCGGGCGCCTGCGCACAACGAATCATCTACCCGCACATGCCCAATGAATTAATATCCTGTTCATTATCATAGCTATCCAGCGGAGCCTTGGTGTCATGCCACTGCCGAGTTCGATTGATTTTTCTGCAGGCGATCAACTTGATGTATCTGAATTCGGAATCGTCGACCTTGCGACGGTCCGCCGTCTGATTGGCACCGATGCCTCGGGACTTTTCTTTCTGATCACGAGGAACAACACGGTCGAGTTCACGCGCCTCTTCGGCCTTGCCTCGCCCGGGGACCTTGACCTTTCGAACGTCGTCCTTGCCCCGAATACCGCGACGCCTGTGATCGAAACGGGGTCTGCTTTCGAGGACGATCTTTTCGGGCAGGGCGGGAACGATGACCTTTCCGGCGGAAACGCGAACGACCGGCTGTTCGGCGGCAACGGCATGGACAGCCTTAACGGCGGCTTTGGCGACGACCTGCTGGTGGGCGGGGACGGCAGCGACACGCTGACCGGCGGTTTCGGCATCGACACGGTCGAGGGCGGCGACGGCAACGACGTGATCCTTGCCTCTGGAGGGGTTACGCCCGGTGGAGGGCATCTGCAGCCTGGCGATGTCATCGACGGCGGCGACCAGTTCGACCGGCTGATCCTGACGCGGGCGGAGACGAGCTCTGGCCTTGCCTACCACTCGTTCGAGGGGGTCACGATCACCAATGTCGAGGCGCTGGAGCTGGTCTCGGCCGAGGCACCGATCCGGCTGACCCTGTCGGCCGAACAGTTCGCGTCTTTCCAGAGCTTCGAGGCCGATGTGGCGCAGCTTGTCCTGACCACGGGGGGCACGCACCGGCTCGACTTCCATACTGCCCAGGCGGGAGAGTTCCAGAGATACGGAAGCGTCGAGGGGTCTGCCGAGGACGATGTCTTCGTCCTGCCCGCGCTGACCTTCGGCTCCATCCTTTCGACCATCACGATCGACGGGGGCGGCGGGGTCAACACGGTCCTGCTGCCGCGGCCGCTGTTCGAATACGACATCCAGACGGTCGGCTTCGGTGATTTTGACGTGTTCCGCGACGGTGCGCTCGAGTATCGGCTGTTCAACATCTTCTCGGTCGGCAGCGCGGCGCCGGTAGCCTTTACCGACTCGATCCGCGCCACCATCGACCGCGACGGATCCATCGCTGTGGCGGACCTTTTGGCGAACGACTCTGGCTTTGGCCTTGGCATTGCGGACCCCGCCCCAGGCGGCGGCCTGTCGACGGATCAGGGCGGGCTGCTGCTGCCAGGGGTCACCACGCCACAGGAATTCCTGACCTATCGCCCGGCGACCGGCTTCTCGGGGTTCGATTCCGTCGAATACCTGGTCATCGACGACCAGGGCCGCACGGCACCCGTCTTCCTCAACATCGACGTCTCGAACACCGCGCCCGATGCACCCGACCGTTTCTTCACGCTGTCGGCAGGGTCGGTGATCGCGGTGGCCGACCTTCTGTCGCTGGTCACCGATGCCGACGGCAACGGCGTCTCGATCTTCGGCTACGGGGCCGATCCGTCCCAGGTCTCTCTGCAATCCGTCTTTGCCCCCGGGACGACCGAACAGATCGGGGTGCGTGTCTTTCCGGGGCTTGACCCCCTTACCGGCCTGCCCCTCTCCACGGCGAACTTCACCTATCTCGTGCAGGATGACAGCGGCGCGATCGGGGCCACCGACAGCGGCACCATCACGGTGATCTTCGTGCCGTCCGATCCGCAGGACGACGCCATTCGCGGCACGATCCTGAACCCCGGCTCTCCGAGCGCGGGCGATGTGCTGCCCTTCTCTGCGCTGCTGGCCAACGACGCGCCGGGGCTGACGATCACCGGCATGGTCGGGATGGTCGATGCGGGCTTTGGCAACGGGACCTTCCAGCTCTCGACCTTCGATCCGGTAACCGGAGCCCTTGACGGCGTCATCTTCTACGAGCCCTTCAACGAGCAGTTCCGCTTTCAGGGCTTCGACAGCGCCTTCAGCTTTGACTACACGACCGAGGATGCGACGGGCACGACCAGAACCGCAACGGTCACCGTGACAGTGGACAACCGCGCGCCTGTCGCCACGCCGCAAGTGGTGTCGGGCCCGGCGGGGACGCAACTCTTCCTGCCGCTCAAGGACCTCTACGCGGGCGGAGTCTTCGGCCCCCTCAACACTGATCCGGACGGCGACCCCATCACAGGGTCATCCTACGGGCTTCTCTTCAACGACCCGCGTGGCACGATGTTGGCCGAAGGGCCCCCGATCGGCGACCCCGACGTGACGAACATCGGGCGGATCGTCTTTACCCCCGCGCCGGGCTTCACCGGTGACGTGACGCTCAGCTACAGCATCGGCGATCTGCCCGACCTTGGCGGGGCGATCAGCGGCGGTGTCGGCGCCTCGACCTTTACCTTCCGCGTGGGCGGCACGGTAGTTGACGAGCAGACCGATGCGCGGGACGACGTGCTGCACTGGACGCTCGGGCGCTCGGGCGAGACGTTGGCGGTCTCGCAGATCCTGGCCAACGACCTGGGCGAAGGACTGGTTTGGGAAGGCGTGGCGCCGGGCAGCTTCGCCCCCACAGCAGAGGGTGGCCTGATCTTCGCCTATGACGACACCGGCGACGGGGTGGTGGACCGCATCGGCTTTGATCCCGACCCCGGCGCGACCGAGCCCTATACCGACAGCTTCACCTATACCCTGCGCGGCGCGGACGGCACGACCGACACCGCGACGATCACCTTTGAGGTGGACAACCAGGCCCCCGAAGCGCCTGACCGCAGCTTCCGCGTGGCCACGGGCGACGTGATCCCGGTCTCGGCGCTGCTAGCGGGGATCGTGGACCCCGACGCCGATGTGGTCACGCTTGACGGCGTGACCTTCGACCCCGCGCTGTTCGAGCGCGTCTTTGCGGCCGATGGCACGACTCTGACGGGCCTGCGCGTGCTGCCCGGCGCCGACCGCGCCCCGCGCGAATTCACCTACATCGTCCGCGACGACAGCGACGCGGTCGGCGGCCGCGACGGGGGCACCGTCACTGTAAGCTTCGTTCCAGTGGTCAGGGCCCCCGCTGCGACCAATGGCGCGCCCGAAGCGTTCACCCCGGGGCTGGAGCTCACCTTCATCCGGGAGGGCGACCTGTCACAACCGACGACCGTCGTCGTGCGGCTGTCGCCCCTGTCCGAAGTCGCCGGTTTCCCCGTGACGCCAGCCAGCGCAGACGATCTGGTCGGAGGCTTTTCGGACCGCACCCTCGAGTTCGCAAGCGGGCAGCAGCAGGCGCGGCTGACCTTCGAGATGGTCAATGACGGCCTGCCCGAGGATACCGAGGTCTTCGGTGTCCAGATTGTCTCGGTCACGGGGGGCGAACTGGGATCTCCCTCGTTTGGCGCGACGAGTCCTGCCGATTTTCAGATCTTCGATGATGACGGCAACGGCTTCTCCATCGCCGCCGATCCGGCGGGTGTCGTCTTTGCCGAGGGAAACGGCGGGGCCGTGGCGCGGTTCCGCATCGTCGATGTGGGCACCTTCGTCTCGGACGTGGCGATCGTCAGCTACGAGATCGGTCCGGGCAGCAGCGGCATCTCTGCGGCCTCTGGCGATATCGTCGGCGGCTTCGGGACGCGCACGGCCGCGTACACGCTGGCTAACGGTGCGGCAGACCGCGCGATCACGGTCGAAATCCCCCTGTTCGGCGACATGTTCCTTGAGGCGGACGAGACTTTCACCGTGACCCTGACATCGGTCACGTCCCTGGCAGGGCAGCGGACGATCCTTCTCCCGCCGTCTTCGCTTGAACTCACCATCGCGAACGACGACACGATGGTCCTGCCGCCCCCAGTCTTCACGCTGGGCCTGAGTGAAAACGCGCTGCCCGAAGGCACCGGCGCGGGCAATGGCGGGACCATCGCTTTCCTCGTCCAGCGCGACCCTGCAAGCGACCTTTCGGCCGCCAGCGTTGTGGTCGCCGTGAACCCGTTCGGCGCGAACCCGATAGACGGCGACGACCTGTTCGGCGGCTTCAACGCCGTCACCGTGACCTTCGCAGAGGGCCAGGCGTTTGCGTCGTTCTTTCTGACCGCCACCCCCGACACGGTCTTCGAGCCCGACGAGACGCTGTCGGTGTCGCTGTTCTCCACCACGCTCGGAACGGTGGACTCCACCCCCGTCTCTGCGGTGATCTTCAACGACGACCTGCCCCCGCCGAGCTTCGTCCTGCGGCGGGAAGAGAATGGCATCTCGGCTGCCGAGGGGACGGGAAGCATAAGCGAGGCCAGCGGCATCTACGCCTTTGCGATCGACCGGGTGAGCGGCGCGGCCACGGCGGCGACCATCACCCTCGCAGTCGGCGGCGGAACGGCCACAGCCGACGACCTGGTGGCCGGCTTCCCCAGCCTTACCATCGAGATCCCGGAGGGTGTAGATACTGTCCAATTCACCCTGATCGCCGAGCCGGACGCGCTGCCCGAGCCTGACGAGACCTTCTCGGTCGCGCTCGTGTCCAGCACGGTCGGCACGGTGGACAGCACACCGCTCGGCGTGGTGATCTTCAACGACGATGTACCGCCGCCGTCGCCGGTCTTCACGCTCACCCTCGCCGAGAACGTGTTGCCCGAGGGTACCGGCGCGGGTAACGACGGCTTCATCGCCTTCTTCGTGCAGCGCGACCCCGCAAGCGACCTTTCGGCCGCGACCGTGCAGGTCGCGGTCAACCCGTTCGGCGCGAATCCGATCGATGGCAGCGACCTCACCAGCGGCTTCAACGCTGTCACCGTGACCTTCGCCGAAGGGCAGGAATTCGCGCAGTTCTCGCTCCGCGCCGGCCCCGATGCGCTGTTCGAGCCCGACGAGACGCTGTCGGTCGCGCTCTTCTCCACGACGCTCGGCACGGTGAACAGCACACCGGTCACGGCGGTGATCTTCAACGACGACCTTCCGCCGCCCAGTTTTGCCCTGCGGCGGGAGGAGAATGGCCTTTCGGGCGCCGAGGGCACAGCGCCCGGGAACGAGGGCAGCGGCTTCTATGCCTTTGCGATCGACCGCACCGGCGGCGCGGCCACCGCCGCGACCATCACCGTCACGGTCGCCGCCGGATCGGTCGGCGCGCCTGCCTCGTCTGACGACCTCTTGGGCGGCTTCCGCAGCTTCACGGTCGACATCCCCGAGGGGGTAGACACTGTCCAGTTTGCCCTCGGCGCCACGCCGGATGCGATCTTCGAGCCGGACGAGGCTTTCTCGGTCGCCCTCGTGTCAAGCACGGTTGGCAGCGTGGATACTACGCCGCTGACGGCGGTGATCTTCAACGACGACCTGCCGGAGAATCTTGCGCCAAGCGACATCACGCTGACCGGCACCTCGGTCGCCGAGAATGCGCCCGCCGGGACGGTCGTCGGGCTGCTGTCGGCCTTCGATCCCGAGGGGGACACCTTCGTCTTCTCGATCGCGCCCGGCGGCGACCCGGCGGGGGCCTTCCAGATCGACGGGACAGAGCTTGAAACCACGCGGCCCTTCGACTTCGAGACCGAGCCCGCGGCCTCGGTCACCATCCGCGTGACGGATGCGTTGGGCCGGACGCATGACGAGACCTTCGCGATCAGCGTGACCGATGTGGTCGAGGCGCCGCCGCGGCAGATCATCAGCCCGGCGCCCAATACGCCGGTGGTGCGCGGGACGGCGGGGGACGATGTGCTTCTGCTGACGAGCGCGCGGGCCGCGCAGGTCTTTGGCGGGGCCGGCGCGGATGTCTTTGTCTTTGGCCTGACCGCCGGGGACGGGGTGCGCGACAACGCCTATCTGCGCGACTTCCAGCAGGGGACCGACCTCATCGACCTGAGCGGCGAGGCCTATACCCTGCGCTTGCTTGGCGGGACGAGCATCATTACGCTGTCCACGCCCGACCGCGACACGCTGTTCGTGAACGGCGTCACCCTGACGGCAGCCGACTTCACGGATGGATGGACCAACGGGACGCTGACATGAGTCTGCTTTCCGGCAAGAAACCCGATGCGAGTGACCGGGCAACGCGCCTGACAAGGATGGAGTGAACCGATGATGACCCGACTGTCTGCCGCCCTTGTCGCCCTGTCCATGCTGCTGGCGGTCCCGGCTGCGGCCGCGACGCTGAGCATGCGCGACTCGACCGTTCTCTATGAGGGTACGATCCAGTATGAGGTCGACTTCGGCGCCGGCTTCGGGGTTGGCTTCGGTACGACATCCGACGCCGAGCGCAATCTGTTTGTCAGCGGCAGCTTCGACCCGGGCACACAAGGCGAGAACCCTTTCGACGTAGCGCTGGCACTCATCCCGGTCTCGCTTTCTGACACCGACGCAATCGATGCCGTCGGGCTGACCGAAGTCGAGATCGGCACCGACTTTGTGGCACTTCTGTTCGACGACCTTGAAGGGGCGCTTGCCGGGCAGTTTACCGGTGGTCAGCTCCTCGCCTTCTTCTCGGACCCCGAGCTGGATGGCGAGGCGTCCTTCGAACTCCGCCGCCTGAACGACCTCGAAGTCATTCCGCTGCCCGCGACCGGGCTTCTGCTTCTGGGTGGCCTTGCAGCCTTCGGGCTTCTCCGGCGCAAGCGCGGCTGAGGGCACGTCGCGGTCTGTGGTGCAGGTCGCCTGCCCCCGCGCGGCGCCGTTTCGGGCGCATTCCTGACGACGTTGCCACCTTCGGCGCCCGCGGTCACCGACATGGCGTTTTCCCGGGCGTGCCGGGGCCCGCAGGCCGCCTGAACCGCGTGGCCCACGTTCGCCACATCATCGGGACCGATGTGGCGAACGGCTCTCGTTTCTTGTGCGAGGCGGTGCGACGGACGGCTCATCCGGCCCACCCGGCTGCCAAACTTTTCCAGTCGCCGCCGACAAGGCAGCGACATGCTTGCCTTTGCGGTCCGGACCACCTTGTCACACGGTCCAGCCTGACACTCCGAAGCGGCCGATCACTCGGCGTCGGGCAGATGTGCGGTGCGGATGTGCAGGTTCGCCTGACCCCGACCCGCGTTCTTCGAAGCGTAAAGTGCGGCGTCAGCGTCATTCAGGATCAGGTCCGGCGTTGGGGACGCATAGGCCGTCGAAATCGAAATCCCGATCGACGCCGAGATCCGACATGTCTTGGTTCCGTAGAGAACCGGTTCGCTCAGCCGTTCGATGATGCGGTTGGCGATCAGGGTCAGGGTGGCTGGGTCGGCCAGACCGGGAAAGACAACGACAAATTCGTCCCCGCCGACCCTCGCCACGCAGTCGCCCTTGCGTGTTTCCTCGCCCAGAATGCGGGCCACCTCGCGCAGAACGTGGTCGCCGGCTGCATGACCAAGCGTGTCGTTGACCAACTTGAAGTAGTCGAGGTCGATGTTCATCAGCCCGAAGGGCTGGCTGCGCTCCAG
>CAZVIS010000124.1:0-4764 GCA_964627355.1 uncultured Rhodobacterales bacterium
CGGTCGAGCGGCTGGCGCAGAACCTGTTCATCTGCCCGCCGCATGCCAGCCAGGTGGCAGCACTCGCCGCTTTGGAGTGCATCGACGAACTCGAGGGCAACCGCGCCGTCTATGCCGCGAACCGGGGGCTGATGCTGGAGGGGCTGGCGCGCGCCGGGTTCGACCGCATCGCGCCGCCGGACGGGGCCTTCTACATCTACGCCGATGTGGGGGCGCTGACGTCGGATTCGCGCGCCTTTGCCACGCAGATCCTCGACGGGGCAGGGGTCGCGGTGACGCCCGGCCTCGACTTCGATCCGGTGCGCGGCGGGGGGACCCTGCGCTTCTCGTATGCCCGCAGCACCGCCGAGATCGAAGAGGGGCTGGCGCGTCTGGCCGACTTCATGGGGCGGCGCGGGTGATGGGCTGGGGAGCCTCCGGCGGGGATATTTGGGCCAAGATGAAAGGGCTGGTCCTGGGGCTGTTGCTGATGGCGCAGCCGACCGCGGCGCAGGATCTGACGGCTCTGGCGCGGTTTCAGCCGCCTGCCTCCTTTGTGCGGGATGCAGGCGGCGGGGTGGATGTGCAATTGGCGATCAGCCAGCCCGTGCCGTGGCGGGTGCGGGTGCTGGATCAGCCGCCGCGCCTAATCCTTGATCTGCGCGAGGTGGACTGGACGGGGCTGGCCACGATGCCGCGCGCTTCGGCGCTGGTCACGGGCCTGCGGGCGGGCGTGTTCCGTCCGGGCTGGTCGCGGCTGGTGCTGGATCTGTCCGGACCGCTGGCCGTATCGAGTGCGGCGATGGAGACGGCCTCGGGCACGCGGATCGTGTTGCGGCTGGACCCGGTCTCGCAGGCCGATTTCGCGGCGCGCGCGGCGCAGCCCGACCCGCCCGACTGGACCCTGCCCAAGGCCGCGCCCCTGACCGAACCGGCTGCGGGCGACGGGCCGCTGGTCGTCGTCCTCGACCCCGGCCATGGCGGGATCGACCCCGGGGCCGAGGCGGGCGGGCTGAAGGAGGCGGACCTCATGCTGACCTTTGCCCGCGAGCTGAAGGAAGAGTTCCTGCGCGCGGGTGGTGTGCAGGTGGTGATGACCCGCGAGGAGGACGTGTTCGTGCCGCTGGAGACGCGCCTGTCCATTGCGCGGGAGGCGGGGGCAGAGGTCTTCCTGTCCCTGCATGCCGATGCGCTGGCCGAGGGCGAGGCGGTGGGGGCGACCCTTTACACGCTGTCCGAGGATGCGGGCGACCGGGCGGGGCAGATCCTTGCCGAGCGGCACGACCGGGATGACCTCTTGGCCGGGGTCGATCTGTCGGGGCAGGATGATCTGGTGGCGCAGGTCTTGATGGACATGGCGCGGACCGAGACGCGGCCGCGGATCGACCGGCTGGCCGACGCCCTCGTCCGCGCCATCAAGACCGAGGGGCTGACGATGCACCGCCATCCCCGGCAGGCGGGCGGGTTCTCGGTGCTGAAATCGCCGGACATTCCGTCCACGCTGATCGAACTTGGGTTCCTGTCGTCGTCGCGCGACCGCAAGCGCCTGACCGATCCGGACTGGCGGGCGCGGATGGCCCGGGCGATCCGGACTGGGGTCGCCGCCTGGGCCGCTGAGGATGCCGCGCTGAGGGCCGCGCGGGACTAGGCCTAACGCGTGTGTTAGGTGCCCCAACCCCCTGAAATCTCACAACTAAACTGGCGCCATTTACCGATCGTTCACGCTTTCCGGAGCGATGTGGCGCTTTGCTGCCAAGGGATTTTGCATCCACCACCGGGATTCGGTATAGACTGGTCGCGAATGAAGGTGGGGGCGGCGCGTGCTACGGTTCTTTGGCTCTTTCCTCGGCGCGATCTTCACGGCGCTGACCCTTGGCCTGCTGTTCGCCGCGCTGACCGTGGGGGCCGTCTTCTACATGTATGGCCGCGACCTGCCGAGCCACGAGAGCCTCGCGCAGTACACCCCGCCGACAATCAGCCGCATCTATTCGGGCGAAGGTCGCCTGATGGACGAATTCGCCAAGGAACGGCGCATCTACGCGCCCATCGAGGAAATCCCCGACCTTGTGAAAGAGGCCTTCATCTCGGCCGAGGACAAGAACTTCTACACCCACAAGGGCTATGACGCGCGCGGCATCGCTGCCGCCGCATGGGAGGCGGTCCGGACGCGGGGCGAGAACGTGCGCGGCGCTTCGACCATCACGCAACAGGTGATGAAGAACTTCCTGCTGTCGGGCGACCGCACGGGCGAACGGAAGATCAAGGAGATCATCCTGGCCACCCGCATCGAGGAGGTGCTGTCGAAAGAGCGCATTCTTGAACTCTACCTGAACGAGATTTTCCTCGGCAAGAACAGCTATGGCGTGGCCGCAGCCGCGCAGACCTACTTCAACAAGACCTTGCAGGAGCTGAGCCCGGCCGAGGCGGCGATGCTGGCCGCGATGCCGCAGGCGCCGTCCAAGTACGACCCCGTGACCGCCAAGGACCGCGTGACCGAACGGCGGAACTATGTGCTGCGCGAGATGTGGCAGAACGGTGTGATCGACGAGGCGACCTACAAGGCCGAGGCCGCGACGCCGCTGCTGACGGTGCAGAACGGTGACTATCCCGCCTTCCGCGAGGCACTGCCGCCGCGTGACTACTTTACCGAAGAAATCGCGCGCCAGCTTTCGGCCAGCTTTGGCGAGGAGGAATTCTTCGGCGGCGGTCTGACGATCCGCGCGACGGTGGACCCCGACCTGCAGAAGGCCGCCGCCAAGGCGCTGCGAACCGCGCTGGAGAAGTATGACCGCGGGCAGGGCATCTGGCGCGGCACGCGCAAGACCCTGCCTCTCGAGGCGTTGGGGTCCGAGGAAAGCTGGCGCGCGGCACTTGCCGCCGTCGAGGTGCCGCGCGACATCGAAGGCTGGTTCCCCGCCGTCGTGCTGGAGGTTGGCGAGGAGAGTGCCCGCATCGGGATCGAGGCGGTGGCCGAGGATGAGGACGGCCATTTCATCCCGGCCGAGGATGTGACCTGGGCGAGGAAGCGTCAGGCCGACAACAGCCTTGGCCGCAAGGCGCGCGTCGCGGGCGATCTGGTGTCGGTGGGCGATATCGTTCTGGTGCGCGCGGTGACCAGCGACGAGGATGGCAGCTTTCGCCGCTGGTCGCTGCGGCAGATTCCAGAAGTGCAGGGCGCCTTCATGGCGATGGACGTGACCTCGGGCCGTGTGCTCGCCATGCAGGGCGGGTTCAGCTACCAGGAGTCGGTGTTCAACCGTGCGACGCAGGCCCTGCGACAGCCGGGGTCCAGCTTCAAGCCCTTCGTCTATGCGGCGGCGCTCGACTCAGGGTTCAGCCCGGCCACGATCGTCGTGGACGCCCCGATCGAGGTGGACACGCCGCAGGGCATCTGGAAGCCCAAGAACGCCTCGAACAAGTTCTACGGACCCGCGCCCTTGCGCGTGGGGATCGAGCAGTCGCGCAACCTGATGACGGTGCGGATCGCGCAGGAAATCGGGATGGACACCGTCGCGGGCTATGCCGAGCGCTTTGGCGTCTATGACCGGATGGATCCGGTGCTTGCCGCCTCGCTCGGGTCGAACGAGACGACGCTGTTCCGCATGGTCGCCGCCTATTCGATGTTCGCCAACGGTGGCGAGCGGGTGGAGCCGACACTGGTGGACCGCGTGCAGGACCGTCGCGGCAAGACGGTCTATCGCCATGACGCGCGGGTCTGTGAGGATTGCCAGCTGGCCAGCCTCGATCCCGGGATGCTGCCCGACATCGTGTCCAAGCGGACGCGCGTGATGGACCCGATCACCGCCTATCAGCTGACCTCGATGCTGCAGGGGGTCATCACCCACGGCACGGCGCGCGGCATCAACCTGCCGGTGCCGGTGGCGGGCAAGACCGGCACGACGAACGACGCCAAGGACGTGTGGTTCATCGGCTATACCTCGAACATCGCGGCGGGTTGCTACATCGGCTATGACCAGCCGCGCAGCCTTGGCGGGGCGTCGGGTGGCGGCACCTGCGCGCCGGTGTTCCAGGCCTTCATGGAGGTCGCGGTCGAGAAATACGGCGGGTCCAAGTTCGTGGTACCCCCGGGCGGCTACTTCAAGAAGATCGACCGCTTCTCGGGGGCCGTGCTGCCGGACGATGCCTCGGGTCCGAACGTCGTCGCCGAATACTTCCGCGAGGGCGAGGATCCGCTGGCGGGGCTTGGCCTTCTGGTGGACGGCGGCTTTGCGATGGGCGAGAACCTGCCGCTGTTCGCCTATGGCGAGACGGACGGGGGGACGGTGGTCAGCACCGCGTCCGGCGAGCAGATCGTGATCCCCGACAAGGCGAACTTCGGCACGCTGTCCTCGGGCGGCCTTTATTGACCCCACACCCCGGCCGTCCGCCCGCGCCCTTGCCGGGGCGCGCGGGCGGCGCTATTGCCCCCTGACCTGAGGACTTCGAGGACGATCATGCGCACCGAGACGCAAAACCATGTCGATGCGATCCGCAAGACGCTGGCCCTTCTGGCGCAGCGGATGGACCGCGACACGGCGCGCCACCGGCTGGAAGAGTTCGACGCGATGATCGAGGCGCCGGATCTCTGGAATGACCCCGCCAAGGCGCAAAAGCTTATGCGCGAGCGGCAAGAGCTTCTGGACGCGCTGTCCACCTATGCGCTGCTGGAAAGCGGTGTGAACGACAACGTGGAACTGATCGAACTGGGCGAGGCCGAGGGCGACGCGGAAATCGTGGCCGAGGCCGAGGCGGCGCTGAAGGCGCTGGTCGAGACCGCGCGCGAGA
>CAZVIS010000124.1:4864-8224 GCA_964627355.1 uncultured Rhodobacterales bacterium
ATCGTGGCCGAGGCCGAGGCGGCGCTGAAGGCGCTGGTCGAGACCGCGCGCGAGAAAGAGCTTGAGGCGCTTCTGGACGGCGAGGCGGACGGGAACGACACCTTCCTCGAAATCAACGCGGGCGCGGGCGGGACGGAAAGCTGCGACTGGGCCGCGATGCTGGCGCGGATGTATGTGAGGTGGGCCGAGAAGAAGGGCTACAAGGTCGAGTTGCAGTCGATGACCGATGGCGACGAGGCGGGCATCCGGTCGGCCGCCTATAAGATCTCGGGCAAGAACGCCTATGGCTGGCTGAAATCGGAGTCCGGGGTGCATCGCTTGGTGCGCATCAGCCCCTACGATTCGGCCGCGCGGCGGCATACGTCCTTCAGTTCGGTCTGGGTCTATCCGGTGGTGGACGACAACATCGAGATCGTGATCCCCGACAACGAGATCCGCATCGACACCTACCGCTCGTCCGGCGCGGGCGGGCAGCACGTCAACACCACCGACTCGGCGGTACGGATCA
The DNA here is from genome assembly GCA_964627355.1 of uncultured Rhodobacterales bacterium. Classification (GTDB taxonomy): domain Bacteria; phylum Pseudomonadota; class Alphaproteobacteria; order Rhodobacterales; family Rhodobacteraceae; genus JBBQXK01. The sequence goes on from CAZVIS010000124.1 coordinate 5,373, forward strand.
CCCACCTGCCGACGAACATCGTCGTGACCTCGAGCATGAAGTCGCAGCACCAGAATCGCGAAATCGCGATGAACGCGCTGCGCTCGCGCCTTTACCAGATGGAGCTCGACAAGCGGAACGCTGCGATCAACGCGGCGCATGAATCGAAGGGGGATGCGGGCTGGGGCAACCAGATCCGGTCCTATGTGCTTCAGCCCTACCAGATGGTGAAGGACCTGCGCACGAATGTCGAGACAAGCGACACCGACGGCGTGCTGAACGGTGACCTCGACCGTTTCATGGCGGCGACGCTGGCGATGGATGTGGCAGGCAAAAGCCGGGCCGAGGCGCAGGGCGAGGTCTGAGGCGCCGGTCGCTCCGCTACGGCCGCCAATTTTCTTGAGTAAGAAAATTGCCAAATTCCTTACTCAAGGAATTTGGGTCTGTGCCGCCCGGCGGTTCGTCACATGAAAAAAGGGCCCCTGAAGGGCCCTTTGTCCTGCCATGGCGCCGGGATCAGACCTCCACGGGCTTTGCTGCCGGCGCGGGGGTCGGGCGGCCCGAGGCGAGCGGATCGTCCGCGCGCTGCACCGAGCCTTCGAAATGCGCGCCGCTCTCGATCGCGATGGTCTTGTGGATGATGTCCCCCTCGACCCGCGCGGTCGAGGTCAGGCGCACCTTGAGCCCGCGCACGCGGCCCACGACGCGGCCGTTGACGACGATGTCGTCGGCCACGATCTCGCCCCGGATGGTCGCCGTTTCGCCGACCGTCAGCAGGTGGGCCCGGATGTCGCCCTCGACCGTGCCTTCCACCTGTATGTCCCCAGTGGTGCGCAGGTTGCCGGTGATCGTCAGGTCCGACGACAGCACCGAGGCGGCGGGTTTGACCTTGGGAGAGGTGGGTGTGAAATCCATGGAGGGCTTCGCAGGTGCGCTGTCTGGCATCTTGGGTTTGTCCGTCTCGGCCTGCTTGGGGCCGGGTTCGTTGATTCGGCTCTTAGAAAACATCTCTGGCTGCCCTGATGAAGGTCATCGGGTTGACGGGTTGTCCGCCGATCCGGACCTCATAGTGAAGGTGAGTGCCGGTCGACCGGCCCGAAGAACCCATATCACCGATCCGGTCCCCGCGCGATACCCTTTCCCCCACGTTGACCCGGATTTGGCTGAGATGCGCGTAGCTGGTCTCGATCCCGAAATCGTGGCGGATCTTGATGTGGCGGCCGTATCCCGAATCCCAGCCGGCAAACACCACCTCGCCATCCGCCGTCGCATAGATCGGCGTTCCGGCCGAGGCAGCGAAGTCGGTGCCCGAGTGCATCCGCGTGCCCGCACCCTTGGGGTCGCGGCGGAAGCCGAATCCGCTGGTGAAGCGGAAGGCCGACTTCACCGGCACCGCAAAGGGCGACTTCTCGGCGGCGATGCGGTAGCTGTTCAGGCGGTCGAGCCCTTCGAGGATCGTGTTGGCACGATGCTCTTCCGGCGCGAGCGGCCCGCCCATGGTCGAGACGGTGAAGGGCGACAGCGGCCCGCCCTGGCCCGAATAGCCGCGCCGGACGCTGGCGATCAGGTCGTCGGGCGAGAGCCCCGCCTCGCGGAACATCTTGTCGAGTGGTTCCATCGAGATGGACACCGCCTCTTCCAGCTTGGCAAAGATTGCGTCGGCCCGGGCCTCGGACGCGCGTTTCTCGGCGGCAATCTCGTCCGTCTCGGCTTGTGCGGCAATCGCCATGCTGGCCATCGCGTCGCGTTCGCCGGCGGTGCCCGCCAGTGCGCCCGCGATGATGTCGATGGTGGCGGCGGCGTCGCGGGCGGCGCCCTCGGTCGTGCGCGTCGTGCCGGTCTGCGTCTTCAGCGTCGCGGCCAGAACATCGGCCTGTGTCCGCGCCTCGTCCCGCTCGACAATCGTGCGGCGCAGGGTGTTCTGGATCACGTCGATGCCGGTTTCCAGTTCCTTGCGCGATTCCTCGGAGGCCAGAAGCCGCGCCTGCATCGCCGAAACCTCGGCCAGGGCAAGGTTGAAGCGTTCTTGGGCGCGCACCGCCTCGTCCGCGCGCAGGTCGCGGTCGGCGGACAGGGCGGTCAGCCGCGCCTCGTACAGCGCCTGCTGCCGTTCGGTCTGCGCCCGTGCGTCGCCCGCGCCAAGCGAGTCCATCAGCAGGACCGCAGTGGCGAGGATCGTCCAGCCAAGAACCAGCACCGCAACCGACGTGCCGACCGCTTGCACGGCAGGCGACAGCCGGATGAAGCGTGTTTCGGTATCTGATTTCAGAAAGAGGCGCTGTTCCGGAAAGCGACGTTCAAGCGCCGCATGGATGCGGTAGGAGAGCCGTTTCAGCACTGGCAGGTCCTGTCTGTTGCTCCAGCGAGGGCGCCTCCTTCTGGACGCGCACCCGATATCCCCGCCCATCGAAGTGACAGAAGCGCCCAGCGGTTGCAACAATCTTGGGCCGACGCCAGGGGGCGGGCAGGTGAAACCCCGCCCGATTGGCGGGATTTTGCCGATATCTCAACCCTCTTGGGCCTCGGCCAGGGGCCAGTAGAAGTCTGGTGGCAGCCCGGCCTCGGCGCGTTTCGCCACGTTGAAGGGGGGCTTCAGCGCACCGTGGAAGTAGCGGCGGACAAGCGCATGAAAGGCCTCCTTGGGGTCCAGCCCGTCCCGCCCGCATAGCCAGTTGAACCATTTCGACCCATAGGCGACATGCGCCACCTCCTCGGCATAGATGGTGTGCAGCGCCGCAACCGCTTGCGTGTCCCCGGCCTTCTCGAAGGTCTCGATCATCGCGGGTGTCACGTCGAGGCCCCGCGCCTCCAGCACCAACGGCACCACCGCCAGCCGCCCCAGCAGGTCATCGGCCGTATCCTCGGCCGCGCGC
>CAZVIS010000125.1:0-8222 GCA_964627355.1 uncultured Rhodobacterales bacterium
CCGCCCCGGGGGGGCCGGCGCGGTCGGCCTGCGAGACGCGCGCAGCCCGGCCCCGCCGGCACATCGCCGCCGCGCGCGACGTTGCAGACCCCCGGCTTCTGCGGGATCTTGCCACCGCCTATGCAAAGTCCGGCAATGACGGGATGGCAGCCTTGTCGGTAGCCGAAGCGCGGGCCATTCTCGGACAACTGGCCGATGCGCGCACGCTGGCGGTCCGGGCTTCGGGCCTTTTGCCCGAAGGGTCGCCGGGCTGGCGGCGGGCGCAGGATGTCATCCGCGTGGCCGACAGGGCCGTGAAACGGAAAAGGAACTGACGATGAAGCTGACCCCTGCGCTGGCCCTTTGCGCGGCCCTCGCCGCGCCCGCGCTCGCCCAGACGCAAAGCGACGCGGGCGCCCCCACCGCGATGACCGAGGCCGAGCGTCGGGATTTCCGCGCCGAGGTACGGGCCTATCTTCTGGAAAACCCCGAGGTGCTGATGGAGGCCATCGCCATCCTCGAGGACCGGCAGGCCGCCGCCGAAGAGGCGAATGACGCAACCCTTGTCGAGGCGAACCGCGCCGCGATCTTCGACGATCCGGCCAGCTGGTCGGGCGGCAACCCGCAGGGCGACATCACGGTGGTCGAATTCATGGACTACCGCTGCGGCTATTGCCGCAAGGCCTTTGAAGAGGTCGAGGCGCTGGTGAAAAGCGACGGCAGCATCCGCTTTGTCGTCAAGGAGTTCCCGATCCTGGGCGAGGCGTCCGACACCTCGTCCCGCTTTGCCATCGCGACCCTGCAACTGGCGGGACCCGACGCCTACAAGCGCGCGCATGACGCGCTGGTGACCCTGCGGGGCGACGTGACGCCTGCCGCGCTGGACCGGCTGGCGGGGGACCTCGGGCTTGATGCCGCAGCGATCCGGGCGCGGATGATCGCGCCCGAGGTGACCGCAGTGATCGCGCAGAACCGCGCGCTGGCCGAGGCGCTGAAGATCAACGGGACGCCCACCTTCGTCATCGACGGGGTGATGCTGCGCGGCTATGTGCCGCTGGACGGGATGCGCCAGATCGTGGACGAGGCGCGCAAGGGATAGGGCGCGCCGGGGCTAGGCGCGCGCCGCCTGCCTTCCCCTTGCCGCCAGAACCGCCAGCCCGCCTGCCAGCGCGATCTGAAAGAAGCCGAGCGCCTCGAACATGCCCGCAAGGCCGAAGAGGTGGACCAGCGGCGCCGCCAGCAGGGGTGCCGCGAACTGGCCGGCAAAGAAGGCCGTGGTCAGCAGGCCCGAGGCGCGGCCGCGTTGCAGGGCGGGCACGCTTGCCATCAGGTAGGTCGTGTAGTTGGGCATCGACGGCCCCATCCCGGCGCCCGCGATCACCGTCCCGATGACCACGCCCGCAATGCCCGTCGCCTGCGAGATGACGACCATCCCCAGCCCCATCAGCGCAAAGGACAGCGCAAAGACCGCCATCGCCGACAGCCTCTGCCGAATCCGCCCGTAGGCCAGCGCGCCGGGCATGGATGCCATGGTCAGCGTCGCCATGATGATCCCCACGAGTGCGGTGTTCGTCACCCCCAGCCCCTCCAGCAGAAAGGGCATCCGCGTGGGCATCGCATAGAAGGCCGCCATGAACAGGAAGGCCAGCGGGCCGACAAAGGCGAAGACCGCCCAGGGAAACGGCTCTGCCGCAGCCGCCGGATGGGCCGCCGCATCGGCGCGGCGCGCGGTCAGGCGGCGGGCATAGGGGGCCAGCTTCACGAGGGCCAGCAGGGTGACGGGCAGGACCAGCAGATAGGCGCTGAACGCCCCGCGCCAGTGCAGCGTCGCCAGAACCCCGCCCAGGATTATCACCACGATCCCCCCGCCCGAGATGAAGGCGCCCTGCACCCCCATCATCCGCGCCCGGACAGGCCCCTGCCACAGGTCCGCCCCCCAGGCCAGCGCCAGCGTCATGGTGAAGGCCACGCCCACCCCCAGCACCGCCCGCCCGATCAGAAGCTGCGTCAGGCTTTCCGCCCAGAGGCCCGAAGACCCGCCCACCGCATAAAGCACCGCCGCAAGGATCAGCAGCGCCTGCCGGCTGACCCGGTCCGCCAGCCACCCCGCCAGCCCCGCCGTCAGCATGATCGCCGCCGAGGGCAGCGTCAGGATCAGCCCGGTCAGCGTGTCGATCCCCGGCACGTCGGCGAAATGCGCCTTCATCCCCGGCAGCGAGGGCGCGATGGTCGCGTTCGCCATGATCGTCATCGCAGCCAGCAGCAGGACCGACACCGACACAAGCGTCGGCGGCATCGGCGAGGGTGGGGTTTCGATCATGGCGTGTCCCATCGGAAGCTAGCGCGAAACATGGGGCAACGGGGCAACCGGTCCAATCGAAAGCGCCCTGCGTCAGCGCGCAAGGGGGTGGCCGCTGGCGCGCAACTAGCCTTTGCGGCGGGCGTCCGGCACGCCGTCATGGGGGCCGAGGGTCCGGGCAGGCGCATCGTGCCACCAGTCCTCGCGCAGGGGTTTGCGGTCGGGGCGCGTGGGGTAAAGGATGCGGTTCTCGGCCCTCGGGCGGTCGCCAACCACGATCAGCGTGACCTCTGCCTCGGTGTTGTTCAGGAACGCATGCGACAGCCCCGTCCCCGCCGGAAACCCCACAGCATCCCCGGGCGCCAGCCGGTGGAGATGCCCGTCCAGCCACACATCCGGCGTGCCTGCGATCACATAGATGAACTCGTCCTCGGCGCTTTCCGCATGGGGGAAGGACGTGCGGCGCCCGGGCAAGAGACGGACATGATGGATGCCCAGACGGTGAAAGCGGAAGTGCCGCGTGTAATCGGCATCGCGCCCCATCGGCTCGTCGTCGTGCTGATAGGTCCAGTCGCCGTCCTCGATGGCCTCCCACCGGACGATTGCTGGATGGGTCATTCGGCGGCTTCCTTCTGCGCCTCAAGCTCGGCGGCCTTGGCCTCGACCAGTTCGACGATGTGATCGACCATACGGTCGTTCGACATCGTGTGGTCCTGCTTGCCCGCAAGGTACACCATCCCCTTGCCCGCGCCACCGCCGGTGAACCCGATGTCGGTCATCAGCGCCTCGCCCGGCCCGTTCACCACGCAGCCGATGATGGAGAGGGACATGGAGGTGGTGATGTGGGCGAGGCGTTCTTCGAGGGCCGAGACGGTCTTGATGACGTCGAAGCCCTGCCGCGCGCAACTGGGGCAGGAAATGATCGTCACGCCCCGGTGCCGCAGGCCGAGGGACTTTAGGATCTCGAACCCGACCTTCACCTCTTCCACCGGATCGGCGCTGAGGGACACCCGGATCGTGTCGCCGATCCCCATCCAGAGCAGGTTACCAAGACCGATGGCGGACTTGACCGTGCCCGACACCAGACCTCCCGCCTCGGTGATCCCAAGATGGATCGGGGCATCGGTGGCATCGGCAAGCTGCTGATAGGCGGCGGCGGCGAGGAAGACGTCGGAGGCCTTCACGCTGATCTTGAACTCGTGGAAATCGTTGTCCTGCAACAGCTTGATATGGTCGAGGCCGGATTCGACCATCGCCTCGGGGCAGGGTTCGCCGTATTTCTCCAAGAGGTGCCGCTCCAGCGACCCCGCGTTCACGCCGATGCGGATGGAGCAGCCGTGGTCCTTGGCGGCACGGACGACTTCCCTCACGCGGCTGGCGTCGCCGATGTTCCCGGGGTTGATGCGCAGGCAGGCGGCGCCCGCCTCGGCGGCCTCGATCGCGCGTTTGTAATGGAAGTGGATGTCGGCGACGATCGGCACCGGGCTTTCCGCGATGATCTCGCGCAGGGCGCGGGTGCTTTCCTGATCGGGGGTGGAAATCCGCACGATGTCGGCGCCCGCGACGGCGCAGCGCTGCACCTGCTCGATGGTGGCGGCGATGTCGGTGGTCAGCGTGTTCGTCATCGTCTGCACGCTGATCGGCGCGTCGCCGCCCACGAGCACCTTGCCCACGCGGATTTGGCGGGATTTCCGCCGGTCGATGTTGCGCCAGGGGCGGACAGGGTTGTGGGTCATCGCGTCACCTTTGGCCAGTTCGTGCCAGAGATAGCGGGCCGCAACGCCCGCTGCAACGCGAGGTTACTCGGAAGGCGTGGCGCCGTCCTGCGGCAGGACCTCCGCCACCTCGGTGACAAAGCGGCCAAGGTCGGCGTCGCTGGTCAGATCAGCCAGCGCATAGGCCTGCGTCAGCGCCTCGGGCGAAAGCGCCACGTTCTTGACCACCTGCGCGCCGGGGGCCGCGGGGCCGTAGGTCTGGCCGTTGACGGCGAAGTAGACCGAGCCGGAATTGCCCGCCCGCAGGACCGGCGGCGATTCCATCTGCGGCACGACGTAACGCTCGCCCGCGTCGAGGTTCTTCTCGAACAGGATCGTCCCGTCGGCGGCCTGCACGCGCACCCAGGCGGGGCGCACGGCCAGAAGCTCGACCGAGGGCGGGGCATCCGCCACGACCTGCACATCCTCGCCTGGCTGATCGGCCACAGCCTCGGCCAACGCGGCATCGATGGCGTCGGTCTTGCGCGGGTCGATCCCCGCAATCGGGCCATCGCGCGCCACCAGCACCGGCAGGTCCAGCGCCTGCGGACGGTAAAGGCGGTCCAGACGGTCGGGGCCTGCGGCCGTATCGGCGGCCACCACCTCGCCCGTCACCTGAGGCTCTGCCGCAGCAACTTCCGGCGGGGCGGAACGGACGAGCGGTGCGGCGCCCGGCACGTTCCCCAACGGGTCGATGTCGGCCACGACACGCGGCGCCTGATCGACGGGGGCGAGCTGCACGCGCTGCACCTCTTGCAGCACGGACCAACCGCCATAGCCGATGCCCGCGATAAGCACGAGCAGGACGGCCAGCGACCCCACGGCCCCCGGCTCGATCTGGCTCAGGAAGCTTTCGGCGCGGGGCACGAAACTGGCGTTCGGATCGCCCAGAGGATCGCGATACTCGGCCGCGCGGTTGCGGACGGCGGTGATATGCGCGGTCGAGGCCGCCTGCGACATGCCGTGGGCCAGTGTGAAATTCGCCTCGCGGCAGAATTTCTCATAGGCCCAGTCGGGATTCATCCCCAGATAGCGCGCGTAGGACCGGATGTAGCCTGCGATGAAGCCCGGGGTCTCGAAGGCCGAGACATCCGCATTCTCGATCGCGGCAATGTATGTTGCCTTGATCTTCAGTTCGCGCTGAACATCCAGCAGCGACTTGCCGAGCGTTGCACGTTCCCCGCGCATCAGATCGCCAAGACGCAACTCGAAGTCGTCGAAGCCTTTCGGCTTCGTCACCTCTGGCGTCGAAGGTGCGGCCCTTCGCCCGATCATACGATGCTGCCCTGTCCCCTGCGCCCCTTGCGGAACTGCGAGTCGCCTTTCGGCGATGTCCCGATTCCGGTCTATTGACGAAAGGCTAACATATGGCAAGCGCCAATGCGAACGCAGAACCGGGGATCAGGCGGAAGCCTCGGCGCGATTCAGCGCACAGTGCCGCCACAGCCCATCCATCGCGCGGACAAGGTGGTCGATGGCCTGCGCGTCATGTACCGGAGAGGGGGTGAAGCGCAGCCGTTCGGTCCCGCGCGGCACGGTGGGGAAGTTGATCGGCTGGACGTAGATGCCGTGGTCCTCAAGCAGCATGTCGGACAGCATCTTGCAATGGATGGGGTTGCCGACGTGGACGGGCACAATATGCGACCCGTGGTCCATGATCGGCAGGCCAAGGCCCCTGAGCCGCATCTTGAGGATCCGGGCATTGAGTTGCTGCGCATCGCGCAGGTGCTGCGCCGTTTTCAGATGGCTGACCGAAGCTGCCGCACCCGCCGCAACGGCAGGCGGAAGCGAGGTGGTGAAGATGAATCCGGGGGCGTAGCTGCGCACCGCATCGACCATCTTCGCACTTGCAGCAATGTAGCCGCCGAACACGCCATAGGCCTTGGCCAGCGTGCCGTTGATGATGTCGATGCGGCCCATCTGGCCGTCCCGTTCTGCCACCCCGGCGCCGCGCGGACCGTACATGCCGACTGCATGAACCTCGTCGATATAGGTCAGCGCGTTGAACTCTGCCGCCAGATCGCAGATCGCCGAAATGGGGCCAAAGTCGCCGTCCATCGAGTAGACCGATTCGAAGGCGATGAGCTTCGGCACCGCCGGATCATCCGCCGCAAGAAGCGCCCGCAGGTGGGCGAGATCGTTGTGCCGGAAGATGCGCTTCTCGCCCCCGCCGCGCCGGACGCCCTCGATCATCGATGCATGGTTCAGGGCGTCGGAATAGATGATGAGGCCGGGGAAGATCTGGCGCAGGGTCGAAAGCGTCGCATCGTTGGCGATGTAGGCCGAGGTAAAGACGAGCGCCGCCTCTTTCCCATGCAGGTCGGCGAGTTCCGCCTCCAGACGCTTGTGATAGACCGTGGTGCCGCTGATGTTGCGCGTGCCGCCCGATCCGGCGCCGGTTGCGTCAATCGCCTCGTGCATCGCGCCAAGGACGACCGGGTGCTGCCCCATCCCCAGATAGTCGTTGCCGCACCAGACGGTGATCTCGCGCTCCGTCCCGTCGGGGCGGCGCCAGACGGCATGGGGGAACTGGCCGCGCGTGCGCACGATGTCGATGAAGGTGCGATAGCGACCCTCGGCGTGCAGGCGGTTGAGGGCGGCGTCGAGGGCCAGATCGTAGGTCATTTCGGTCGTCTCTCCCGGGCTCTGGCGCGCCACGCGGGGCACCGGCTGGGTTGATGTCGCGCGCCATTCCGGCGCAGGCCTTGATATCGGTCAAATTTCGGGCGCTGCGAAGGGGCAAATTGCCGCCCCCCAAATCACGTCTTGGGCATCACTTCCAGCACGACCACGCATTCGGGATCGCGCTTGCGCTGCTTTTCGCGGGCGGCGTTGCACTGCTCGGTGGCGCTGGTGCGCGCGGCCTCGGCGTCTGGCAACTGCCCGACCGCGATGGCGGATGGCACGGGTACGCCGTTGCGGACCACCCCTTCGACCGGAGACGCCGCCATGGCGGCAAACCCGCCCGGTTCCGGCACGAAAAGCGCCAGCGCCTCGGCGTTGGTGGCGACAAGGCGCAAGAGCGTGGCTTCCTCGGGCGTCAGGAAAGGATGAAGGTGGATGGTCACGACGTTCTCGCCCAGTTCTGCCGTCTCGACCGGAACCACCTCCGCGTCCTGCGCTGCGGCGAGCCCCCCCCACAGTGCCACCGCGACCGCCCCGCACGCCATCCGCATCGCCTGCCCTCCCTGCGCATCCGGCGCCCTTTTACGGCGGGACTGCGACACGGGCAACACCGCAGGACGCGGGCGTTTTCAAGAGGAGCGAAGCTGGGGTTTCGCAGGGGCCGACGCGAGTTCCGCGAAGGAAGCGCCTTTTCCCGCGACCGCTGGACAGGGCCTTCCGGGGTGGTAGGGTCCCCCCGAACCCCAAGACCGGAGGCCCCCCATGTCCCTTGACCGCGTCCTTTCCCGTATCGACGAGGGGTTGCCTCAGGCGCTCGACCGCCTCATGGAGCTTTTGCGCATCCCCTCGATCTCGACCGACCCGGCCTTCAAGACCGATTGCGCGCGGGCAGCGGACTGGCTGGTGGCGGACCTTCAGACACTCGGGTTCGAGGCGGCGAGCCGTCCGACGCCGGGCCATCCGATGGTCGTGGCGCATGGCGGCACCGGCGGTCCGCACCTCTTGTTCTACGGCCACTATGACGTGCAGCCGGTGGATCCCCTGTCGCTGTGGCACCGCGACCCCTTCGACCCCGCGATCGAGGATACGCCGAAGGGCCGCGTCCTGCGCGGGCGGGGGTCGTCGGATGACAAGGGCCAGTTGATGACTTTCATCGAGGCGCTGCGGGCCTGGAAGGCGGAACACGGCACCCTGCCCTGTCGCCTGACGATCTTTCTGGAGGGGGAAGAGGAATCGGGCTCGGCTTCCCTTGTCCCCTTCATGCGAGAACATGCGGCGGAGTTGACCTCGGACATCGCGCTGATCTGCGATACCGGCCTCTTCGAGGATCACGTCCCCGCCATCACCACCATGCTGCGCGGGCTTCTGGGCGAGGAGTTCACGGTCCATGGGGCCTCGAAGGACCTGCATTCGGGCAGCTTTGGCGGTGCCGCGATCAACCCGATCCGGGTGCTGACGCGGATCCTCGGCGGGTTGCATGACGCGCAGGGCCGCGTTCAGGTGCCGGGCTTCTATGACGACGTGGACGAATTGCCCGAGGCGATCCGCGCGCAGTGGCAGAACCT
>CAZVIS010000126.1:0-4035 GCA_964627355.1 uncultured Rhodobacterales bacterium
CGCCGACATCGAGGCCGCAGCGGCCGAAGCGCCACCCCCCCGCGGCTTTGCCCTTGCCCTGCGACAGGCGGCAGCCTCAGGCTATGGCCTGATCGCAGAGATCAAGAAGGCAAGTCCGTCGAAGGGCCTGATCCGCGCCGACTTCGACCCGCCCGCGCTTGCGAAAGCCTATGCCGCAGGCGGCGCCACTTGCCTGTCGGTCCTGACCGACGGCCCCTCCTTCCAGGGCGACGACGCCTATCTCACGCAGGCCCATGATGCCTGCGACCTGCCGTGCCTGCGCAAGGATTTCCTCTACGACCCCTGGCAGGTGGCCGAGGCGCGGGCGCTTTCGGCCGATGCCATCCTCATCATCATGGCCTCGGTCAGCGACGCGCAGGCGGCGGAGTTGGAGGCGGCGGCGATCCAGTACGGCATGGACGTGCTGGTCGAGGTGCATGACCGCGCCGAGCTTGACCGAGCGTCGGCGCTGAAATCCGGCCTCATCGGCATCAACAACCGCAACCTCCATAACTTCGAAGTCAGCCTTTCCGTCACCCGCGACCTTGCCCGCCGTGTGCCCGAGGACCGGCTGATCGTCTCGGAATCCGGTTTCTTCACCCCCGCCGACCTCGCCGATGTCGCCCAATACGGCGCCCGCTGCTTCCTGATCGGCGAGTCCCTCATGCGCCAGCCGGATGTCGAGGCCGCGACGCGCGCGATCCTCGCGCAGCCCCTGACCGCGCAAGGGGGCCTCTGAATGCCGCTGACCCATTTCGATGCGGGCGGGAATGCGCACATGGTCGATGTGTCCGACAAGCCCGTGACCGACCGCGTGGCGGTTGCGGAAGGCGCGGTGCGGATGACGGCCGAGACGCTCGCGATCATCACCGAGGGGCGCGCGAAAAAGGGTGACGTGCTGGCCGTTGCCCGCCTTGCCGGGATCATGGCCGCGAAAAAGACCGCCGACCTCATCCCCCTCTGCCACCCCCTGCCGATCACCAAGGTCGCCCTCGACCTCACCCCCGACGCCACGCTTCCCGGCGTGGTGGTCCGGGCGACCGTGAAGACGGGCGGCCAGACAGGGGTGGAGATGGAGGCCCTCACGGCCGTCAGCATCGCCTGCCTCACCATCTACGACATGGTGAAGGCGGTGGAAAAAGGCATGGTCATCGAAGGCGTGCGCCTGATCTTCAAGGACGGCGGCGCCTCGGGCCGCTTCGGAGAGGCGCCTTGATCTCGGTCGAAGAGGCGCAGGCCCTCGTCCTCGCCCTCGCCGGTCCGCCGCAGGCGGAATCCGTGCCGCTGGCCGATGCCGCAGGCCGCTGGCTGACCACCCCGGCCATCGCGCTGCGCGACCAACCGCCTTTCCCCGCCTCGGCCATGGACGGCTATGCGGTGACCGCCGCCGCCCCCGGCGACAGCTTTACCGTAGTGGGAGAGGCCCTCGCGGGTCACGCCTTTTCCGGACGCGTTTTCCCCGGCGAGGCCGTCCGCATCTTCACCGGCGCCCCCGTACCCCAGGGTGCGGCCCGTGTGGTGATTCAAGAGGATGTGATCCGCGCGGGCGACCGCATCACGGTGAAACCGGGGATGGACGCAGGACTGCATATCCGCGCGCAAGGTCAGGACTTCCGCGCGGGCGATACCGTCACCCCCCGCCGCCTGCGCCCCGTCGACCTCGCGCTGCTCGCCTCGATGAACGTGCCGCAAGTGACGGTCGCCCGCCGCCCTGTCGTCGCGATCATCCCGACGGGCGACGAACTCGTGCAGCCGGGAGAGGCCCCGCGCAACGACCAGATCATCGCCTCGAACGGGGTCGCGCTGAAGGCGATGGCCGAAGCGGCGGGGGCGGTGGTGCGCCTTTTGCCGATCGCGCGGGACAACGTGGCGGCGCTTGGCACGGTTCTGGGGCTGGCCTCCGGCGCGGACCTGATCGTCACCATCGGCGGCGCCTCGGTCGGGGACCATGACCTTGTGGCGCGGGTGGCGGGCGACATGGGGTTCGCGCCGTCCTTCCACAAGATCGCGATGCGGCCGGGCAAGCCGCTGATGGCGGGACGGTTCGGAGACAGCCTGCTGATGGGATTGCCAGGAAATCCCGTCTCTTCCGTGGCTTGCGCGATCCTCTTCATGTTGCCGCTGATCCGCGCGATGCAAGGGGACCCCGCCCCCCTGCCGAAACCCCACCGCGCGACCCTTGCTGTGGACACTGGCCCCACCGGCCCGCGCACCCACTACATGCGCGCCCGCCTCGACCCCGGCGACGGCCTGCCCCGCATCACCCCCTTCGACCGTCAGGACTCGGCCCTCCTCTCGGTGCTGGCCCAGGCTGACGCCCTTTTGATCCGTCCCATGGGTGACGGACCCCGCCGCGCGGGCGAAACCGTGGATTTTCTGCCACTTTGACGTGACAGACTTGACACAAAGCAAGAACACGGGCAGAACAAGGACAGAACCACGATCCCGAGAGGCCGCCATGCTGACCCGCAAGCAACTGGAACTCCTCGACTTCATCAAGACCCGGATGGACCGTGACGGCGTCCCTCCCTCGTTCGACGAGATGAAGGACGCGCTGGACCTGCGGTCGAAATCGGGCATCCACCGCCTGATTACCGCGCTGGAAGAACGCGGCTTCATCCGCCGCCTCGCGCACCGCGCCCGCGCCATCGAGATCGTGAAGCTGCCCGAGGCGATGGAACGACCGGGCTTCACCCCTCGCGTCGTCGTGGACAATCCGGCGCCGCCAAGGAACGCCCTGCCGGTCAGCACGGTGGACGCGATCGAACTGCCCGTCATGGGTCGCATCGCCGCCGGTGTCCCGATCGAGGCCATCGCCCAGGTCTCGCACCACGTCGCGGTTCCGGGCTCGATGCTGTCCGGCAAGGGCCAGCACTACGCGCTGGAGGTCAAGGGCGACTCGATGATCGAGGCGGGGATCAACGACGGCGACGTGGTGGTGATCCGCGAGCAATCGACGGCCGAGAATGGCGACATCGTGGTGGCGCTGGTCGATGACCACGAGGCGACGCTGAAGCGCTTTCGCCGCAAGGGCAACATGATCGCGCTGGAAGCCGCGAACCCCGCCTATGAAACCCGCGTCCTGCCCGATCACAAGGTCCGCGTGCAGGGGCGTCTCGTCGGGCTGATCCGCACCTATTGATGGTGCCCCCCGATTTGGTGCCCCCAGAGGGACTCGAACCCCCGACCCTCTGATTACAAATCAGATGCTCTACCAGCTGAGCTATAGGGGCAGCGACAGCGGCATATCATCCGGGCCCGCTCCCTCGCAAGAGGGCAGGGTCAGCGGTCCTGCCTGGCGATCAGCACCACCGCCAGAAGGCCCGTCAGCATGACGAGCAGCGCGGTCGGCGCGGCCTCACCCAGCCTCTCAAGGCTGGCAAGCTCGTACGTCCGCGTGGCCAGCGTGTCAAAACCGAAGGGCCGCAGAAGCAGCGTCGCGGGCAGTTCCTTGACGCAATCGACAAACACAACCAGCAACGCCACCGCCACTGACCCCCGCATCAAGGGCATGTAGACCGCCCGCAAGGCGCCCCCCGGCCCCTGGCCAAGCGACCGTGCCGCCATCGGCAACGACGGCGCCACGCGCCCAAAAGCCGAATCGACCGCCCCCTGCGCCACCGCAAAGAACCGCACGCCATAGGCAATCACCAGGACCGCCGCCGTGCCGGTCAGCATCAGCCCGGGATCGAACCCAGTCACCGCCAGCACCCCGTCGGCCAGCCAGTGATCCAGCGCCGCCAGCGGCACCAGAAACCCAAGCGCCAGCACTGCCCCGGGGGCCGCATAGCCAAGCGCCGTCAGGGGCAGCAGCCGCCGTGGCAGCGAGCGCCCCGACAGCCGCACCGCATAGACAAGAAACAGCGCGGCCCCTACCGTCGCAAGCGCTGCAGCCGCCCCCACGGCCAGCGTATTCGCCAGCGCCTCCACCAGCCCCGGCGCGACCCAGGCCTGCGGGTTGCGCAGGCCATGGTCCAGCATCACCGCCACCGGCAACACGAACCCCACGCCAAAGGGCACAAGGCAGGCGCAGGT
>CAZVIS010000126.1:4135-8138 GCA_964627355.1 uncultured Rhodobacterales bacterium
GCGCGGGCCAGGAGGTAGACGTAAGGATACAGCGCCGCCGCCAGCACCACGATGGCGAACCCCGCCGTGCGCACCCCCGGAAACCAGTAGTCCCGCGCGCTGTCCCAGCCCATCAGGCCCCGCAACCCCGTCTGCAGGGCTCCTGAATAATCAAGGAAATCGACAACAGCATAGGCGCCCACATAGGCCGGGATCGCCAGCGGGAACAGCAGCGCATGGCTCAGCCATCTGCTGCCCGGAAAGCGGTACATGGCCACCAGCCACGCACAGCCCGTCCCTGCCACCGCCGTCAAGACCCCCACCCCTGCCATCAGCAGTACGGTATTCCCGAGGTAGCGCGGCATCACCGTCGTCATCAGATGCGGCCAGATGTTCTCGGACGGCCAGAGCGCCAGCCACACCACGGCAGCAATCGGCGCCAGCACCACCAGCGCAATCAGCCCCGCCCCAGCCGACCAACCATCGGAAAGGCCCAGTCGCCTTGCCGTAAGGCGAGTATTTTTGTCAACCATCATGACTCACGGCTACCGGAAACCGGTTTCCCTGTAAAGCCAAGGCTCCTATAGTCGGCTGCCGCGAGCCTGCGGAAGGACCTGAATGCGTATCGCCTATCATCTCGGCGCCCATTGCACGGACGACGAACGCCTGCTGCGCTGCTTGCTCAAGAACCGGACCCCGCTGTCGTCCGAGGGGATCGTGGTGCCGGGGCCGGCCCGCTATCGTACCCTGCTGCGGGATACCGCGATGCACCTGCGGGGCCAGGCCGCCAGCCGCGAAACGCAGGCGATGCTCTTGGACCAGATCATGGACGAGGACAAGGCAGACCGGCTGATCTTTGCCTGGGACAGCTTTCTGGGCTATGCTCAGGCGGCGGTCGGAACCTCGCTCTATCCGCTGGCGGGGCGACGCATGGCCGCCTTCACGCGGGTCTTTCCTGACATCGAGACCGAGTTCTTCCTGTCCATCCGCAACCCGGCGACGCTGCTTCCGACCCTGCGCACCCGCCTTGCCGCACGTGGTGTCGAAATCGCGCTGGATGGCATCGACCCCTTCAACCTGCGCTGGTCCGACGTGGCCGCCCGCTTGCGCCAGGCGGTCCCCGATGCGCACCTGACGATCTGGTGCGACGAGGACACGCCGCTGATCTGGCCCGAGGTGCTGCGCGCCGTCTCCGGGCATTCCGCTGCCGTGACGCTGGCGGACACCGATGACCTGCTGGCTGCAATCATGCGGCCCGAAGGATTTGCGCGGATGCAGGCCTATGTCACGTCCAACCCGCCCGCCGACGAAAAGCAGCGCCGCCGCATCGCGTCGGCCTTTCTGGCACGCTACGCAAGGCCAGAGGTGATCCAGCAGGAAATCGACATGCCAGGCTGGGACGACGCGACCGTTGCCCGCCTGACCGAAGGCTACGACCGCGACCTTGCCCGCCTTATGCGGATGGAAGGCATCACCCTGCTGACCCCGGCCTAGGCCATCCCGAGCGCAGCCTTGTACATCTCCAGCACGGCCTCTTCCTCGGCAATTTCGTCGGGCTTGCGCTTGCGCAGCGCGATCACCTTGCGCATCACCTTGGTGTCGTAGCCGCGCCCCTTCGCTTCGGCGAACAGTTCTTTCTCCTGTTCGGCGATGTCGCGTTTTTCGGCAGACAACTGCTCGGCGCGCTCGATGAACTGGCGCAATTCGTCGGCGGTCACGGCATAGGGATCGGTCATCGGAAGGGCATCCTGGCTGGAACGACAGGATCGTTCCCTAGACCGAACGCCCCCCGCGCCGCAAGGCGAAGAAAAACAGATGCGCTACCGCGCAGCCGGCCCTCTTGCCAGCGCGAGCGCAGATTGCTACGGCCCGCGTCAAAGTGGCGGAGCATCCCATGTTGGTCTTGATCTGGAGCGGCACGGCAGCGGCCCTTGCCGGGGTGGCGGGGCTGGTGGCCTGTATCCTGATGGCGCTCCGGGCGCGCAACTCGGCGATGCCGGACGAGGCAAAGCGCGCAGCGCTACAGCGCGTCGTTGCGCTGAACCTTGCTGCCCTCGGCCTGTCGGCGCTTGGACTGGCGCTGGTTGTCGCGGGGATCATGCTGGGTTGACGCTTAACCCAACAGCGCGTCCAGCCTTGTTCCCCGCCGAAGCATCACGTCGATCAGCGGGGCGGGTTCCCACAGCGCAGGCGCCTCGTCCTTCCAGCGGTTGAGGTCGGCGCGCAGCACCAAAAGCCCCCGCCGTGCAGCCCAGAGCATCGGTCCCGGCACATGCCGCCGCCACCCCGCCCCGTACACCAGCGCCGCGTCGATATCCCCCGGATGGTCCAGCGCCCCCGCGCCGATCAGGCGCAGCCCCTCGTTTGCCAGCGCGGACAAAATCCGCGCCTCGATCGGACCGGACGGGGCGGTGCCGCCCGCAGGCAGCACCGGCACCTTCACCCCGATTCCGTCCAGCACCGCATCGACCGCAGCCCGGCCCGCACGCGCGGCCTCATGCCCTGCCACCGCGGCCAGAACCGCGCGCATCGGCTCTAGCACCGGCGCGCGCGTGATGATCGCCATGCGCCCTGACCGGCAGAACAGGGCCGCAGCCGCTTCGGTCCGCACTTCGGCCAGACCATCGTGCAACGTGACCTCCGATACTTCGGTCCCCAGCCGGACGAAAACCCCGATATCCTCGACCTGCACAAAGGGCATCCCCTCGGGCGCCTCCAGCGCGGGGGTCAGGCGGGCCCAGTCGGCCTCGCGCTTGGCTTCGGTCAGGCGACCGTCCTCGACCGCCAGCCCCTGCACCGCGGCGATCGTCTCCAGCGCCGCGATCAGGCTGGTGCGGTCGGGGCGGACCAGCGTGACCGCCATGCCGTCCGCCAGGAATTCGGCCGCCAACGAGATGCTGCCCGCCACAGCCACCGCGTCAAACCCCGGCGCCTGCCGCGCTTTGGCCCGGGACAAGGTGCGCAACGCCGCCACCTCGGGCAGATCCACGACATCCGCCCGCGCCGCCGCCTCGAAATCGAGGCCTTGCGCAAAGGGCAGGACCAGCATCGCCTCGACACAATCGACGATCCGGCGCGCCGCCAGAAGCGGCGACCCCGCCGCTGCCGCCCGCGCCGCAGCAACCTCGGCCAGCGCGCCGGGCAAATCCGGGACGCCCGCTTCGCGCCAGCCCGGGCGCGGCGCGGGACGGGCCGACAGGTCCGCCGCCATCGCCAGCGCCGCCTCAAGCAGCGCATCCTGCCCTTCGACGACGCGATCGACCAGCCCGATCACCAGCGCCTCGGCAGCCGTGACACTTTGCCCCGTCGTCAACATGCTCAACGCCGGACCGACCCCCACCTGGCGTGGCAGCCGCTGCGTGCCCCCACCCCCCGGTACAAGCCCGATCCCGATCCCCGGAAACCCGAACGAGGCACCCGCCTCAGCCACCCGTCCGCGCGCGGCCAGCGCAAGCTCCAGCGCCTCGCCCGTCACGGCGCCATGCAGTGCGACCACCACTGGCCGCGCCGCCCCCTCGATCCTCAGACACAGCTCTCCCAGCGCCGGCGTGCCATCATCGCCATCGGTCCCCGAGCCAAAGACCCGCCCCTCGCCCAAAAGCACCACCGAACCGACCGCAGGATCGGCAAGCGCCTGATCGAGCGCACCTTGGATCGCCCCCCGCAGTGCTGCTGCCAGCCTGTTGTCGGGCGGTGCGTCAAGGATCAGCAAGGCGCAGTTGCCCAACCGCTCGACCCGCACCTGCACAGCAGCCCCCTCGAACATCATGCCCCCCGTTCCGCCGGATTTCCCGGTCGTTGGGGCAGTTTGGGGCGGCGCCGCGCGAATGGCAACGAAAAGGCTAAACCGGAACGTCGTCGAACCGGTCGTCCTCGTCCTTCGTCGGGGCGGTACCCGGGATCAGCGTGGCCAGGACGCGCAACTCGGCAAACAGCTGTTGCAGCGCGGCCTCGTTCGCCTGTGTCTGCGCCTGCAGCAAGGCGCCCGCAGCGGCGATCACCCGGCCTGCGGGGTCATCTGATG
>CAZVIS010000127.1:0-8124 GCA_964627355.1 uncultured Rhodobacterales bacterium
GCCATGGCGGTCGCACAGAGATATGCCTTCTTCATGATGTCTCCTCCCTGAGACGTGAGATGGCCGGGCGCGCCCCGGTCTGTTGCCTTGACCCAACGATAGCGCCGGGACGACGGCCCTGTCCATGACTTTTTGAGGTACGCCACTCATTTATGAGACGCGTCGGAATTCCTTGCGATTTCATATGTTAAGCGTCACCCATGCGGCATTCTTGCGCGACGACCGAACGCAGGCATCGACAAAGGCAACCCCGGCCACACCATCGGCAAGCGTGGGATAGACGACGCCTGAGTCGGGGGCATGGCCGCCTTGCGCGGCGCGGATCGCGCGTGCGGCCTCGGCATAGATGTTGGCGAAGCCTTCGAGATACCCCTCAGGGTGGCCGGGCGGCACGCGGGTCACGCGCGCGGCATCCGGCCCCGATCCCGCCCCGCCCCGGGTGATCAGGCGCGGCGGCTCGCCGAGCGGCGTGAACCACAGGTGGTTCGGATGCTCTTGCTCCCACGAGAGCCCGGCCTTCTCGCCATAGACGCGCAGACGCAGCGCATTCTCGTTGCCGGGTGCCACCTGGCTGCACCAGAGCATCCCCCGCGCGCCGCCGTGAAAGCGCAGCATGACATGGCCGTTGTCATCGACGCGCCGCCCGGGAACGAAGGATTGGAGATCGGCGGCCAGCGCCTCGACCGTCAGCCCGGTGACAAAGCTTGCCAGGTTGAACGCATGCGTCCCGATGTCGCCGGTGGACCCACCCGCCCCCGTCCTTGCGGGGTCGGTGCGCCAGTCGGCCTGCTTCTGCCCCGTCCCCTCCAGCGGGGTCGCGAGCCAGTCCTGCGCGTATTCCACCTGCACCACGCGGATCGGGCCGAGTTCACCGCTCGCCACCATCGCCCGCGCCTGCCGCACCATCGGATAGCCGGTGTAGTTGTGCGTCAGGACGAACAGCTCGCCCGAGGCCGCGGCGGCTTTCGCCAGCTTCTTCGCCTCGGCCAGGGTCGCCGTCAGGGGCTTGTCGCAGATGACATGGATTCCGCGCTTGAGGAACTCGCGCGCGACGGGGGCGTGCATGTGGTTCGGCGTGACGATCGCCACTGCCTCGATCCCGTCCTTGCGCCGCACCTCGCGCGCTGCCATCTCGGCATAGGTCCCATAGACCCGCGCCGCTGGCAGCCCGAGATCGGCACCCGAGGCCGCCGACTTCTCCGGCGTCGAGGCGAAACACCCCGCGACAAGCTGGAACTCCCCGTCCAGCCGTGCCGCAATCCGGTGCACCCCGCCGATGAAGGCCCCCTGCCCGCCGCCCACCATCCCGTACCGGATCGGCCGCGCCGCCCCCGTCGAACTTCCCTCGATGGCCATAGCACCTCCATTCATCTTGGCATAAGTATCCCGGGGGTGCGGGGGCTGGCCCCCGCTTCTGCCGGTCAGATCAGCCCCAGCATCCGCCGGTTCGCGGCCTCGTCCGTCCCGGCGCCTGCGAAGTCGTCAAAAGCCTTCTCCGTCACCCGGATGAGATGCGCGTCCACAAAGGCCGCCCCCTCCCGCGCGCCGTCCTCGGGGTGTTTCAGGCAGCATTCCCACTCGACCACCGCCCAGCCGTCGAAGCCGTACTGCGTCAGCTTCGAGAAGATGCTGCCGAAATCCACCTGCCCGTCGCCGGGGCTGCGGAAGCGACCCGCGCGGTTGACCCACGACTGGAAGCCGCCATAGACGCCCTGCCGCCCCGTGGGGTTCAGCTCGGCGTCCTTGACGTGGAACATCCGGATCCGGTCGTGGTAGATGTCGATGTGGTCCAGATAGTCGAGGTGCTGCAGGACATAGTGGCTGGGATCGTAGAGCATGTTGGCGCGCTTGTGCCCGCCGACCCGCTCCAGAAACATCTCGAAGCTGATGCCGTCATGCAGATCCTCGCCCGGGTGGATCTCGTAAGCCACATCCACCCCCATCTCCTCGGCATGGTCCAGGATCGGGCGCCAGCGGCGGGCAAGCTCGTCGAAGGCGGTCTCGACCAGCCCCGCCGGGCGCTGCGGCCAAGGGTAGATGTAGGGCCAGGCGAGGGCGCCGGAGAAGGTCGCGTGGGCGGTCAGGCCGAGGTTGCGGCTGGCGGTCAGGGCCTTCTTCACCTGATCGACCGCCCATTCCTGACGCGCCGCCGGATTGCCCCGGACGCTCGGCGCCGCAAAGCCGTCGAAGGCCGTGTCATAGGCCGGATGCACCGCGACAAGCTGGCCCTGCAGGTGTGTGGACAGCTCGGTCACCTGAATCCCGCTTTCACTGGCGATACCTTTCAGGTCATCGCAATAGGCCTTGGAGGCCACCGCCTTGTCCAAATCGAACAATCGACCGTCCCAACTGGGGATCTGTACGCCGACATAGCCACAATCGGCGGCCCATGCGGTGATCGACCGCCAGTCGTTGAACGGCGCCTGATCGCCTGCGAACTGCGCCAGAAACAGCGCGGGTCCCTTGATTGTCTTCATGCGGTTTTCCCCCATCAGTTCCGTTGCGTGCCGGGATCAGGCGGCAAGTTCTCGCGGAGCAGGATCTCGATGCGGATCTGTTCTTGCCCCTGGTCGATTGGCAGGCGTTCCGCCCGCGCGCGCAGCACCCGCAGGGCGGATCGCGCGACATGCCCCACATCTTGCGTGATCACAGCATCGAGCGTTCCATCCTCGAGCGCCGTGCGCACCTGCGGCGTCAACTCGTGCACCACTGTCACCGGGCGAGGTCCGGCCATCGCCCGCAGCACCTGGACCAGGCCCCGGTTCCCCGCCCCCATCGAATAGATCGCATCGACCGGCCCCTGCGCGGCCAGCGCAGCGGGCAGCAGCCGCGCCAGGGCCTCGGCGTCGTCACGGCCCTCGACCGTGGGGAGGATGTCGAAGGCGGGAAAGGCCTCGCGCATCACGGCATCGAATCCCAGACGCCGCTCCATCTGGTCGCGCAGCATCATCGAGCCTGCAAGCACCAGCACCCGCGGCCGGCGATCCGCCGTGGGCCTCTCGACGAAGCGGCCGACCAGCATCGCCGCCGTCCGCCCGGCCCGCACGTTGTCGATCCCGACAAAGCGGTCGCGCGCGGAATGCGGCTGGTCGGCCACCAGCGCCACCGTGGGGACCCCCGCTGCCGTCACCCGGCGGATCGCGTCGCGCACCTGAGGCGTCTCGGGCGCCATGATCGCAAGGCCGTCGATCCCTTCGTCCAGCAACGCGTCGAGCGCGCGGGCATAGGCCGTGCTGTCGAGCGCGGGCACCGTCACGGTATTCACCTCGGCCCGGTCATGGGCGGCATGTTCCGCCGCAGCTTCGATAGCGCTGCGGAGGGACGTGAGGAACGCGTTCGGGCTGTCGGGCAGCACATAGGCGACGCGCCAGGGGCGTCGGCGGGCCAGCGTGGCTGCAGCGACGTCGCGGACATAGCCGAGCCGGTCGATTGCGGCGTTCACCCGCAGCACGGTCTTTTCGCGGACGCCAGGACGGGCGTTCATCACGCGGTCCACCGTGGCAAGGCTGACGCCTGCCTCCTTGGCGATATCGATCACGGTCGGGCGCGGCACGAAACTCCCCCTTCCCGGGAACGATGCCGCGCCCGATGAGGTGCGTCAATCAGGATTGCCTCAGCCAGCCGCGCCCAGCACGGCGCGCAGCGCCTCTACAGGCAGCGACACGGGGTTGCCCTTCATCGAAGACGAGGTCAGCGCCGCCGCCGCCGTGACCGCGTGGTCGGCCGGGCGCAGGCCTTGCGCGGTCAGGCCGGGCAAGCCTGCCCCGCGCGCCCAGGCGGCAAGCGCCTGCGGCGCCGCTTGGGCATCGACACCAAGGGCAGCGCCAAGCGTGCGGCACACCCAGTCGAGGCGCAGAGCAGCGCGGCTGTCCGGCGCGGCGGCGCGGCGGTTTGCGGTCAGCACATGTGGCAGAAGCGCCCCACAGATCGACCCATGTGAGGCTGCGGTCATCCCCCCGATCACCCCGGCCAATCCGTGGACCGCCCCAAGCCCCGCATTCGCCAGCGCAAGGCCGCCGCACAGGCTGACCCAGGCCATCGTGTCCCGGTCGGCCGGACGCTCGGCCTGCATCAGGCGCATCAGGGCCGGCAGGCCAGCCTCTATCGCAGGGACGGCAAGCGCATCGGTGAAGGGATTGGCGCGCGCGGACACATAGGGCTCGATCACCTGCGTGATCGCGTCGAGCCCGGACGCAAGTGTCACGCCGCGCGGGCACAGGTCGGTCAGTGCAGGGTCCACGATGGCGAGGCGCGCGATCATCCGGTCGTCACGCAGACTGACCTTGCGCCCAAGCTCGGGCAGGCCGATGACGGCATTCTTTGTCACCTCGGCGCCGGTGCCTGCCGTGGTCGGCAGGGCAACAAAGGGCAAGGGATCGACGGTCAGAGCAAGGCCCTTGCCTACGACTTCGAGATGATCCATCGCCCCGCCGGGCGCCGGGATCAGGGCGGCCAGCGCCTTGCCCATGTCGATCACCGCCCCGCCGCCAAGCGCCACGACCCAAGCAGGACGCGACGGCCGAAGGGCAGCCACAGCCTGTTCGACCATCGCCAGTGTCGGCTCGCCCGGGCAGGAGAGGGTCTGCACCTGCACGCCCTGCCCCACCAGCCCATCGACCAGCCACGCCGCGCGGCGAAGATGCGCGCCATGCACAAGGACCCCCCGCGGGCCGAAGGCGGCGATCAGCGGCGCGGCCTTGCCGGCCTCGCCCCGGCCAAACAGGATGCGTGGCGGGGCGGCGATGCTGAAAGGCGTCATACCGACATCGTGGCGGCGACGGCGCGCGCCCAACGGTCGGTCTTGGCCTTGCGGACGTCCGGGGCCATCGCGGGGGTGAAGCGGCGCTGCAGCGCCCAATCCTTGGCGAAAGCCTCGGGTGAGGGGCAGACGCCCGCCTGCATTCCGGCCAGGAAGGCCGCACCGAGGGCGGTGGTTTCCGTCACCACGGGCCGGTCCACCGGCGCGCCGAGGATGTCGGCAAGGAATTGCATCGTCCAGTCGCTGGCGGTCATGCCGCCATCAACGCGCAGGACGCCCTCTGCCGCGCCCTGCCAGTCGGCGCGCATCGCCGTCAGCAGGTCGCGCGTCTGGTAGCCGACGCTTTCCAAGGCCGCACGGGCGAGTTCCGCAGGGCCGGAGTTCCGCGTGAGGCCATAGATCGCGCCACGGCAATCCGGCCTCCAGTAGGGCGCGCCGAGGCCCGTGAAGGCCGGGACGAGGACGACCTCTTGCGAGGGGTCGGCGGCGTTGGCAAGGGGCTGGGTCTCCTTCGCCTCGCGGATGATCTTGAGGCCGTCGCGCAGCCATTGGACCACGGCGCCCGCGATGAAGATGGAGCCTTCGAGGGCATAGGTCGGCTTGCCGTTGAGCTGGTAGGCGATGGTGGTGAGCAGGCGATTGGTCGAGGGCACGAAGTCGGCGCCGGTGTTGAGCAGGGCAAAGCAGCCTGTCCCGTAGGTCGATTTCATCATGCCAGGCTGGAAGCACGCCTGCCCCACGGTCGCGGCCTGCTGGTCGCCCGCGACGCCCAGGATCGGGATCTCGCGCCCGAAGAGGTCGGCGCGCGTCATGCCATAGTCGGCGGCGCAGTCTCGCACCTCTGGCAGGACAGACATGGGGATGTCGAGAAGCGCGCAGAGGTCAGCGTCCCACGCTCCGGTGCGGATGTTGTAAAGCATCGTGCGGGCGGCGTTGGTGGCGTCGGTCGCATGGGTGCGCCCGCCCGTCAGCTTCCAGATCAGGAAGCAATCGACGGTGCCGAAGGCGAGGTCGCCCCGGGCGGCGGCATCCCGCGCCCCTTCGGTATGGTCCAGCATCCATTTCAGCTTGGTCCCCGTGAAATAGGGGTCGAGCAGCAGCCCCGTGCGCGCTGCAATCATCGGCTCGTGCCCTGCGTCGCGGAGGGCGGCGCAGGTGTCGGCGGTGCGGCGGTCCTGCCAGACGATGGCGCGCCCGAGGGTCTGGCCCGTCTTGCGGTCCCAAAGAAGCGTCGTTTCCCGCTGGTTGGTGATGCCGATGGCGGCGATGGTACGGGCGTCCACCCCCGCCTTCTCGATCACCGCGCGGGCGGTGCCGGCGACGGTGGACCAGAGGTCCGCCGGATCATGCTCGACCCAGCCTGCGGTCGGGAAATGCTGGGGGAATTCTTCCTGCGCGGTGGCCACGACCCGCAAGCCTTGGTCGAACAGGATGGCGCGGGACGACGTAGTGCCCTGGTCGATGGCAAGGATGTGGGTCATGGCAACTCGCGTAAGGGTATCAGGATCGGTCGATCGCCTGCAGGACGCCGACGAGGACGAAGCCATAGAGGACATGCCCGATCATCGCGACCCAGGTGATCCCGGTGAAGTTGAGGAACAATGGCAGCCCCGCAATCGCGGTGATCCCGCCGATGGCGAAGAGAAAGATGCCAAAGCCATAGATCAGGCCGGGGATGGCCCAGTGCGTCTGCCCGAAGACGCGCGACCAGATGGGCGCAAAGATGAACAGCCAGCCGACCGGATAGCCGATCTGGCCGACAAGGTAGAAGTGCATGAAATAGCCAAGGAAGTCGTTGTTCGGCAGGCCAAGCGCGCCAAGCAGGCTTTTCGCCAGGCCATGGGGCGACAGGTTCGCCCAGCCGAGCCACTCGGGGCTGACAACCTGCCCCCAGAAGTCGAAGGCGCAGGTCGCGACAAAGCCGGCGACGAACATCAGGCCAAGCGTGCGCGCGTTCATGGCCGGGATGGCGCCAAAGGGTTTCATGCTGGAAGTCATTGAATTCATGATATTTTCCTTCCGGATTGGACGGGGCCGCTGCCCGTGGACCATGGCACACCACGCAGGGAGCCTGCCCGTCAACCTTGGCCGCCGCCCATGACCGGAACCTCACCGACAGTTTACCCGCTGTTGCACAGGCATCGGGCAATCACGCAAAGCCGCAGGAAAAGAGGGGGGGCGAGGTTTGCTCCCCGCCCCCGCCCGGATCAGTTCTGCCAGGACTTGATCAGTTCGTCATAGGCGATGGTCTTGGGCTCTTCGTCCTCGTTCTCGAGCTTGGCGACCGGAGCACCGGGAGCGTCAAGCCAGACCTGCGGGTCCTGCTCTTCGTTCATCTTCGGACCCAGGTCGCCCTGAACGCCCGATTTCTCGAGACGGATCAGGACCTTCTCCTGCTCGGCGCAGAGGGCATCGAGGGCTTCCTGCGGGGTCTTTTCACCCGACATGGCGTCGCCGATGTTCTGCCACCACAGCTGTGCCAGTTTCGGATAGTCCGGCACGTTCGTCCCGGTCGGCGACCACTGCACGCGCGCGGGCGAGCGGTAGAACTCGATCAGGCCGCCGAGCTTGGGCGCACGGTCGGTGAAGTGCTGGCTGTCGATGGTGGACTGACGGATGAAGGTCAGGCCGACATCGGACTTCTTGAGGTCAACGGTCTTGGACACGACGAACTGGGCATAGAGCCAGGCCGCCTGCGCGCGATCCACCGGGGTGGACTGCATCAGGGTCCAGGAACCGGCGTCCTGATAGCCGATCTTCTGGCCATCCTTCCAGTAGACACCGTGCGGCGAGGGGGCCATGCGCCACTTGGGCGTGCCGTCCTCGTTCATCACGGGGGTGCCCGGAACGACCGAGGCCGCGGTGAAGGCGGTGTACCAGAACATCTGCTGGGCGATGCCGCCCTGCGCGGGAACCGGGCCGGCCTCGCCGAAGGTCATGCCCTGCGCTTCGGGCGGCGAGTACTTCTGCAGCCACTCGATCGCCTTGGTCACGGCATAGACCGCCGCCGCGTCGTTCGTCGCACCGCCGCGCGCCACGCAGGACCCCACGGGCTGCGACTTCTCGTTCACGCGGATGCCCCACTCGTCCACCGGCAGGCCGTTCGGTTCACCCACGTCGCCCATGCCGGCCATCGACATCCACGCGTCGGTGTAGCGCCAGCCAAGCGAGGGGTCCTTCTTGCCGTAGTCCATGTTGCCATAGACGCCGGTCGCAGGCCCGCCCATGTAGGACATGTCGCGGCCGGTGAAGAACTCGGCGATGTCTTCATAGGCCGACCAGTTGACCGGAACGCCAAGATCGTAGCCATACTTGGCCTTGAATTGCCGCCCGAGGGCGCAAATCTCGCAGCGTCGAGCACCTCC
>CAZVIS010000128.1:0-8099 GCA_964627355.1 uncultured Rhodobacterales bacterium
GCGATCAGCAGCATCAGCTGATCCCCCCGCTTCGATTCCGCCAAGGCGTGCAACTCGTCCACGACCACCCGCTGCAACCCAGCGAACATCCGCAGCGCATCCTCGTAGGACAGCAGCAGCGCAAGGGATTCCGGCGTCGTTAGCAGGATATGCGGCGGATCGGCCCTTTGCCTTCGCCGCTGCGTATAGCCCGTGTCGCCCGTCCGGTCCTCGATCCGGATCGCCAGCCCCGCCCCCTCTACCGGTCGCCCGAGGTTGCGGCGTATGTCCGCCGTCAGCGCCTTCAGCGGCGAGATGTAGAGGGTATGCAGGCCCGATCCCGGCCTCTCTCCCAGTTCCGCAAGCGTTGGCAGGAACCCCGCCAGCGTCTTGCCGCCCCCCGTGGGCGCGATGAGCAGCGTGGCAGGGTCTGCCGCGCGGTCGAGCATCGCGCGCTGGTGCGGGTGCAGGTGCCAGCCTTGCGCGGCGAACCAGTCGGTCAGGGGGGAGGGGAGGGCGGTCATGGAAAGAGGGTAGGGCGCAGGACGGAAACAGGGAAGGGCAGTCCCTGCGGCGCTGTCGAGAGGGGGGCCTTCCGCCCCCCTCGGCCCGGACGGGCCTTCACCCCCCCGAGGATACTTGCGCCAAGATGAATGGAGCCCGGGGTTCATCTTGGTTCAGGTATCCTCCGGGGCGCGCGTGGCGCGGGGGGCGGAAGGTCCCCTGCGGCGCACGCCACCGATCCCCCCTTGCCGCCAAAGCGCCTCGCCCCTATCCCGTTGCACCATGAAGCTCCTTTTCCTTGGCGATGTGGTGGGCCGTGCGGGCCGGTCGGCGGTGACCGAGTGGCTGCCGCGCCTGCGCGCAGACTGGGCGCTCGACTTCGTGGTGGTCAATGGCGAGAACGCATCCAGCGGGGCGGGGCTGACGCCGGAGCATGCGAAGGTCCTGCTCGCGGCGGGGGCGGATTGCCTGACGCTTGGCGACCATGCCTTTGACCAGAAGGACATGCTGCAGTTCATCGAGACTGAGCCGCGCATCATCCGGCCCCTGAATTTCGCCAAACAGGCCCCGGGGAAGGGCGCGCGGGTCTTTACCGGGAAGGATGGGCGCAAGGTCCTGGTCTTGCAGGCGCTTGGGCAGGTGTTCATGAAGCGGCCATTCGACGATCCCTTCTCGGCGGTCGAGACGGTGCTGAAAACCTATCCCCTCGGCGGGGTGGCGAGTGCCACGATCCTCGATTTCCACGCAGAGGCGACGAGCGAGAAGATGGCCATGGGCCACTGGTGCGACGGGCGGGCGAGCCTTGTGGTCGGCACGCATACCCATGTGCCGACGGCGGACGCGCAGATCCTGACGGCGGGTACGGCGTACCTGACCGATGCGGGAATGTGCGGCGACTACAATTCGGTGATCGGGATGGACCGGCAGGAACCCTTGCGCCGCTTTGTCACCGGCATGGCCAAGGGCCGGTTCGAGCCTGCGAACGGCCCCGCCACCCTGTCCGGCGTTTATGTCGAGACGGATGACAACACCGGCCATGCCGCGCGCGTCGCCCCCGTGCGGCTTGGCGGGCGGCTGGAACGGGCGGAACGGTAATCATGGCGCGGGCGGTCTGGAACGGGCAGGTGATTGCCGAGACGGCGGGCGGGCTGCGGGTCGAAACCAACGTCTATTTCCCGCCCGAGGCCGTGCGCGCCGAATTCCTGCGCCCGGCAGAGGGCAGCAGCATCTGCCAGTGGAAGGGCGGCTCGGCCCGCTATTTCGATGTCGCGGTGGTGGGCAAGGTCGCGCCGGGGGCGGCTTGGACCTATCCCGAAGTAGGCGAGATCGCGCAGTCCTTCCGGGGCTGGTTCGCCTTCTGGCGCGGTGTGGTCATCGAGGAGGCGGGGACTGCGACAGCTTTCGCCGCCCCGCTGCCCAATGTCGCCCGCGCCTTGCAGGCCCGGCAGGTAGAGTGGCGGCCGGATCTTTCGGCCCTAGGGGTGGTCACGACGGGCGCTTTTGCGGGCTACCTGATCCCCGAGCTTCGGGTGCTGGTGGAGGTGGCCGCCGCGACGGATGCGGGGCGCGCGGCAGAGGTCGCGCGGGCGCGGGCGCTGGCCGCCGCCGTGGCGAACAGGGACGGAGAGCCCTTGGGCTATGTTGCCGTCTGGGGCTCGGCCATCCCCGCGCCCGAGGTGCTGGCGCAGGTTGCAGCGGGGCAGGTCGTGCTGGCGCTGGATGCCGTGCCCGAGGTCGTGGATCGCGTCGCGCCCTAGGGTCCTGAATGTGGTGGAGCGGCCCTTGGGCGAACGTCTGACCTATATCGTGGTGCTGATCCTGCTTGGCTGCGCCTGGGGGATGACGCAGCCCTTCGGCAAGATTGCGGTGTCCACCGGGCATGGCCACTTCGGGATCATCTTCTGGCAACTGGCCATCGGGGCGATTGTCCTTGGCGCCATGGCGCTGCCTTCGGGACGGTTCCGGCCGGGCTGGCGGGGCCTGGGCTTTGCCCTCTTGCTCGCGCTGATCGGGACGATCATTCCGAACACGAGCTTCTACATCTCGGTCGAGCGATTGCCCTCCGGCATCATGTCGATCCTGATCGCCACCGTGCCGATCATGGCCTTTCCCATGGCGCTAGCCCTCGGGATGGACCGCGCCTCGCTGGCGCGGATCGCCGGGTTGATGTGCGGGATCGCGGGGGTGGCGCTGATCGCCCTGCCGCAAGCCAGCCTGCCTGACCCCGCGATGGTCGCCTTCCTGCCCGTCGCGCTGATCGGCCCCCTGTTCTACGCCATCGAAAGCAATGTCGTCGCCCGCACCGGCACCCTGGGAATGAGCGCGGTGCAGGCGATGTTCCTTGTCTCGGTGGTGGGCGCGGCGATCATGCTGCCGGTCGCCGTGGCATCGGGGCAGTTCATCGACCCGCTGGTCCCCTGGGGCCGGGCGGAATGGGCGATTGTTGCGGGGTCGATTGCCCATGCGCTAGCCTATGCGGGTTATGTCTGGCTGGCCGCGCGGGCCGGGGCGGTCTTTGCCGCGCAGTGTTCCTATATCGTGACGGGGACCGGGGTGATCTGGGCGATGGTCCTCTTGGGCGAGCGGTTCAGCCCCTGGGTCTGGGCGGCACTGGCAGTCATGCTGGCGGGCCTGGCGTTGGTTCAGCCCCGGCATCGCAGCGCAGCAATCATTTGACATGGCGCCCGGTCCGCGTAGAGGTTCCGGTCCGTTCGCCTAATCACGATGGAGTTAAGCGATGTTCGGGATCGAGATTGCGCAAGGCGCGCAGCCCCTGGTCGCTCTGGCCATCCTGGCGGGCATGTTCGTCATGTTCGTGCGTGAGACCTATCCCGTTGAAGTGACGGCGATTTCCGGGGCGGCCTTGATGCTGATCCTGGGCATCCTGCCGGTGAAGGACGCGGTCGGCGTGCTGTCAAACTCGGCCCCCTGGACCATCGTGCTGATGTTCCTTGTGATGGGAGGGCTGGTGCGGACGGGTGCGGTCGAGATGGTGATCGGCATGGCCGAGCGGCATGTGGGCAACCGGCCGCGCACGACCATC
The DNA here is from genome assembly GCA_964627355.1 of uncultured Rhodobacterales bacterium. Taxonomy (GTDB): domain Bacteria; phylum Pseudomonadota; class Alphaproteobacteria; order Rhodobacterales; family Rhodobacteraceae; genus JBBQXK01. Next base: position 3,527 of record CAZVIS010000128.1, read on the forward strand.
GTCGTGCTGTTCGGGTTCATCGCGCTGGCGTCCTCTGTCATGAACAACACGCCGCTGGTGGCCGTGATGATCCCGGTCGTCATGCAGATCGCGGTCAGGCTTGGCACGGCGCCCTCCAAGCTGCTGATTCCCTTGTCGCATATGGCGGTGCTTGGGGGCATGATCACCCTTATCGGAACCTCGACCAACCTGCTGGTGGATGGCGTGGCGCGCGAGGCGGGGCTGGCGCATTTCTCGCTGTTCGAGATCGCGCCGCTTGGCATCGCGGTGACGCTGGCGGGGGCGCTGTATCTGGCGATCTTAGGCAATCGCCTGTTGCCCGAGCGGCAGTCGATGGGAACGCTGCTCGGCAACCGCAAGGGGATGAAGTACTTCACCGAAGTGGCGATCCCCGAGGGCTCGGTGCTGATCGGCCAGCCGGTCCTGCAGGTGACGCAGTTCAAACGGTCGGGCGTGCGGGTGATCGACGTCCTGCGCGGCGACGCCTCGCTGCGGCGCGACCTTCCGGCGGCAGTGCTGGAGGCGGGCGACCGTGTCGTCCTGCGCACCGAGATGTCGGAACTTCTGGGCATGCAGGCCAGCCGCGACATGCTGGTGGCGGACAAGCTGTCCTCGGTCGCCACGGAAACGGTCGAGGTCCTCATTACCCCCGGCTGTCGCCTGATCGGGCGGACGCTTGGAGAGCTGCGGCTGCGGCGGCGCTACGGCGTCTATGTGCTGGCGGCCCACCGGAGGAACCAGAACATCGGGCGGCAACTGGACGATCTGGTGGTCCATGTCGGCGACACGCTGCTGTTGGAAGGCGCGCCCGAGGATATCCGGCGGCTGGCCGACGATGTGGAGCTGGTCTCGATCACGCAGCCCTCACAGAAGGCCTATCGCCGCAACAAGGCGCCGATTGCCATCGGGGCGCTGGTGTTCGTGGTTCTTCTGTCGTCCTTCGACGTGGCACCGATCCTTGTTCTGGGCTTCATCGCGGTCACGCTGATCCTCGTCACGCGCTGCGTCGATACGGACGAGGCCTTCGGCTTCGTGGACGGGCGGCTGATGGCGATGATCTTTGCCATGCTGGCGGTGGGCGCGGCGCTGGACCACACCGGCGCCGTCGCCCTGATCGTGGGCGCGGTGCGGCCCTGGATGGAGGGGCTTTCGCCCTTTATGATGATCCTTGCCGTCTACCTCCTCGGCCTGATCCTGACCGAGTTCCTGTCGAACAACGCGGTGGCCGTGCTCTACACACCCGTTGCGATCCAGTTGGCGCTGTCGCTTGGCGCAGACCCCAGGCCCTTTGTCGTCGCCGTGATGTTCTCGGCCACCTTGGCCTTTGCGACGCCGGTCGGATACCAGACCAACATGATGGTCTACGGTCCCGGGGGCTACAAGTTCCTCGACTTCACCCGGATCGGGGTGCCACTGAACCTCATCACATGGCTCCTGTGTTCGGCGCTGATCCCGCTGATCTGGCCGCTTTACCCCTGAGGCTTGCGGGCGGAGGCGGGGCTGGTGTAACAGGCGCCAACTTCCCGCAAGGACATCCGGAGACAGGGCACATGGCAGGCCATTCCAAATGGGCGAACATCCAGCACCGCAAGGGCAAGCAGGACAAGGCGCGCTCGGCGATGTTTTCCAAGCTGGCCAAGGAAATCACCGTCGCGGCCAAGATGGGGATGCCCGACCCCGACATGAACCCGCGCCTGCGTCTGGCGGTCAAGGCCGCCAAGGCCCAGTCGATGCCCAAGGACGTGATCGACCGTGCCATCAAGAAAAGCCAGATGGGCGATGCGGCGGATTACAGCGAGATCCGGTATGAAGGCTACGGCGCGGGCGGCATCGCGATCATCGTCGAGGCGCTGACCGACAACCTGAACCGCACTGCCTCGAACGTGCGCAGCTACTTCACCAAGTGCGGCGGGAACCTTGGGCAGACCGGGTCGGTCAGCCACTCCTTCGACCGCGTTGGCGAGATTTCCTATCCCGTGGGTGCCGGGTCCGCCGACGACGTGATGATGGCCGCGCTGGAGGCCGGAGCCGATGACGTGGAATCCGATGACGAGGGCCACTGGATCTACTGCTCGGTCGAGAACCTGTCCGAGGTCTCGGATGCGCTGGAAAAGGTTCTGGGCGAATCCGACGAATCGAAGCTGATCTTCCGCCCGCAGTCGCGCACCGAGGTCGATCTGGATACCGCGCAGAAGCTGATGAAGCTGATCGACATGCTGGAAGAGGATGACGACGTCCAGACCGTCACCCACAACTTCGACGTGCCGGAAGAGGTCGCGGCGCAGCTCGGCTGATTTTCGCCGTGGCATGACCTGCATCAAGGCGCGGGGGCATTCCGGGGGCCAGACTGTTGGCGCGGGGGCGCATGACAGGAGGCTCTAGATGCGGGTTCTTTGGGGTTTCGTTGCGGGTCTGGCGATGGCCGGGCCGGGGGTTGCACAGAATGCGGACGCCGGGCGCGACCTCTTTCAGCAGCATTGCGCGGTCTGCCATGGGGCAGCGGCAAATGGCGCGGGGCCGATGGCGCCGGTCCTGACGATCCAGCCTACTGACCTCACCGCACTGGCCGCGCGAAACGAGGGCGTGTTTCCCATCGAGCGCGTCATCCGCCGCATCGACGGACGCGAGCCGCTTGTGTCCCACGGCAGCCCGATGCCGGTCTATGGCGACTTCTTCGTTGGACCCGAGACGCTTGGCAAGACCGAGCTTGGTCAACCCCTGCTGACCACCCGCCCGGTGGCCGACCTGATCGCCTGGCTCAACTCGATCCAGGACTAGCGCGTTCCGATCACAGCAAAGGTCGGCACCCCGACTGCCCATGTCGATGACGCCAGAGCCGGGGCGGCGACTTATGCCCTTGCCGCCAAAAGGGATTTGGCAAGGATCGTCGCGTTCCCGCTGACCCCGCGATAGCCGCGTCCCTCGTAGAAGGGCCGGGCCGTGATCGTGCTTTCAGGACGACAGTCCCGGAGCTTGCAGGCCCTCAGGTCGGCCTCCAGCGCTGCCAGAAGGGCCGAGCTGACCCCCGCAAACCGCGCCTCCGGATGAACGTAGTTCAGCCGGATCTCGCCCTGAAGGTTCGCCATCCCGACGCCAATGATCCTTCCTTCTCTCTCGGCCACAAGCCCGATGACGTCCTCCTGGGCGATCCATCTCGCCCAGTTCTCGACGGTCTTGTTGGAAAACCAGCGTTCGAGTTTGCGTGCATCGCCCCCGTGGTCGGGGATGCAAAGCTCTGCGATCGAGCGGCGGAGCGTGTCGATTGCACCTTCCCCGTCTGTCAGCGTCGCTTGCCTGACGTGGAACTTCATAGTGTCCTCCCTGCCAAGACAGCCTTGATCGCCCGCTTGCTACCTCTGCACCAACCTCTCCTGCGCCGCACCTCTGACCGCCCGCGTCAGGGGCGCCAGCGCCGGGGCGGCAAGGCGCGAGACTTGCCAGTAAAGCGCGACGTCGAGGGGCGTGTGTGGCACCAGTTCGACCAGCCGACCTGCCTTAAGATGCCCTGCCACCAGCGGCTCGGCATTCATGCTCCACCCGATGCCCAGAAGACAGGCCGTCACGAATCCTTCGGGAGAGGCGATGTGGTGGAAGGGGAAGGCGATGGGCTGGCCCCCGGTGCGCGCGGCGATCCAGGCGTGTTGCAGGCGGTCCTTGGGGTTGAAGGTCAGGGCGGGGGCCTTTGCCAGCGCATCCGCCGTCACGCCATCCGGAAACCATCGCGCCATGAAGGCGGGGCTTGCCGTCGCACGATAGCGCATCTGGCCGAGCGGGTAGGTGTCGCAGCCTTGCAGGGGGCCGGGCGACCCGGTGACCGCCGCCGCGACCTCGCCCTGCCGCAGCCAGCCCTCGGACCAGTCCTGATCGTCGATCACCAGATCCCACAGCGGCCCCGACGCCGCCGCCAGCGCGGGCAGGAACCAGGTCGCCAGGCTGTCCGCATTCACCGCGATCCTCACCGTGGCGGCCGCGCTTGCGACCGTTGGCAGGTCCTGCGCCAATGCGGCTTCCAGCAGCGCCACCTCGTCATGGTGCCGGATTAGCCGCAGCCCCGCCTCGGTGGCCGCAGATGGTTGGCCCCGCACGATCAGCAGCGTCCCCGTCCTCTCCTCCAGCGCCTTGATCCGCTGCGAAATCGCCGAAGGCGTGACCCCAAGCGAGGCCGCCGCAAGCTCGAACGAGCCGCGCCGGTGGACGGCGGCAAGGGCGGCGAGTTGGGCGGGGTCAAGCATTAGCTATGCTTCATCAGGGAAAGAATCTTTCACTCGATTAATCCGCCCCTGCCCGATAGGTCAATCTGGCGCAAAACGGAGGACCCGATGCCGACCGCCATCCTTGCCGGTTTCCTGACAGGCCTGTCCCTGATCGCCGCCATCGGCGCGCAGAACGCCTTTGTCCTGCGGCAGGGGTTGCGGCGCGAGCATGTGGGCTGGGTGGTGTTCGTCTGCGCGGCCTCGGATGCCCTGCTGATCGCTGCGGGCGTGGCTGGGTTCGCTGCGGTGACGGCGCGGATGCCCTGGCTGCAGCCGGTGATGCTGTGGGCGGGCGTGGCGTTCCTTGTCGTCTATGGCGC
>CAZVIS010000129.1:0-8098 GCA_964627355.1 uncultured Rhodobacterales bacterium
CGATGCGGGCCGAGAAATCGGTGGGCAGCGCCATCGCCTCGTCGAAGCTGTTGGTGTGAAGGGACTGCGTACCCCCCAGAACCGCCGCCAGCGCCTCGTAAGCGGTGCGGACGATGTTGTTGTAGGGGTCCTGTTCTTGCAGGGAGACTCCGCTGGTCTGACAGTGGGTCCGCAGCATCAGGCTTTCGGCCTTGGTCGCTCCGAATCCGGCCATGATCCGGTGCCAGAGGAGCCGTGCCGCGCGCAGCTTCGCCGCCTCCATGAACAGGTTCATCCCGATGGCGAAGAAGAAGGACAGACGGGGGGCGAAGTCATCGACCTTCATCCCCCGCGCCAGCGCCGTCCGTACATATTCTCGCCCGTCGGCCAGCGTGAAGGCCAGCTCCTGCACCAGGTTCGCGCCGGCCTCCTGCATGTGGTAGCCGGAAATCGAGATCGAGTTGAACTTGGGCATTTCCCGGGCCGTGTATTCGATGATGTCCGCCACGATCCGCATCGAAGGTTCGGGCGGGTAGATATAGGTGTTGCGGACCATGAACTCCTTGAGGATATCGTTCTGGATGGTGCCGGAGAGGGCCGCGCGGGGGACGCCCTGCTCTTCCCCCGCCACGATAAACGACGCCAGAACGGGGATCACCGCGCCGTTCATCGTCATCGAGACCGACACCTTGTCCAGCGGGATGCCGTCGAAGAGGATCTTCATGTCCTCGACCGAATCGATGGCGACCCCGGCCTTGCCCACGTCGCCCACCACGCGGGGGTGGTCGCTGTCATAGCCCCGGTGCGTGGCAAGGTCGAAGGCGACAGAGACGCCCTGCTGCCCCGCCGCGAGGCCCCGGCGGTAGAAGGCGTTCGACTCCTCTGCCGTCGAGAACCCTGCATACTGCCGGATCGTCCAGGGGCGGCCCGCGTACATCGTCGCCCGCACGCCGCGCGTGTAGGGCGGCAGCCCGGGCAGCGAGCCGATGTGGGGCAGGTCCGCCGTATCGGCGGCGGTGTAAAGCGGTTTGACGGCGATCCCTTCCAGCGTCTCCCACGTCAGGCCCTCGGGGTCGGCGCCGCGCAGGTCCTTCGAAGCGAGGGTGCGCCAGTCCTGAAGGGGATCGGTCATCGGGTGCATCCTTCGGTCACTTGGGTTTGTGCGGGCCTTGCCCTATATCGGGTTGCAGGGGGAACCGCATGAAATCGCTTCACGTCCTTGTCCTGACTGCATTTCTGGCCGCGCAAGGGGCACTCGCGCAAGAGCTTCCGGTGGTGGTGGACAGCCCGGGCGTGACGCTGGAGGAGTTCCTGTGGGTAAAGCGGCCGGTCCTTGTGTTCGCCGACAGCCCAGAGGATCCGAACTTCAAGCGGCAGATGGAGCTTATCCTGCGCGACCGGGGCGACCTGAACGAGCGGGACGTGGTCGTCATCACCGACACCGATCCGGCCGGACAGGGCTTTTTCCGCAAGCGCTTTCGCCCGAGGGGGTTCGGCCTTGTCCTGATGGACAAGGACGGCATCACCACGCTGCGCAAGCCGCTGCCCTGGGATGTGCGCGAGATCTCCCGCGCCATCGACAAGTTCCCCCTGGCCCGGCAGGAGCAGCTGGAGCGGTATCCGAGCGGGCGCTGACGCGCTCACGCGAACTCCATGATGACGTCATCGACCTTGAGGCTGGCCCCGGCCGCCGCGTTGATCTTCTTGACCACACCCCGGCGTTCGGCGCGCAGGATGTTTTCCATCTTCATCGCCTCGACGGTGGCCAACGCCTGACCCTCCTGCACCTCGTCGCCTTCGGCCACGTTGATGCGGACGACAAGGCCCGGCATCGGGCAAAGGAGGAAGCGCGAGGTGTCGGGGGGGGCCTTTTCTGGCATCAGACGGGCAAGGTCGGCGGCGCGGGGGGTGCGGATGTGGACCTTGAGGTCGGCGCCGCGCAGGCGGACGCGGAAGCCCGAGGGGATCTTGCCGACCTTCATCACGAGAGGCGTGCCATCGACCGTCAGCCAGGCGAGGGGCTGGCCCGGGGTCCAGTCGGACATCACGCGCAAGGTCTGATTGTCCGAAAAGATCACGTCAGACCCCGCACGGTCCGCCCTGATCGTCAGCGAATGTTCGATCCCTGCAAGGCTGACAACCCAATCATCGCCCACCTTGCGGGTGTGGTTGTCCATCGTGCCGGAGATCCGGGTGCGGCGGATCTCGGCCACGCGGTGCATCGCTGCGGCGGTGGCTGCGACCCGTTGCAGGGTGGCGGCGTCGAGCGTCGCCCCCATGAACCCCTCGGGGTATTCCTCGGCGATGAAGGCGGTGGTGATGTCGCCCGAAACAAAGCGCGGGTGGTCCATCACGGCGCCGACGAAGGGCAGGTTGTGGCCGATCCCCTCGACCTCGAAGGTGTCGAGTGCAATCCGCATCTCCTCGATCGCCTGTGCCCGCGTCGGGGCCCAGGTGCACAGCTTCGCGATCATCGGGTCATAGAACATGCTGATCTCGCCGCCCTCGAACACGCCTGTGTCGTTGCGGACGATGCCACCTGCGGGAGTCGGGCCTTCGACCGGGGGGCGATAGCGGGTCAGGCGGCCGATGGAGGGGAGGAAGTTGCGGTAAGGGTCCTCGGCATAGAGGCGGCTTTCGATGGCCCAGCCGTTGATCTTGAGGTCCTGCTGGCGGAACGGGAGCTTCTCGCCGTTCGCAACACGGATCATCTGTTCCACGAGATCCACGCCGGTAATCAGCTCGGTCACCGGGTGTTCGACCTGAAGCCGCGTGTTCATCTCGAGGAAGTAGAAGTTGCGCGCCCCGTCCACGATGAATTCCACCGTCCCGGCGCTGGTATAGCCCACGGCCCGGGCCAGCGCGCAGGCCTGCTCGCCCATGGCGCGGCGCGTCGCCTCGTCCAGAAACGGCGAGGGGGCCTCTTCGATAACCTTCTGGTTCCGGCGCTGGATGCTGCATTCGCGTTCGTGCAGGTAGACGCAGTTGCCATGGGCATCGGCCAGCACCTGGATCTCGATGTGGCGGGGTTGGGTGACGAATTTCTCGATGAAGATGCGGTCGTCGCCGAAGCTGGCGGCGGCCTCGTTCCGGCTGGACTGGAAGCCCTCGGCCACTTCGCCCTCGCTCCAGGCGATGCGCATGCCCTTGCCGCCGCCGCCTGCTGACGCCTTGATCATCACGGGATAGCCGATCTGGCCCGCGATCCGTGTGGCCTCTGCCGCATCGGCGATCAGGCCCATGTGGCCGGGGACTGTAGAGACGCCCGCCTCCATCGCGAGCTTCTTTGAGGTGATCTTGTCGCCCATAGCCTCGATGGCACTGGACGGGGGACCGATGAACACCACGCCCGCCGCTTCCAGCGCCGCCGCGAAGGCACGGTTTTCGCTGAGGAAGCCGTAGCCGGGATGCACCGCCTGCGCGCCGGTCTTGCGCACCGCCTCCATGATCCGGTCGATCACGATGTAGCTTTGCGCGGCAGGCGATGGGCCGATGTGCACCGCCTCGTCCGCCATGCGCACATGCAGCGCATGGCGGTCGGCGTCGGAATACACGGCGACGGTGCGGATCCCCATGCGGCGGGCGGTCTTGATGACACGACAGGCGATCTCGCCCCGGTTGGCAATCAGGATCTTGTCGAACATCGCAGGCCCCCCTCGAATGCAAAAGGGACCATCCGGGCCAGAGGCGTGGACGGTCCCAAATGGACGACTGCCGCCCGAAGCGGCGTTAGTAGATCAGCAGTTGACCTGACCCGGCAGCGAGCAGCTGGCCGCACCGGCAAGCCCGCCGATGACCGCGCCGGTCGCCACGTTGTTGTCAGTGACATCTGCAATGACCGCACCGGCCACGGCGCCGCCGATGGCGCGGTTTCCAGCCGAATCGACGCAGGCAGCCAGCGGGAGGACGGCTGCAAGAAAGAGTGCCAGGGTAGGGATGCGCATGATGCTCGACCTCGAAGAAAATTGTTGATTGATCTCAGATATACCGTTGCACACCGCCGGTTAAACGCAAATCTGCGCGATGCGCGCAAATTTGCCAACAGGCGCCTGAAAGCACACCCGTCCCTCGGCGGAGCGAGCCAGGCGATCGGGGAAGGCATAGAGCCCGCTTCTGCCGGCGAGACAGGCAGCAGGATCCGCGCCCTTGCGGCAGCGCCGCCGCGACGATCCCTGCATGCAAGGTTTTCACGCCGCAGCTGCATCGCATGGGCTGACCATTGCCGTGCGCGACACGCCGTCATGCCTCGCCATCCTCGTCGTCCCAGTCATCCGGCGGGGCGACCGCATCTGGCGCGAAAACAGCAGGAAAAGAGGCCATCGCGCGTTTGCGGTCGATGCGCAACAGCGCCTCGTAGCTTGCTGGATTGAAAGGCTCTTCAGCTGGCACGACCTCGCGGCCGAAGAGCCACGACAGGCGCCCCGCGTCAAGGTTACCGCGTTCGAACGGCGCCTCACCGAAATGGTTCCACAGCGCCGCCAGGAAACCCTCGTCAGCCATGCGGTCCGCATGGGCGCGATCCTTGTAGCGCTCTCTGGCGATGATTTTCGTCGCACCCGCCTTGTTTCCGCGGCGGATCACGAACTGGAAGTCTGTACCCGGAAGCCGCCCAGGAAACCCCCGATGCTTCAGCATGGCAACGCCCGTCGAGCGACGACCAATCGGGGGCGCCGGAGTCGGGCGGGCCAGTTCAGCGTACTGAAGGCCCGCCCGCCCGAATTACTTGTACTTGCCGGTGTAGGTCGGTTCGGTCGAAACCGGATCGACAACGACGACTTCTTCTTTCTTTGCGCAGCCAGCGACGACGGCCACGAAAACCAGCGCGAGAAGCGCACGGGTGCTGTTCGACATCCTCTACTCCTGTGTTCTTGAGAGGTTTCGGCCGACGGAACACCGCCCCCGCCACCCCTGTCTGACGTCAAGACCGCCAATCGGTCTGCGCGCACCATACCGTGGTCGCGCAGCGAGGAACATGGCCTTTCGGTCGCAATCCTTCGATGTGACTCACAAACATCACGGCACCGGCGAGTCCTTGCCGCGAACGCTATATTTTGTGGCTGCATCAAAAGGCCTCCCAGATGCAGGTGGCGCCGTCGATACGGTATGCTTCGAAGAATTGTGTCACATCGGGCGCAGCCTGACCAAAGGGCACCGGTCGGTCGGACAGCGAGATGATGACCTGTACCGGCCTCGGGCCAGTGACAGCGATGCGCGGCAAGGCATAGGTTTCACACAAAAAGGCCATGTCGGCCGCAGCTGTATCGAAGTCGACGCCGCCCCCCTCGGCGATACCGGGCGCAACAAACCGGAAGCGGGAGGTCAGGCCTTCCGGGCCCGCCTCGTTCTGGATGGCTTCCAGAAAGTTCACCTTCTGGCCCGAGGGAACGGGCACCTCCTCTGCCAAGACGGGCAGCGCGATCAGGGTCAGGCACAAGGCCAGCCTCATCCGTCTGCCCGGCGGGCCAGGCAATCGACCTCGACAAGGGCGCCGACCGCCAGTGCTGTGACCCCGATCGTGGTGCGGGCGGGGCGGCGATCCTGCGCAAAGTAGCTGGCGTAGACGCCGTTGAAGGCGGCAAAGTCGCGCTCGAATTCCGTCAGGTAGCAACGGCACTGGACCACGTCGGCCCAAGAGAGGCCAAGGCCCCCCAGTACGATCCCCAGATTGTCCATCACGCGGCGCGCCTGCGCCTCGACGCCCTCGGGCAGGGGCGCATCTGGCGCAGCGGGATCGGTCGGCATCTGGCCGGTGACAAAGATCCAGCCATCGGCTTCCGTCGCGTGGGAGAAGGGGCCTACGGGGCGGGGACCGCCTGCGACGATGTGAAAGTCGGGCATCAGATCCTCACAGCGGAATATTGTCGTGCTTCTTCCACGGGTTCGTCTGCTTCTTGTGGCGCAAGCTCGCAAACGCCCGGGCGACGCGGCGGCGGGTGGAGTGGGGCATGATGACCTCGTCGATGAAGCCACGCTCGGCCGCGACAAAGGGGTTGGCGAAGCGGTCCTCATACTCCTTGACGCGCTGCGCGATCTTTTCGGGTTCGCCGAGTTCCGAACGGTAGAGAATCTCCGTCGCCCCCTTTGCCCCCATCACCGCGACCTCGGCCGTCGGCCAGGCATAGTTGAAATCACCCCGCAGATGCTTGGACGACATCACCACATAGGCCCCGCCATAGGTCTTGCGCGTCAGGACCGTCACCTTGGGCACCGTCGCCTCGCCGTAGGCGAAGAGGAGTTTCGCGCCGTGCTTGATCACGCCCGCATACTCCTGCGACGTGCCGGGCAGGAAGCCGGGGACATCCACGAAGGTCAGGATCGGGATCTCGAAGGCGTCGCAGAAGCGGACGAAGCGGGCGGCCTTGCGACTGGCATCGATGTCAAGGCAACCGGCCAGCACCATCGGCTGGTTAGCCACCACGCCGACCGTCTGCCCCTCGATCCGGACGAAGCCGGTGATGATGTTGCCCGCGTAATCCCTTTGGATCTCGAAGAAATCCCCCTCGTCCGCGACTTTGAGGATCAGCTCCTTCATATCATAGGGCTGGTTCGGGTTGTCGGGGATGAGGGTGTCGAGGCTCATCTCCACCCGGGCCGGATCGTCGAAGAAGGGGCGAACGGGGGCCTTGTCGCGGTTGTTGAGAGGGAGGAAGTCGAACAGGCGCCGCGCCTCGGCCAGAAGTTCCACATCATTCTCATAGGCGCCGTCGGCGACGGAGGATTTCTTGGTGTGGGTGCTGGCACCCCCAAGCTCCTCGGCCGTCACCACCTCGTTCGTCACGGTCTTTACCACGTCGGGGCCGGTGACGAACATGTAGCTGGAATCCTTCACCATGAAGATGAAGTCGGTCATCGCGGGGGAGTAGACGGCGCCGCCCGCGCAGGGGCCCATGATGAGGCTGATCTGGGGAACGACGCCCGAGGCGAGGATGTTGCGCTGGAACACCTCGCCATAGGCGGCAAGGGACCCCACCCCCTCCTGTATCCGTGCCCCGCCCGAATCGTTCAGACCAATGACCGGAGCGCCATTCTGGATCGCCATGTCCATGATCTTGCAGATCTTCGCGGCATGCGTCTCGCTCACGGACCCGCCGAGAACGGTGAAGTCCTGCGCAAAGACATAGACCTGCCGCCCGTTGATCGTGCCCCAGCCGGTCACCACGCCGTCCCCTGGATGGCGCGTCTCCTCCATCCCGAAATCGGTACAACGGTGCTGGACGAACATGTCGAACTCCTCGAACGAGCCCTCGTCGAGGAGAAGGTCGAGGCGTTCGCGCGCCGTCAGCTTGCCCTTGGCGTGCTGCTGCGCGATGCGCTTTGTCCCGCCGCCAAGGCGTGCGACGGCGCGCCGCGCCTCAAGTTCGCCCAGGATGTCCTTCATGCGCCCCCCTTGCAGTGCCTTTCGTGAGGCCCTGTCCTGACCGGTGACAGTAGCGGGCGCTCGTGCGGGGGGGAAGCGGCCTTGCGCAACTTTTGCAAAGGCTGGAGGTCAGACCTTTTGCCAACCTGTCGCCGGTGGCAGAGAAGGGCGTCAACCGAGGAGCCCCCATGTCCCTGCCCGTCCCCGTCATCACCATCGGCCTTCTGATCGCCTCGAACGTCTTCATGACCTTTGCTTGGTATGGCCACCTGTCCTACAAGTCGGCCCCCCTCTGGATCGTGATTCTGGCCAGTTGGGGCATCGCCTTCTTCGAGTATGTGCTGCAGGTTCCCGCGAACCGGATCGGGCACGGGCACTTTTCGGCGGCGGAACTCAAGACCATACAGGAGATCATCACCCTGTCGGTCTTTGCCGTGTTTTCCGTGCTTTACCTGAAGGAGCCGCTCTATTGGAACCACTTCGTCGGGTTCGCCTTCATCGCCGCCGGGGGGTTCTTCATCTTTCACAAGTGGGCGTGACCTGTGCATTGGCGCAGGTGGACAGTCGGGGTGGGCAGGCGTAGCGAGGGGCCATGACCGCAATGCCGCATGTCCGCTTCCTCGACCGCACAACCCCGCCGCACCTTCTGACGCTGGTGCTGACGGCGGGGGTGGCGGCCTTGTCCCTGAACATCTTCCTGCCCTCGCTGCCCTCGATGGCCGCGCATTTCGGGGTGGACTATGCGCTGATGCAATTGTCGGT
>CAZVIS010000130.1:0-8016 GCA_964627355.1 uncultured Rhodobacterales bacterium
GAAGGGGTGCGGGCGGCGAGCCTTGCCTATTTCGGGAAGGAACCGCGCCGCCTGACACCCGCCGAGGCGGCGCTGCTGGTGGCCCTGCCGCAGTCGCCCGAGGCGCGCAGGCCCGACCGGGCACCCGAGGCTGCCGGGGCGGCGCGGGGTCGCGTTCTGGCGCGGGCGGTCGGTGCCGGGGTGATCTCGCCCGATCAGGCGCAGGCGGTGGGGCGCGAGGCGATCCCTGTCGCACGCCGCCCCGTCCCCCGCCTTGCCCCCCACCTTGCCGACCGGCTGCGCGCCAGCGACCCGGCCCCCGTCATCCGCACCACCCTCGACGCCACCCTTCAGGCGCAGCTTGAAACCCTTGCCGCCGAAGTCGTCGCGGCGCGGGGGGCGCAGATGCAGGTGGCGATGGTCGTGGCGGACCATCGTTCGGGCGAGATCCTCGCCGAGGTGGGATCCTCCGACTATACCGACAACCCCCGGCAGGGCTTTGTCGATATGGCGGCCGCGCCCCGCAGTCCGGGGTCGCTCTTGAAACCGTTGGTCTATGGCCTCGCTTTCGATCAGGGCCTCGCGCATCCCGAGACGCTGCTGGAGGACCGGCTGACCGACTTCAACGGCTATGCGCCCAAGAACTTCGACAAGCTGACCCACGGCACGGTGCGGGCGAGGGAGGCGTTGCAGATGTCGCTGAACATCCCGGTTGTCGCGCTGACCGAGGCGATGGGGCCTGCGACGCTGATCGCGGGGCTAGGGCGGGCGGGGGTTCAGGCGCGCATCCCGGGGAACCAGCCGGGGCTGGCGGTGGCGCTTGGCGGTCTGGGCGTGACGCTGGAGGAGATGGCGGGGATGTATGCCGCCATCGCGCGGGGGGGCGTGGCGCTGCCCCTGCATGCGACGGGGCAGACGGCGGAGGGGCAGCGGGTGCTGTCGGCGGTCGCGGCCTGGCAGGTGGGCGATATCCTGGCCGGGTTGCCGCCGCCTCCCGGCGCGCCAGAGAACCGGTTGGCCTACAAGACCGGGACAAGCTATGGCCACCGAGATGCCTGGGCCGTGGGGTATGACGGGCGGCATGTGGTGGCGGTCTGGATGGGGCGGGCGGACGGGACGCCGGTGCCGGGGGCCTTTGGCGCCGACCTTGCCGCGCCGGTCCTGTTTCAGGCGTTCCAGCGGGTGAAGCCGCGGCTCGACCCGCAGCCGCCCCCACCTGCGGCGACGCTGCTCGTCTCGAATGCGCAGCTTCCGCCGCCCCTGCAACGCTTCCGCTCTCGGACGGCCGCCTTCATCGAGGCGGACGCCCCGGCGGTGGACTTCCCCAAGGACGGGACCGAGGTGGAACTGCTGCCCGAGGGGCTGCTTCTGCGGGTGCGGGGGGGAACGGCGCCCTATACTTGGCTGATGGATGGGGCGCCGGTGGCGGTGGCCGAGGCGCGGGGGGAGACGATGATCCCCGCGCCGGGACCGGGGTTCGTGACGGTATCGGTGATCGATGCCGAGGGGCGGTCGGCGCGGGTGCAGGTGCGGCTGCGGTAGGTGTGCGACAGGGGCTGTCCACACGTGCGACACGCCTCACACAAACAAAATCAATGGGTTATATCCCTCTGATTCAGGGTTTGTTAACCCGGCCCGGGCTTACAGGCGCCTCGTTCCGCCAGCCGGGCATGCGCCCTTTGGACATGGACCGATGCCGTGATGGTGGAGAGGGCCGGGAGGCACTGTCCCACTGGCGCGGGGTGGAGGCTGCGACTTCGCCGGGTCCCGCACGGAGGAGTCGCAACGTAGGCTGCGAACTTGCACGCACCGCCCCACGGGCGCGAACGCCGCATGGGATCACGCACCCAACCCCAAATCGGCAAGAGACCCGTGTCTCTTGCCGCAGTGCCGCCGTGTGCCCTTGGACGCCGGGACGCCAAAGCGTTCCGGCCTGTGCCTGCCTGCCCCCGGGCAGGCGCAGATGCGCCTACCCCAGGCAGGCGCTGGCCTCTGTTGTGCTTGTGGTGAGCGGCGGGCGGCACGGACTCGCATGCGCGGGGCGGATGCAGTGCCTGCGCTTTTCCCGCGAGGCAACGTTGCTTATTGCGAAGGTCGGAGGCCGGTCATCTTATCCGCCTGCGCATGCCTTTCCTCGACTACACCCTCTCGATGGCCAGCGCGATGCCTTGGCCGCCGCCGATGCACATGGTGATGAGGGCGCGGCGGCCGCCGGTGCGCTCAAGCTCGTACATCGCCTTGACGGTGATGATCGCCCCCGTCGCGCCCACCGGATGGCCAAGCGCCACAGCCCCGCCGTTGGGGTTCACCTTGGCCGGATCAAACCCGAGATCCACCGATACGGCGAGGGCCTGCGCCGCAAAAGCCTCGTTCGATTCGATCACGTCGAAGTCCGAGGCCGTCAGCCCCGTCCGCTCCAAGAGTTTCCGTACCGCAGGCACCGGGCCGATGCCCATGACCCCCGGCCGCACCCCGGCATGGGCATAGCCGAGGATCCGCGCCCTGGGCTTCAGCCCCCCGATGGCATCCGCCCGCGCCAGGACCAGCGCCCCGGCCCCGTCGTTCAGACCGCTCGCATTGCCTGCCGTCACGGTCCCGTCCTTCTGAAAGACGGGGCGGAGGGCGGCGAGAGCCTCGGCGCTTGTCGCCTTGGGATGCTCGTCGGTGTCGAACTGGACCGGGCCCTTGCGCGAGGCAACCTCGACGGGGACGATCTGGTCGCGGAAGCGCCCCTCGGCAATCGCGCGGGCCGCGCGAGTCTGGCTTTCGAGGGCAAAGGCATCCTGTGCGGCGCGGGTCACGCCATGCTCGGCGGCCACATTCTCGGCAGTGTTGCCCATGTGGCCCGAGCCAAAGGGACAGGTCAGCGCGCCGGTCAGCATGTCTACCGCGCGGGTATCCCCCATCTTCTGTCCCCACCGGGCGGCAGAGAGCGCATAGGGCGCACGGCTCATCGACTCGGCCCCTCCGGCGAGCGCGAATTCGGCATCTCCCATCGCCAGCGCCTGCATCGCCGAGACGATAGCCTGCACCCCCGACCCGCAGAGGCGGTTGACGTTCATCGCAGGGACGGAATCGGGCACACCCGCCTGCAGCGCAGCGACCCGGGCGAGATACATGTCGCGCGGCTCGGTGTTGATGACATGGCCCATCACGACTTGGCCGATCTGTCCCGGATCGACCCCGGCCCGCTCTATCGCCGCCTTCATCGCGGTGGTGGCAAGGTCAATCGGCGGCACGGCGGCAAGGCTGCCGCCGAACGTGCCGATGGCGGTGCGGGCCCCGGACAGGATCACGATATCGGTCATGATGGACACCCCCTCCCAGTGGGCATGATGAGCCTGCATGGAAGCCATGCGTTGGGCAAGCGGCCGCGCAGGTTGACACCAGCTGCGACGCAACGTCAGGAACGCCGAACCAGGGCAGGGAAGAACATGCGGGCGATCCTTACGGCGAATGCGGGACTGGTCTTCGGGGGCCTGATGACCTTCATCATGATGGGGGCGGGGCAATCCTTGTACGGTCCGGCCCTGCCGGCCTTTGCGCGGGATTTCGGGATCGGCACGGGGACGGCGGGGCTGCTCGTCTCGGCGCATTGGGTGGGGGCGGCCATCGGCGTCGCGGTCATGTACCTGCGCGGCACTCAGGTCAGCCCGCGCATGGTCCTTGGCACCATGGCGGTCGGGGCGGCGCTGGTTGGGGCGGGGCTTGGCTGGCCGGTGACGCTGGCGGGGGCTGTGATCTTTGGCGTGGGCTACGGCGGATCGACAGTGATCTGGAACCGCCGGTTTCTGGGGGTGTTCGGGCCGAAGGGGCCGTCGATGCTCGCCCTGCTCAACGCGATTTTCGCCATCGGGGCCATCGGCGCGCCGCTGGTCTTCGTCTGGATCGGCAGCGATCCGCAACTGGCCTACCTCGGCGTCGCGGCGCTTGCCGTGGTGACCTTTGTGGGCGTGGGGTCGGGTGCGGGGCCTGTGGCCTCTGCCCCGGCCACAGGCCCCTTTGCTCCCCGGCCTGCGATCCTGATCTTTGGCGCGCTGGCCATCGGGATGGAGGCCTGCCTCATCGGCCTTGGCCCCGTGGCCTTGATCGCGCTTGGTGCAGGCGAGGTCGAGGCGGCCGAGGCCCTGTCGATGTTCTTCGTGGCCTTCCTGCTGGCGCGGCTGACCCTTGTGGGTTTTGCCAGCGCCATCGCGCCCTTCACCCTGTTCCTGCTGGCCGTCGGGGGCGCCGCCATCCTCGCCACAGCCGCAGCGCTGACCGCCGCGACCTGGCTTTTCGTCCCCATGGGCGCGGTGGCGAGCCTGTTTTTCCCCGGCTTCTACATGACCGGCGTGGCTCAGATGGGCGACGACCCGCGCGTCTCGCCGATCCTCGTCGCGGCGGGGCTGGTGGGGGGGATCGTCTCTCCCGTGCTCGTGGGAGCGATGATGGTGCGGGCGGGGGATACGGTCTTCTTTCCGGTGATCGCGGGCATCGCCTTGTGCACGGCGGGGGCGGCACTGGTTCTCATGCGACGGATGAACCGGACCGCGTGAGCAGGCTTTCCCGGCGGCTTTCCTGCCGCTACATCGGCGGGCATGGTTTCGATCCAGCAGATCTATGAAGAGCGGGTGGCGGCGGGGCGGCTTCGGGCCGACCCTGCCCAACATGCCGTGCTGCCCCGGCTGGAGGCCTTGCGCGAGTGGGTCGAGGCGCAGGGCGAGCGGCGCCACGGGTTCCTCTCGCTTTTCGCCCGCGCGCCCGAAGTGCCGCGGGGCCTGTACCTCTGGGGCGGGGTCGGACGCGGCAAGTCGATGCTGATGGACCTGTTCGTCGAGGCGACGAGCAGCCCCGCCAAGCGCCGCGTCCATTTCCACGCCTTCATGCAAGAGGTGCAGCGGGGCCTGCACGCCGCCCGCAAGGACGGGGTCGAAGACGCGCTGGAACCCGTGGCCGAGGCGCTGGTGCATGACCTGCGGCTTCTGGCGTTCGACGAGATGCAGATCACCGATATTGCCGATGCGATGATCGTGGGGCGCCTGTTCGAGAAGCTGATGGCGGGGGGTGTCGTCATCGTCACCACCTCGAACCGCCCGCCCGAGGGGTTGTACGAGAACGGGCTGAACCGGGGGCTGTTCCTGCCGTTCATCGACCTTCTGCGCGCGCGGATGGAGGTCGTGGAACTGGAAAGCCCGACCGACTATCGCCAGCACCGGCTGGCGGGGGAGCAGGTCTATTTCCACCCGGCAGGGACGGCGAAGGGCCGCATGTCCGCGATCTGGGAGGATCTGACCGGCGGTGCGTCGGGCGAGGTGCTGCGCTTGCCGGTGAATGGCCGCACCGTCGAGGTGCCGCGCTTTGCCAACGGGGTGGCGCGGGCGAGCTTCTGGGAGCTTTGCGCGCGTCCCCTCGGCCCCGCCGATTTCCTCGCGATTGCAGGGGCGGTGCGGGTGCTGATGCTTGAGGACATCCCCTCGCTGTCGAGCCAGAATTACAACGAGGCCAAGCGCTTCGTCACCCTGATCGACGCCCTCTACGAGGCCCGCGTGCGCCTGATCGCGAGTGCGGCGGACCTGCCGGAGCGGCTGTACATCGAAGGCGAAGGATCGTTCGAATTCGCCCGCACGGCAAGCCGGTTGCGTGAGATGCAGGCGGCCGACTGGGGCGCTTGAGGCCTGGAGCGGCTAGAGGTCCAGCCGACGGTGAACCCGTCCGACGATATGCCCGGTGGACAGGGCATAGTCCGGCTCGGCCCCGTAATCGCGGAACCCGATGCGCGCGTAATAGGCCAGCCCTGGCACGTTGTCGGCCCGGATCGTGGCGTTGATCGTGCTCAGGCGCGCCGCCCGCACCGCCGCCAACGTCGCCGCGAACAGCGCCTGCCCCGCCCCGCTGCGTTGCAGGTCGGGGTCCACGAAGGTGCCGATATCGCCCCATCCGGACGGAAGGTCCGCGTTCAACCCGACCGACTGGAACCCGACCGGGCGTCCGTCGAGCAGCGCCGTGTGGCAGCAGATCACGTCAGCACCGGTCAGATAGGCCTCGGCAAACGGGCCTTCCTCCAGCGGGATCTCGCGGGCCGTGGTACCGCCGATCCCTACGATCCGCCCTTGCAGCGCGCAGAGGGCGGGGATGTCGGACAAAGTGGTCGGGCGGGCGGTGGCCTTCATGCGAACTCCGTCACGGCATAGCCTTGCAGGTAGAGAAGCGCGGTCAGGTCCCCGTGGTTCACCCGCACCTCGCACTGCGCCGCGACCGAGGGCTTGGCGTGCAGCGCGACGCCCATCCCGGCACGGTGCAGCATGCCAAGGTCATTCGCCCCGTCCCCTACGGCAATCGCATCCGCCGGAGCGATCCCCAGCCGCGCCGCGATCTCCTCCAGCGCCGCGACTTTCGCCTCGCGCCCGAGGATCGGCTCGGCGACCTCTCCGGTCAGAACGCCACCTTCGGCCAGAAGCACATTCGCCCGATGCTCGTCGAACTCAAGCGTCGCCGCGACGCGAGAGGTAAAGGCGGTGAAACCCCCCGAAACGAGCGCTGCATGGCCCCCGCTCGCCTTCATCGTGGCGATCAATGTGGCCCCCCCGGGGGTCATCGTGATCCGATTCATGAACACCCGTTCTATAACGCCCTCTGGCAGCCCTCGCAGCAGCGCAACCCGTTCGCGCAACGCGCCCTCGAAGGCGATCTCGCCATTCATCGCCCGCGCCGTGATGGCCGCCACATGCGCGCCCACCCCCGCCTCGTCGGCCAGTTCGTCGATGCACTCCTGCCCGATCATGGTCGAGTCCATGTCGGCAATGAGCAGTCTTTTGCGCCGGTTCGCCGAGGGCTGCACCGCGAGATCCACCTGCAGCGTCTGCAATTCCGCCCAGACCTCCCACCGGTTCGCAGGCGTCACCGCGAGATCAAACTCCGCCGCCACGCCGGGGTTCAGCCAGCGCGCATCCCCCCCGCCCCAGGCATTGCGCAAGGCCTCGACCGTCGCGCGGTCGAGGGTCGGAGCCGCAGGATTGGTCAGAAGGGTCGCCGTGAACATGGGTCGCTTTCGCCTCTCGTTGCGTCGCCTTAGCCGCGTTTTTCCGCTTGTGCCACCCCTTCCGCCTCGCTAGACCCATCGGCGGGACACCCTTCCCCAACGAAGGGCAGCTATCTGGAAGGATACCATGTCTGACCTGCAGACCCCGGCCGCGCGGCCGGCAAACCCGCGCTTCTCCTCTGGCCCCTGTGCGAAGATTCCCGGCTTCACGCTGGACATGCTGGCGGGCGCACCACTTGGCCGCTCGCACCGGGCGAGCGTGGGCAAGTCGAAGCTGAAGGAGGCGATCGACCGCACCCGTGCGATCCTCGGCGTCCCCGCCGACTACCGCATCGGCATCGTTCCTGCTTCGGACACCGGCGCCTATGAAATGGCGATGTGGTCGCTGCTGGGGGCCCGCCGCGTCGAGGCGCTTGCGTGGGAGAGCTTTGGCGAGGGCTGGGTGACCGACGCGGTCAAGCAGCTGAAGGTGGATGCGACCGTGCGGGTCGCGCCCTATGGGCAGATCGTTGATTTTGCGGAGGTCGAATTCGATTGTGACGTGCTGTTCACATGGAACGGCACGACCAGCGGCGTCCGCTTGCCCAACGGCGACGCGATCCCGGCGGATCGGCAAGGCCTGACGCTCTGCGACGCCACAAGCGCTGCCTTTGCCATGGACCTGCCGTGGGACAAGCTGGATGTGGTCACCTTCAGCTGGCAGAAAGTTTTAGGCGGAGAGGGCGCGCATGGCGTCCTGATCCTGTCCCCCCGTGCCGTGGAGCGGCTGGAGACTTATACGCCGCCGTGGCCCCTGCCGAAGATTTTCCGGCTGACCTCGAAGGGCAAGCTGATCGAGGGGATTTTCGCCGGCGAGACGATCAACACGCCCTCGATGCTCGCGGTCGAGGATTACCTCGTCGCGCTGAAATGGGCGGAAGGGATCGGCGGCCTGCCCGCGCTGATCGCCCGGGCGGAGGCCAATGCGAAGGTCATCGCGGACTTCGTGGCCACCCGGCCCTGGATCGCGAACCTCG
>CAZVIS010000131.1:0-8010 GCA_964627355.1 uncultured Rhodobacterales bacterium
CCTGAAAGGAACCCGCCATGCTGACAGTTCATGCCTTTGCCACCCCGAACTCGGTCAAGATCCCGATCGCGCTGGAAGAGATGGAGCTGCCCTATCGCCTTGTCCCGGTGAACATCCGGGCGGGCGGGCAGAAGGTGCCCGAGTATCTGGCACTGAACCCCAATGGCAAGGTTCCCCTGCTGATAGACGGCGACCTGATCTTGCCTGAAAGCGGTGCGATCCTGGTGCATCTGGCGGAAAAGACGGGGAAACTCTTGCCGACCGAGCCTGTCGGCCGCGCCCGCGCCTTCGAGTGGCTGTTCGTCCAGCTGTCCGGCACCGGCCCCGCCTTCGGGCAGTCGGGCTACTGGCAGAAGCTCGCACCCGAGCCGAACCCTGCCGCCTTGACGCGATATCAGACCGAGGCGGACCGGCTGGCGGACCTGATCGACGCACATCTGTCGCGCAACGAATGGTTTGCGGGCGCAGACTACACCATCGCCGACATCGCCCATTTCGGCTGGTTCTGGCGCCGCGCCTTCGCGGGCATCGGTTTCGACAATCGTCCGAACCTTGCCCGGTGGTATGCGGCGATGGAGGCACGGCCCGCCGTCCAGCGCGGTGTTGCCGCCACCAACGCACTCGCCGCCTGAAAGGACCCGGAATGACCCACAAGATCGCCATCGTCATCTATTCCAACATCGCGACCGAGCCCTTGTCGCGCACCTACCGCGCGCTTGGCTTTGCGGCCGAGCTGATGGCGGCTGGCGATGACGTCGCCATCGTCTTCGACGGAGGCGGCAGCGAGACGCTGGCCCTGATGCTGGACCCCGCCCATGACCTGCACCACGACTGGATGCGCGTGGCGGGCGCCTTGCGCGGCGCCTGCCGCTATTGCGCCAAGGCCTATGACGCCCTCGACCGACTGAAGGACGCGGGCGTTCCCTTGCTGGGCGAGGACAAGGGTCACGCAAGCCTGCGCGCCCTGCTGAACGAAGGGCGGCAGATCGTCACGTTCTGACAGGAATGCCGCCCTGGGAAGCGGGTGCTGTGACCTGCGCGTCCTACTTGCCGGGTTTGACGATGCTTTGCTGAATCCCCGCTTGCCCGCGAAAGGGGTCCGACCCTATCGTCAAGGGACATAGCGCGAAGGAGTTTTGCGATGGGATTCAAGGAAGCCATTCGAACCTGCTTGAACAAGTACGTCACCTTTTCGGGCCGGGCGTCGCGGTCGGAGTATTGGTACTTCTACCTCTTCATCATGCTCGTCGCCCTCGTGCTCGGGGGGATCGGGTTTGCGGCGATGGACTTCGACAGGCAGGAGCCGACGGCCGTCTCGATCATCTTCTTCGGGGCGCTTGGCATCTTCTACCTTGGGATCTTGCTGCCGCTGATCAGTGTTCAGGTCCGCCGGTTCCACGACCGCAACATCTCGGGCTGGTGGTTCCTTGGGCTGATCGTTCTCGGCGCAGTCCCCTTCGTCGGGATTCTTGCCTCGATCGCGGCCTTTGTCATCACCGTTCTCAAGGGCACCGACGGGGACAACCGTTTTGGCCCCGACCCGCTCAAGATGCAGAACCGGGCCGAAGTCTTCGCCTGATGCCGAAAGGTGCCGTGGCAGTGGCGCTGTGGCTCTTGGCCATGGCGCCATCTGTCGGGGCGCAGGAAATCCTGCGTGTCGTTGCCGAGGAAACGCCGCCGCTGGGTGCGCAGTCCGAAGAGATCGCTGTGCTGGCCCGGCGCGAAGGCGCCGAGGGCCGCATGACCTATGCCGCCGAAGTTAGCACGGGCGAGGAGGACGCGCCGATTGCCCCGCTGCGCGGCCCCCGCTTTGACGGCGGTGTCTCGACCGTGGTGGTGCTGGCGATCGTGCTTGGAGCGCTGGCGCTGCTGATCCGGTTCGGCGGCAGCGGAGCCCTTGTGCAGCGGCGGCCCGAACCGTCGCGCCAGACCACCGCCTCGCCCGACGCGTGGAACATCACCGAAGGAGAGCGGGCCGCAGACAGTGGCGAGCTGTTGCGCCAGATTGCGGCCATGGCCGACCGGCGCGCGGCGGTCGTACGGCTGTTGCGGCACTGTCTGCTGCGTGCGGCAGACGACTGCGGCACCCGCTTCATGCGGGCCGACACCGAACGCGCGGCTTTTCGCCGCCTGCCCATGGGCTGGGGTCGACATGACGCCCTCGGGCGTATCCTGCGGGATGCCGAACTGGCGAACTATGGCGGGCGCCCGGTAGACGAGGCGCGCTTCGCCGCGCTGCTGGACCTTGGCCGCGGGATCCTGACCGGGCGTGGTGGTGGCCTTGCGTAATGGTCCGCAGATTCTGGTCGCCGGTCTGGTGGCGGCCGGCTTGATCGGAGCACTGGTCCTGGGACAGGGCGCGCGTGACCGCGAGATCGACGCCTCGGCCATCGGGGTCCGGACGCTGGCCCCCTGGCTGCGCACGCAGGGGATAGCGACAGAGCGTTCGAACCCGCGTCTCTATCCCATGTCCGAGACCATCGCCCTGCGGGTCATCCCGCTTTACGACACCGATCTCGACAGCGCGCAGGACCCGCCGACCACGCAGGTCGAGGCCTATTTCGCCCCAACTCTGCGCGATATCGCGCGCGAGGATCTGCTTTACCGTCTGGACTGGACACCCGCCCTGATCGTTTTGCCGAAATGGGTGGCGGGCACCGTCCAGGACCGGATCGCGCATCCGGTGACGCGCATTCCTGTCAGCCAGGTCGAGCGTCTGACAGACCAGATGGGCTTTCGGGGTCTGGAGGTCACGCCGCCGACGGATGGTTTCCTGCGGATCGAGCGCCCCGAAGGCAGCCTGGCACTGTTCTCGCCGCAGTTGTTCCGCGCTGATGGCCTGGCGCGTTCCTGTCTTCCGGTGCTTGAGGTTCCGCAGGGCGTGCTGGTGGCGCGCTGCGACGGTCCGGAACGCGAGGGCAGCGTCTATCTTCTGTCCGATCCCGACCTATTGAACAATCATGGGCTGGCCCTGGCGGACAACGCGGCGGTCGCCGCGAGCCTCGTGCAGGCGATCATGGAAGAGCAGAACAGCGCCGCAGAGGGACGTTTTGTCTATCTCGACACCTCGCCCGAGGATCTGGTGGACTACAGCGGCAGCGCGGCCGAGCGGCGCGACTACACCCGTGGCCCGGACGAGTTCGAGCGGTTCTTCGCGCCCCCGCTCGCCGGACTCTGGGCGACATTGCTGATTGTGCTGGGCCTTGCATTCTGGCGCGGCGTAGTACGGTTCGGGCCGGTGCGCGCCGACGGGGCAGCCCTGCCCGAGCAGTCCAAGGTCGTTGCGCTGGCCACCAACGCGCGCCTTCTTCGGATGGCCGGACATGACGGCCGCATGGCCGCGGATTTCGTCGAGCACGGTCTGACCGATCTTGCGCGCCGGACCTTCGGGTTGACGCATGGCAGCGGGCCGGGCGGACGGGACCGCCTGTTTGCCCATCTCGCGCGCCGCGATGCCGACGCGACGGGCGCCCTGCGCAGGACCGCCGATGCCCTGGGTCAGCGCGCCGCCCAGATGACGCCCGCCGACCTGCGCCGCCACCTCGACCTCTATTGCAGCCTACTGGAGAAACTGACCCATGCCGATGACGCTGACGGGGTTTCAAGACCTCGCTGAAGCCCTGCGCCGCGAGTTGCGCAAGACGATCCAGGGGCAGGATGCGCTGATCGATCTGCTTCTGGTCTCGCTCTTCGGACGGGGCCACTGCATTCTGGAGGGGCCGCCGGGGACGGCAAAGACGCTGCTGGCGCAAAGCCTGTCGGCGGCAATGTCCTTGCAGTTCAGCCGCGTGCAGTTCACGCCGGACCTGATGCCGGGGGATATCCTGGGCGTGAACCTCTTCAACTTCCAGACCAGCGCGTTCCGCCTGACCAAGGGGCCGATCTTCACCGACGTCCTGCTGGCCGACGAGATCAACCGCGCCCCACCCAAGACGCAATCCGCCCTGCTGCAAGCGATGAACGAGCGGCAGGTGACGATCGACGGCCAGACCTACCCCTTGGGCGA
The DNA here is from genome assembly GCA_964627355.1 of uncultured Rhodobacterales bacterium. Classification (GTDB taxonomy): domain Bacteria; phylum Pseudomonadota; class Alphaproteobacteria; order Rhodobacterales; family Rhodobacteraceae; genus JBBQXK01. The sequence goes on from CAZVIS010000131.1 coordinate 4,007, forward strand.
GGAGTTCTTCGTGCTGGCCACGCAGAACCCAATTGAGCAGCACGGCACCTACCCCCTGCCCGAGGCGCAGCTGGACCGGTTCCTGTTCAAGCTGATCGTGACCTTCCCCGACCGCGCCGCCGAAATCGCGATCTTGTCGCGCGCGGGCGGGCCCCTGTCCTCGATCGCTCCGGTGATGAGCCGCGCGGATCTGGCCGAGGGGCATGCGCTGGTGGATGCGATCCGGCTGTCGGACAGCATCGTGGCCTATCTGGTGGACCTTGTCCGCGCGACGCGCAGCGACACCGACCTGCTGCACGGCGCTTCGACCCGGGCGGCGGCGGCGCTGGCGGGGGCGGTGCGCGCGCGGGCGGCGCTCGACGGGCGCGACTATGTTCTGCCCGATGACGTGCAGGTCCTGTTTCTGCCCGCGATGCGCCACCGTGTCGTCCTTGGGCCTACGGCCGAGATCGAGGGGAGGACGGCGGACGAGGTGCTGACCGCCCTTCTCAACCGCACGCCCGCGCCGCGCTGATGCGACCCTCGGCCCGGATGATGGCGCTGGTGCTGGCGGCGGCGATGGTCGCCGTCGCGCTGGCCGTGGCCGTGCCAGAAGGGCCTGTGTGGCTGCCTGTCCTCCCCTGGCTAGTGCTGCTGCTGGCCGCGGGTTTCGACCTTGCGCTTTCGATCCCGGCCCGGCGCCTTGGCATCGACGTGACCTTCCCCGAACGGGGGTTCATGGGCAAGGCCGCCCCCTTCCGCATCGCCCTGACCGGCCGCCGCTTGCCACAGATCGAGGATGTGCGGCTGACGCATGATGCCGGGCTCTCCCCCCGCTTCGTCGTAGGCGAGGGCCTGACCGTCGATGTTACCCTCCGCGACAGGGGTGCGCAGAAGATCACGGCACTCGCCCTGCGCTATGCATCGCGCTTTCGGCTGTTCGACATCCTGCCGTCCTGGCCCCTTGATCTGTCGATTACCGTCACCCCTGATGTTTCCGGCGTGCTCAATGGGGCGATCCAGGCCCAGATGCAGCCGCTCCTTGAAGGCGCGCGGGTGATGAACCTCAAGGGCGAGGGGTCCGAGTTCCACCAGCTGCGCGAGTATGTGGCGGGGATGGATCCGCGCAGCATCGACTGGAAACGCTCGGCCCGGGTAAACCGCATGATCGCGCGCGAGACGCGGGTGGAACGGAACCAGCAGATCATCTTGTGCATCGACACGGGTCACATGATGGCCGAACGTCTGGGTGCGCTCAGCCGTCTCGACCATGCGATCCATGCGGCGCTGGCGCTGACCTGGGCCGCAGGCCTTGCCTCGGACAATGTCGGCTTCTACAGCTTTGGCCCCCGCCCTGGCACCTTCCTGCCGCCCCGCCCCGGGCGCGGCGCCTTTCCGCAGATTCAGGCGACCTGTGCGGGGCTGAAGCAGGACAGCGCCGAGACGAACCACACCCTTGGCCTGTCGGTCCTCAGCGGGCGGCTGAAGCGGCGGTCGCTGGTCGTCGTGTTCTCGGACTTCGCCGACAGCACGAGTGCCGAACTGCTGGTCGAAAACCTGGCCGTCATGCAGCGCCAGCACCTGATCCTGTATGTGGCCCTGTCCGACGCACGGATCCGCGCGCTGACAACGCCCCGCACGCCCGCGTTGGACGACATCGCCCTGTCCATCGCAACCATGCGCGCGCTGCAGGAACGGCAAGAGGTCCTCGACCGGCTGCACCGTCTTGGCATCCTGTGTCTGGACGCCTCGCCTTCGACGTTGAGTGCCTCGCTGATATCCCGCTACATCGAGATCAAGTCGAAAGAGCTGATATGACCGCGACCGTCGCCGATCCTGATCCGATCCGGTCCGCCCGCTTTCGCGCCGAACGCGAGAAGGGCTGGCAAGACCTGTCCGACCTTGTCCTGCGGGCCGAGGCGCAGGGGCTGCACCGGCTGACCTATGACGAGGCGCTGCATCTGGTCAGCCTGTACCGGCAGGCGATGAACTCGCTGTCGGTGGCGCGGGCGATCTCGATGGATCAGGCGCTGCTGGCCTATCTCGAGGCGCTGTGCGCGCGGGCCTATCTGGTGATCTATGCGCCGCAGGAAAGCCTGCGTGGGCTGCTGACGCGGCTGATCGTGTACGGCATCCCGCAGGCCGTGCGGCGGTCGGGCGCATCGCTGCTGGTCGGTTTCGCCGCGCTGTTTCTGGGGGTGATGATCGGCGCGATGCTGACGTCGCGGGACCCGAGCTGGTTCTACACGTTTGTGCCCCCCGAACTTGCCGATGGCCGAACGCCCGAGGCGACGGCGGCCTATCTGCGCCAGACCCTGTTCGACGGCGGAGGCGGGGCCAGCCATGACGAGCTTGGGGCGTTTGCGTCGTTCCTCTTCTCGCACAACACGCAGATCGCCATCCTGACCTTCGCGCTTGGCATTTTCGTCGCGCTGCCAAGTTTCGTCCTGACCGTCTACAATGGTGCGGTCCTGGGTGCATTCTTCCAGATGTTTGCATCGAAGGGCCTGTGGTTCGAGCTGTTCGGCTGGCTTTCGATCCACGGGGTCACCGAACTCGCCGCGATATGTGTGGCCTGTGCGGGGGGCGCGCAGCTTGGCCTTGCCGTGTTGATGCCGGGTGACCGCACCCGGCGAGAGGCCTTGCGCGATGCGGGGCGGGATGCCGTCAAGCTGATGATCCTGGCAGGGATCATGCTGATCGCTGCAGCCCTGATCGAGGGGTTCCTGCGTCAGTTGATCCAGGACACAGGCTTGCGCCTGTTGATCGGCTGGGGGATCGGGGCGGCCTGGCTGGCCTGGCTGATGCTGTCGGGACGGGAGCGCCGGGCTTGACTGCCGCCCTGCCCTATGGCCGCAAGGTCCTGCCCCTGACCCCGCCCGAAGGCGTCCCGATCGCCTTTGTCCAGTCCACCATGGGAAGCCGCATCGGGGCGCAACTTCTCGACATCCTGTTCACCTATGGCGGCGTATTCCTACTGTTGCTCGCCGCCGTCTATACCGGCATCCTGTCCTTTACCGGCCTGATTACCCTCTTTGCATTGCTGACCTTTCTGGTCCGCGTGCCGTACTACATCCTGACCGAGCTGATCTGGAACGGCCGAACCCCCGGCAAGCGCATCGTCGGGATCCGGGTGATCAGCCTGGATGGGCGCAGTCTCACGCCTCATCAGATCGTGGCGCGCAACGTGATGAAGGAGGTCGAGGTCTTCCTTCCGGTCGCGACCCTGTTCGGCGCAGACAACTTGACGCTGCCGGTCGCGATCCTTTTGGTACTGTGGACGATCGGCGTTGTCATCGTGCCCTTTGCGAACCGCAGGAACCAGCGTCTCGGTGACATGGTGGCCGGAACGATGGTGGTCGAGACGCCAAAGCCCCGCCTTCTGCCCGACCTGTCGGCCCAGGACGAAGCCCAGGGCTATCAGTTCGACTTGCAGCATCTGGATATCTACGGCCGGTTCGAGTTGCAGACGCTCGAAGCCGTGCTGCGCGACCCTCCCCGCACGCCCGAAGCAAAGCAGCGTGTGTCAGACGTGGCCCAGACGATCCGGCGGCGCATCGCTTATGACGAGGCGATCCCGGCGGCGCTCGAATGGATGTTCCTGACCTCCTTCTACCGCCAGCAGCGCGCCCATCTGGAAAGCCGCAACCTGTTTGGCGACGCCCGCGAAAACAAGCATCATGCCAAGGGCAGGAAGAGCTAGGTCAGTCCACGCCGCCCACATTTTGCTGCGCCACCGACACCGCCTTCAGCACGGCAAAAACGGCGCGCCCGGGCGCCAGCGCCAGCGCCTCGGCCGAGCGTCGGGTCACGCGGGCCAGCAGCATGTCGCCGCCCGCATCCAGCCGCACCATTGCGCCCGGGCGCTCGCCAATGCGCAGGTCGCGTACGGTTGCGGGCAGGATGTTCAGTGCCGAGATCCCCTGAGGCGGGACCGACGCAAGCATCACCTCCTGCCCTACGCGGCGCTCCCCCGAGCTGGCAGATCCCGGCGCCGCGACACGGGGCAGCCAAAGCGGCCCCGC
>CAZVIS010000132.1:0-5545 GCA_964627355.1 uncultured Rhodobacterales bacterium
GTGCAGGGCGAGGCGGGGTTGATGAGCCTGACGGGCGAGGCGGACGGGCCCCCGATGAAGGCGGGGGTCGGCATCGCGGACCTGATGTGCGGGATGTATGCGGCGGTAGGGATTCTGGCGGCGGTGCAGGCGCGGCATGGGTCGGGCCGGGGTCAGCATATCGACATCGCGCTGATGGATGCGCAGGTGGCGATGCTGGTCAATCAGGGGGTCGCGCATCTGACCGACGGGCAGGTCCCTCCGCGCCGGGGAAACGAGCATCCGACGATTGTCCCCTATGGGACCTTTCCGGCGAGTGACGGGACCTTCATTCTGGCGGTCGGGAACGACGCGCAGTTCGTGCGGTTCGTCACGGCGGCGGGGGCGCCGGGGCTGGCGGCGGATCCGCGTTTTGCCACCAATGCGGCGCGGGTCAGGAACCGCGAGGTGCTGGTGCCTGTGGTCGGGGCGCTGACGGCGGGGCGGCGGGCAGAGGAGTGGCTGAAGATCTGCGAGGCCGAGGGGGTTCCGGCGGGGCCGGTCAACAACCTTGGGCAGGTGTTTGCGAGCGCTCAGGTCGCGGCGCGGGGAATGCGCGTAAGAATGGCGCATGGCGTGGCGGTCGGGGGGCATGTCGAGCTGATCGGCAACCCGCTGAAGCTGTCGGAGACGCCGATCACCTATGACCGCGCGCCGCCCCTTCTGGGGCAGGACACGGGCGAGGTGCTCTCGCGCCTTCTGGGGCTGGACGGGGCGGCGCTGCGGGAATTGGCTGAGGCAGGGGTGATCGGATGACGGCGACCGGGGCAGAGATCATCGGGGACATGCTGGCCAAGGCAGGGGCGACCCATGCCTTCGGCATTCCGGGGGGCGAGGTGCTGGCGGTGATGCAGGGCCTCGATACGGCGGGGCTGCGGTTTGTGCTGGTCAAGCATGAGAATGGCGGCGGGTTCATGGCCGAGGGGCTGTGGCACATGACGGGGGCGCTGCCGGTGCTGGTGGCGACGCTGGGGCCGGGGGTGGCCAATGCGGTGAACGTGGTGGCAAACGCGATGCAGGACCGCGTGCCGCTGATCTTCCTGACCGGCTGCGTCGATGCGGCCGAGGCGGAAACCTACACGCATCAGGTGTTTGACCATCAGGCGATGCTGCGCCCCATCGTGAAGGGCAGCTTTCGGCTGGCCCCCGGCGCGGTCGGCGCAGGGATGGCCAAGGCGATTGCGCTGGCCACCCAAGGGCAGCCCGGCCCGGTGCATGTCGATGTCCCGATCGGCGTGGCCGAGGGGCGGGTAGCCGAGGCTCCGGTTCCCCTGCCCCCGCCCCCCCTGCCAGGCCTGCCCCCGGCGGAGGCACTGGCCGCCGCCCTCAGCGTCCTGAAGTCAGCGCAGCGCCCATTGGCCGTCGCAGGGGTCGATGCGGTGAACGAGGGCGCGGGGGCTGCGGTTGCGCAATTCTGCCGCGACCATGCGATCCCGCTTGTCACCACCTACAAGGGCAAGGGACTGATGGACGAGGGCGACCCCCTCTGCCTTGGCGGCGCGGGGCTCTCGCCCAAGGCGGACCGGGTGCTGATGCCCCTGATGGCGCAGGCGGATGCGATCCTGCTGCTGGGGTACGACCCCATCGAGATGCGGATCGGCTGGCGCAACCCGTGGACCCATGGCCAGGCGGTGATCGAGATTGCCCCGGTGGCGCGTACCCACGGGATGCACCGGGCGGATCATGTGCTGACGGGCGGCTTGGTCGAGACGCTGGCGATGCTGGCCCACACCCCCGGCCCACGCTGGCCGGGGGGCGAGCCTTCTGCAGCCCGTGCCGCGCTCAAGGCTGCTTTCGCTCCCCCCGCCCAGTGGGGCCCTCACGCGGTCTTCGATACTCTGCGCCGCGCGATGCCGCCGGAAACCGTCATCACCGCCGACAGCGGCGCGCACCGGATCCTGGTAAGCCAGATGTGGGACTGCCCGTCGCCGCGCCTGATGCTGCAATCTTCGGGCCTCTGCACCATGGCTTGCGCGGTGCCGCTTGCCGCGGGGGCCAAGATGGGGCGGCCGGGCGTGCCGGTCGTGGCGTTCGTCGGCGATGCCGGGCTGGAGATGGGGGCGGGCGAGCTTGCCACCCTCACGGCCCAGGGCCTGCCGGTCATCATCTGCGTGCTGGTCGATGACAGCCTGTCCCTGATCGAGATGAAGCAGCGCGCGACGCAGCGGCCGAACCTCGGCGTCGATTTCGGAATCCCCGGCACCGATTTTGCCGCGCTGGCCCGCGCCTTTGGCGGTCACGGGGTCGAGGTGTCGGACACCGACACCCTTGCCGCCGAAGCCGCGGCTGCGCTGGCACGCGGAACCTTCACGCTGATCGCAGCCCGGATTGCCCGGCGGGCCTACGATGGCGCATTTTAGCGCATACCGGCACTGGCCGGTCACTTGCGCGTGAGGTTAGGCCAATTTCTTGGATTGCGACGGTAACGTCGGCTTCACATCATGCGAATGCTGCAAGACAGCAAAAAAGGGATGCGCGGAGCACCGCGAGTAGTCCTAGGGGGCGAGGAGTTGCAGATGCCGATGTCAGATGACCTGTGCGGAGTGCCGACATCGCTGCCCCTGCATCTGATCGGCGACTGGAACAAGGTCATTCTGGGCGTCCTGAGCCACGCCGCCAGCACCGGGCCCGACCTCAACCGCGTCCTTGCCGCAGCGCCAGATTTCGCGCTTGGGCAGGCCATCCGGGGTGTGTCCTGCCTGCTGCTCGGCCGGTCCGAGATGGTGGAGATCGCGCGGCAAGCCTTTGCTGCTGCCCTGCAGGGCGCCCCGGCCACGATGCGCGAGATTGCCTTCGTCCATGCGCTTGGCGATTGGATCGGTGGCCGCCCCTCTCGGGCGGCCGCGCGCATTCAGGTCATCCTCAACCTGAACCCACGGGACGCGCTGGCGATGAAGATGATCCAGGCGATCCACTTTGTCATGGGCCGCCCCCATGCCATGCGCGCCTCGGTCGAGGCGGTTGCGGCGGCGTGGGACGACCACCCGGCGCGCGGCTATCTGCTGGGCTGTCATGCCTTTGCGCTGGAGGAAACCGGCGAATATGGCGCAGCCGAGCGCATGGGGATCGAGGGGGTGGCGCTGGCCCCTGACGACGCCTGGGGGCTGCATGCGGTGGCGCATGTCTATGACATGACCGGGCGCGCACGCGACGGCCTCGCCTGGCTGACGGGGCGAGAGTCCTCGTGGGCGCATTGCAACAACTTCCGCTTCCACGTCTGGTGGCATCGGGCCCTGATGCATCTGGACCTTGGCCAGTACGACGTGGCGCTGGCGCATTACGACGCCGACATCCGGGCCGAGAAGACCGACGACTACCGCGACATCTCGAACGCGGCGTCCCTGCTGTCGCGGCTGGAGCTTGAGGGGGTCGATGTCGGCAACCGGTGGGACGAACTGGCCGACCTGTCCGAGAACCGCGCCACCGATGGCTGCCTGGCCTTTGCCGACCTGCACTACATGCTGGCCCTGTGTGGGGGAGAGCGGGACGCGGCGGCGGCGGGGCTGATCGCGCGGATGCAAGCCACGCGGACGGCCGTGAACGAGGCGCAGCGCATCATCGCGCATCCGGGGCTGCACATGGCGCAAGGGCTGCAGGCCTTTGCCGCAGGGGACTATTCGGGGGCTTTCGTGCATCTGCGCGCCGGTCGCACGGACATGCAGGCCATCGGCGGCAGCCACGCACAGCGCGACGTATTCGAGCGCATCACCATCGAGGCGGCGATCCGCGGCGGCTACATCGACGCGGCCGACACTCTGCTGCGCGCCCGCATGACACAGCGCGCGGGCACCGCTGACGGCTATGCCGCCGCCCGCCTCGCCCTGATCGACGCCGCGCGCGCGCAGGCGGTGTGACATGCAGGCCCCGGCCCGGCAACGGGACCCGCGTCTCGATTTCTTTCGGGGCGTCGGCATGTTCATCATCCTGATCGCCCATATCACAGACAACCCCTGGACCCTGTGGATCCCCGCGCGCTTCGGCTTCTCGGACGCGACGGAAATGTTCGTCTTCTGCTCGGGCATGGCCTCGGCCATCGCGTTCGGTGGGGTGTTCTCGCGCGCAGGCTGGTGGATGGGCACGCTGCGGATCGCGCATCGCGTCTGGCAGGTCTACTGGGTACATATCGGCGTCTTCTTCATGACGCTGGCGCTGATGCTTGCAATCAATGCGACCGGCGTTTTCCCGCAGGACGAGGTCCGGGCGCTGAACCTGACCCCGTTCCTGAACAACACAGGGCCGAACCTTCTGGGCCTGCTGACGCTGACCTATGTGCCGAACTACTTCGACATCCTGCCGATGTATCTGGTGATCCTTGCGCTGATCCCGGTGATGATGGCGCTGGCGCGGGTGGATGTGCGCCTGGCGATGCTGTTCAGTGGGGCGCTGTGGGTGGCGGCCCACATGGGGCTGAACCTGCCGGCGGAACTGTGGTTCGAGAAGCCCTCGACCCGGCCGTGGTTCTTTGACCCCTTTGGGTGGCAGCTGGTCTTCTTTGCGGGCTTTGCGCTGATGGCGGGCTGGCTGCCCGCCCCGCCGGTGCGGCGCTGGCTGATTGCGCTGGCCGTCGCGGTGGTGCTGCTGTCGGTGCCTTTTGCCTGGTACAAGATCATCAACGCCTCTGAATTCGTGCGCGACTGGCGGCAGGACTGGGCCCCGCTGATCGACAAGTCGAACTTCGGCATCCTGCGCTTTGTCCATTTTCTGGCGCTGGCCTATCTGGCCTGGGTCGCGGTCGGCCCTGGCGGGGTGCGGCTGCAGGTGGCGGGATGGCGGGGCGCGGTGGTCGGCCTGATCTGCCGCGTGGGCCAGCAGTCGCTGCCGGTCTTTGCCGCCTCGATGGTCGTGGCGCGGGGGTTCGGGGCGCTGCTCGACCTCTGGGGGCGCGATGCGCTGACCACACTGGCGGTCAACCTGATGGGCATGGCCACGATCATCGCCGTCGCGCGCATCGCGGCCTATTTCAAGAGCGAGCCGTGGAAGACTCCCCGCGCCCGGCCCGCCGTGGCCCAAGACATGGCCCAGGACGCGCCCCTGCGTGACGGGGTGCGCTCATGACCGGCCTGTCCCGTCGCGGGGTGATGCGCATGGGGGCCACGCTCGCGGCCCTGGGCCTGCTGCCTGCCCGCGCCGAGGAGGCCCGGGGCATGGCGCTTGGCCCCGCCGCGCCTTTCGATCCGGCGCAGGTGGTGGCGCAGGCCCGCGCGCTGGCCGCCGCCCCCTACACACCGCCGCCGCCGGTCGCCGAGGCCTGGCGCGCGATGACCTATGATGCATTTCGCGGCATCTGGTTCGACGGCCGCCACGCGCTCTACCGTGAAACCGACAGCGCCGTGCGGGCCGAGTTCTTTGTCGCGGGCCTCTACTTTCCGCACAAGATCGCGCTGAACGCGGTGCAGGGCGGGCAGTCCCGGCCCATCCTCTTCAGCCTAGACGCCTTCGACCGCACGCCCGAGTTTCCCGACCTGCCCGCCGACGGCACCGGCTTTGCCGGCTTTCGCCTGCTGGGAGAGATCGAGGCCGAGGGGCG
>CAZVIS010000132.1:5645-7974 GCA_964627355.1 uncultured Rhodobacterales bacterium
AGCGCCTTTGGCGACACCGCGCCGCGCGGGTTCGGCCTGATGCAGCGGGCGCGGCGGCCGGGCGACTACAACGACCTTGAGGCGAAATACGAACGCCGCCCGTCGCTCTGGGTCGAGCCTGTGGGGGACTGGGGGCGCGGCTGGGTCGTGCTGGTCGAGATTCCGACCGACAAGGAGATCAACGACAACATCGTCGCGTTCTGGCGCCCGGCTGATCCTTTGAAGGCCGGGCAAGAACATGCCTTCGACTATCGCCTTCACTGGTGCGACAGTGCCCCCGCCGAGGGGTTCGTGGCGCCTGTGATCGCAACCCGCACCGGCGCCCGCATCTTCGAGGAGGGGCGCATCTTCACCATCGATTATGGCCCCCACCCCGCGCTTGGCGACGACCCGGCACGGATCGAGCCGCGCGTCAGCACTAGCGCGGGCGAGGTCGTCTTTCCCGTCCTGCACCGGAACGAGGCGACGGGGGGCATGCGTCTGGACTTCACGCTGCGCGGCGATCCCGCGGCTGCCGAACTGCGGGCCGAGCTGTGGCGCGGCGGGCAGCGCGCGTCCGAGGTCTGGCTGAACCGCTGGATCGCGGGATGAGCGCGCGGCCTTTGCCCCTGCCCGACGCGGCGGCACCGCTTGCGATGCCCGATCAGGATCTGCGCGCGCCCTTCCACGACCCGGCCGCACCCGGCATCCGGTCGGGGTCGGTGACGCTGGCCTTGCGCGCACTGGTGCTGCTGCCCCCGCTCGGGGTAACGCTGGCGCTTGGCTGGCTGTCGCTTGGCTGGTTCGCGCTAGACGGGCGGCTGACGGTGGCCGAGGGGCTGTTGGTCGCAGTAACCGTCTTTGCCTTCTACTGGGTGGTGCTGTCGGTGGCCACGGCCTGCGCGGGCCTCTTCTGGCGGCCCGCCCCGCAGGCCCTACCTCTGCGCGGGCTGGAGGTCGCGATCCTGTTGCCGATGTATGGCGAAGAGGCAGAGGGCACGATCAACCCCGCCGTGCGGCTGCTGGCGGACCTTTCGGCAGGCACTCGCCATCGCTTCTCCTTGCATGTCCTGTCCGACAGCCGCGACCCCGCCGCCGTGCGCCGGGAAGAGGCCGCCGTGGCGGCGGCCCGCCGCATGCACACGGGCCTGATCCTCCTTCACCGCCACAGGGCCGAGAACCGCGACTACAAATCCGGCAACATCCGCGACTGGGTCCGCACCGATGGCCACGCCTTCGAGGCGATGCTCGTTCTTGACGCTGACAGCATCATGGGCCCGGCGACCGTGCTACGGCTGGCCGATGCAATGGCCGCCGACCCGCGCCTTGGCCTGATCCAGACTATCCCGCGCGTCCTGCCGGGCGATACCCTCTGGCAATCCCTGCAATCCTTTGCGTCCGAGGTTTATGGCACCAACCTTGGCCGTGGCTTCGCGATGTGGACGGGGGCCGACGCGAATTTCCTGGGCCACAACGCCCTTTTGCGCACGCGCGCCTTCGCGGCCAGTGCGGGCCTGCCGCACCTGCCTGGGCCTGCGCCGCGCGGGGGTGTGATCCTCAGCCATGATTTCGTCGAAGCTGCCTTGATGCGGCGCGCCGGGTGGGGCGTGAAGATGCTGCCTGAGGCGGAGGAGAGCTTCGAGGCGACGCCCGAGACGCTGATCGGCTATCTCCGCCGTGACCGGCGCTGGTGTCAAGGCAACATGCAGCACCTGCGTCTGCTGGCCGTGCCGGGGCTGCATCCGATGTCGCGGTTTCACCTGTTGCAGGGGGCGATGGCCTATCTCGCCTCGGTCTGGTGGATGGCGCTTCTTTTCCTCTGGGCGCTTCCGGGACAAGGCGGAGCGATGCCGGATTTCTTTGCCACCAGCCCCTTCATGCCATCCTGGCCGATGCTGCCCCCGGTGACACAAGGGGCGCTGGCGGGGCTTGTCGTGGCGATGCTGCTGGCGCCAAAGATCCTCGGGATTGCTGCCTACCTGCGCGAGAACGGGATGACGCGAGCCAAGGCCCCGGCTTTTGCCGGGATGGTGCTGGCCGAGATGGCGCTGTCCGCGCTGATGGCGCCGATGCTGATGGTGCATCAGGTGCGCGCGGTGGTCCGCACGCTGGCAGGCTTTGACGGCGGCTGGCTGCCCCATGTGCAGGGGCGCCCGGATCTGGCGACGCTTGCGCGCTTTCATGCGACCGAGACGGTGGCGGGCCTGATCCTGCTGGCGCTGGCAGCGGCGGGGCACCTCAGCCCCTGGCTACTGCCCGTGGCGCTGTGCCTCTCCGCCGCCGTCCCCCTTGCTGCGCTGGTGCAAAGCCCGATGCGCGCCCTGCCCCGCCCCGTTTCTGCACTGGTGCC
>CAZVIS010000133.1:0-6470 GCA_964627355.1 uncultured Rhodobacterales bacterium
CCATGCTGCACCGCATCGCCGAACGCGAAGTGCAGCGCCGGGTCGAGGCGAAGATCCAGCAAAACAGCGTGATCCTGCGCGCCGACACCACCGCGATGCCGGCAGCAGCCGAGGCGCCGACAACCCCCGCCGATGCGGTTGCCGCCGTTCAACCGACCCACGTCGCACCAGCATATGTGGCGCCCGCCCCGGCCGCCCCCACCTATATTGCCCCCGACGTCCATCGCATCACCCCTGCCATGCCGGAAAGCGTGGCGGCCCGGCTACAGCGTCTGCGGGCCGCGGCAGCGCTGGCCACCGCCGCAGAACCGGTTGCTGCCGTTGCAGCGCCTGCGCCGGTATCGCTTGGCGACGAGGATGCCGACCTTCCGATGGTCGCAACCTTCACCGCGCAGCCTTTCGCCCCGCTCGAAATGGCCCCCGCCGAGGCCCCGGTGATCGAGGCCAGCACGCCCGAGGCGCTTGTCCCGGCGGCTCCTGCGGTGGTGGCTCCCATTGCCGAGGCGGCAGAGGCCCCTGCCGAATCGCCTGAGATGGTGTCCCAAGAACAAGCGGACGTCGCGGCCGATCCGGCCGTCGCCGAATCGCCCGTCGAAGACCTGCCCGCCGAAGTCTTGCCCCCCGAATCGCATCTGACGGTGTCCGAGGATGATTTCGAGGACGACGTCGCAGCGGTTGCGGTTGCCGACGAGAACGTCGTTGCACAGCCGACCGCCGAAACCGACATGGCGGTCGAGGATGCGCCCGCCTTGCCGGAGACAGAAGTTTCGCCGGAGGCAAACGTCGCGGCTGAAGAACCGGTCGCCGTCGAAACCCTGACCGCCGATGCGGGGATGGCCGAAGAGGCCCTGCCCAACGAACCCATGCTCCTTGCGACCGAAGCGACTGTGGAAGAAGCCGCCTTTGCCGTGCAGGCACTGCCCGTCGCGACGGCAATGGAAGAAGAAGTCGCGCTTGCCCCGCTGGTTCTTGAACCGGCCGCGTCCGACGAGAACGTCGCAGCTGCCGACCAGACCGACATGTCCGCCGGGCTGGAACTCGCCACCGGGACGGAAGCCCAGGTCGCGGACGCTCCCGAAGTCCTGATCCGCAGCATGATGTCCTTCGCCGACGACGAGCAGAGCGCGCCGACGGCCGATCTGCCGCAGCAGGACGAGGACCTGTATGCCGAGGCGTCCATCGCCGACGCTTGGTCCAGCGACGCGACCGACAACCTCTGGGGTGGCGACGAAACCGAGGCAACGCCCGAAGCCACCGACACGGCCGAGGCCGCCCCGGACAGCGCCCCCGCAGCCGAGGCGACCGTTCCCTACCTCGTCGACATGGACCACGACACGCTGCAAGCCCTCTGGGCAGGCGAAACGCTGTCGGTCGAGGACGAAGACGATCGCGACGACGAGACCGCCGAAGCGCCGGTCGATGACGTGCTGGCAGACAACCTGCTGATGGGCGATGACCTGCTGGATGAAACCCTGCTGGATGAAACCCTGCCGGGCGAAATGGCTGATGAGACGCTGACCGAAGTCACGGGCCTGCAAGATGTTATGCCCGCCGAAGCGTCCGCAACCGATATGGCCGAAGCGACCGAGACCGCCGACCTGGGGCTGCCCGACGCCGGGGCCGAGGTGGCGACGGCCCAAGCCGAGACCGCCGACCTGCCCCCGGTCCAAGCCGAGGCCCCGGTTGACGCTCCGGTCGGGGCTCCAGTTGCCGAAACCCTGTCGCGCCTGCAGCGCGCCCGCGCCCGGATCATCCGCATCCGCCGCCCCGGCGTGACCGAAGGCGAGCCTGAGGCAGCCCGCAGCGTTCAGGCCGATACGCCCGCCCTGCCCGCCCCCTTGACCCCGCCCGCAGCCCTGACGCCCGAGGCAGAGGTCGCGGCCGAGGTTCCTGCCGAGGTTCCTGCCGAGGTTCCTGCCGAGGTTCCTGCCGAGGTTCCTGCCGAGGTTCCCGCCGCGGTTGCGGCGGAAACCGCCAAGCAGCCAGAAACGGCACAGGCCGACGCCCCGCGCGAACCGACGCTGCGCATGCCACTGCCCGAACTGAATGGCGACGGGGCGGTTCAGCGGCTGATCGATCAGGCCAACACCGAGATGCAGGGCGCCGAGAACCGCCGCCGCCTGTCGGCCATCGCGCATCTCAAGGCCGCCGTGGCCGCCACGGTCGCCGACCGCCGCGCTACCGGTGCCGCGCCGATGAACGCCGAGGAAAGCCGCATCAACCCTTACCGCAGCGATCTGGAACGCGTGGTCCGTCCGCGCCGCCCGACGTCGAGCGCTTCGTCCGAGGATACGTCAGGCGAACCGGCCCCGGTGCAGCCGCTGACCCGCCCGATCCCGCTTGTGCTCGTTTCGGCGCAGCGGATCGACCGCACGCCGGTTACAGCCCCCGCGCCGCAAGTCGTCGCGACCTCTGCCGCGCCTGCGGCCCCGGCGGCCCCGGCAGGTCCGGTCGCCCCTGTCCGCCCGCGCCGGATTTCCACCGGTGTGACGCAACGACCCCAACCGCTGCAACTCACGACATCGGATGAGGTGCCCGAGGAAGAGGACTTCGACGACATCGACGAGGTGCTGGGGACCGAGACACTGGCGTCCGATACGCAGGGTTTTGCTGATTTCGCCGAGCGGCTGGGGGCGTCCTCGCTCGCCGACCTGCTCGAGGCGGCGGCGGCCTATAGCACTGTCGTCGAGGGGCGCCCCCATCTGACCCGCCCCCAGATGCTGCGCCAGGTGCTGGACGCCCTGCCGTCCGAGGCCGCCCCCTCGCGCGAGGAGGTGCTGCGCTCGTTCGGGACGCTGCTGCGGGAAGGGCGGATCGAAAAGGTGCGCCGCGGCCAGTTCGCCCTGCGCGATGACGCGCGCTACCTCGAAGAGGGGCGCAAGCTGGCGCAGTAATTCAGCGTGGCGCGTCCGGATCGGGCTGCGCCACGCCAAGGAACAGCCGCTTCAGGGGCAGGATCCACAGGAACCCCAAGCCCACATAGATCAGGATCTCCAGCCAGAACGGCGGACGGTCGAACAGCCCCACCACCGTCACCGCAGCGACAACGTACAGCGGCATCCCCACGACCAGCGCCAGGATCGAAAGGCGCTTTCGCGCACGGTAGCTCAGCGCCATGGAACCTCCGGTTCAGTCGGCAAAGGGGTCGGTGACGAGGATCGTGTCGTCCCGCTCGGGCGATGTGGAAAGTAGGGCGACCGGGCACTGGATCAATTCCTCGATTCGCCGCACGTACTTGATCGCCGCCCCCGGCAGCGCCGCCCAGGACCGCGCGCCTGCGGTGCTGTCGTGCCAGCCCTCCATTTCCTCGTACACCGGCGTGCAGCGCGCCTGCGCATCGGCGGCGGTCGGCAGGTAGTCGAGCGTCTTGCCGTCCAGCTCATACCCCACACAGATCTTCAGCGTGTCGAACCCGTCCAGCACGTCAAGCTTGGTCAGCGCGATGCCCGAGACGCCCGAGGTGGCACAAGTCTGCCGCACCAGAACCGCATCGAACCAGCCACAACGGCGCTTCCTCCCCGTCACCGTGCCGAACTCATGTCCCCGCGCGCCCAGCCGGTCACCATCGGCATCGAACAACTCGGTCGGAAACGGCCCCTCGCCCACCCGGGTCGTATAGGCCTTCACGATCCCCAGAACGAACCCCACCGCCGTGGGGCCAAGCCCCGTCCCGGTGGCCGCCATTCCCGCCAGCGTGTTCGAACTGGTGACGTAAGGATAGGTGCCAAAGTCGATGTCCAGAAGCGCCCCCTGCGCCCCCTCGAACAGGATCCGCTTGCCCGCCCGCCGCGCCTCGTTCAGCACCTTCCAGACGGGGCCGGCAAAGGGCAGGATCTTCGGCGCAACCTCCAGCAGCGCAGCCCGCAGCGCCTCGCGATCCACCGGGCCAAGGCCAAGGCCGCGCCGCAGCGCATCATGGTGCCCAAGCAACCGGTCCAGCCGTGCATCCAGGGTCGCCGCATCCGCCAGATCCGCCACCCGCACCGCGCGGCGGCCCACCTTGTCCTCATAGGCCGGACCGATCCCCCGCCCCGTGGTGCCGATCTTGGCCACCGAGTTCTGGCTCTCCCGCGCGCGGTCCAACTCGCCATGCACCGGCAGGATCAGCGGCGCATTCTCGGCGATGATTAGGTTTTCCGGCGTCACCGTCACGCCCTGCGCCGCCAGCTTGTCGATCTCGGACAACAGCGCCCAGGGGTCCAGCACCACGCCATTCCCGATCACCGACAGCTTGCCCCCTCGCACGATGCCACTGGGCAGAAGCGACAGCTTGTAGGTCACCCCGTCGATGACCAGCGTATGGCCCGCGTTGTGGCCGCCCTGAAACCGCGCGATCACATCGGCGCGGCTGGACAGCCAGTCCACGATCTTGCCCTTCCCCTCGTCGCCCCATTGCGCGCCCACGACGACGACATTGGCCATGACCCGATCCTTTTTCCTAAACCCCGCGCGGTATAGCGGGCCACCCGGGGGGGCGAAACCGAAAAGGTGGGCAGTCAGAACCCCTAGAACGCCTCGGCCGGGGCCAGCGCCCCTGCGACCGCAAAGCCCGCAATGATCGCGGCGACCAGGACCAGAAAGACCACGCTGCGCCGCCCCGAAATCATCTGGCGCAATCCGCCAAGTGCGATCACTGCACCGGACGCGATGGCGGCAACCGCCACCTGACCCCAGCCCCGCACGATCAGGGCGCCGACATCCGAACCCGGGGGCAGGGCCGCCTTCACGGCGATACGATCGAGGAAAGGTCGCATCCAGTCGATCCATTCTCCGGTCGGAACCGGGCGTCCCAGAACGGCCAGCGCCATCGCCGCCCCCAGAACCGCCGCCGCACCACCAAGGACCAGCAGAACCAAACCGCCAAGCCGAACCATCGATCACCTCCGTCATCCCGGCGCGGCACGATGGACCAGCCCGGGCGCCTGCGCTAGACAGGCTATCACGAACCGCCAACGGGGTGAGAGACGGATGGGGATTTTCTTGCGCTGGCTGGGGGCCTTCGTGCTGCTGGTCGCCACCTTCAACCCGACGCCCTGGAACTATGTGACCTGGGTCCAGACGAACTGGACCGCGCAGACGCCGCTTGCTGTGCTGCTTGGCCTTGCGCTCTTCATCGGCTACCTCGTCTATGTCTCGGCAACGGTCCGCTCGCTTGGCGCCTTCGGCATGGTGCTTGTGGCGGCGGTGTTCGGCGCGCTGGTCTGGGTGCTGATCGACTGGGGCATCCTCGGCCTTGGCAACCCCGCCCTGAACACATGGCTTGCGCTTCTTGCCATGTCGCTGGTGCTTGGCGTGGGCCTGTCCTGGTCGATCATCCGGCAGCGGCTGTCGGGACAGGCATCGGTGGACGATGTCGAAGGATAGCGTCCAGCCCCGGGGCGCAACCCGCCGCCGCCTGCTGGTGGGCGTTGCGCTGGTCTCGCTTGTTCCCGTGGGCCTTGTCGCCGAGCGGTTCTTCCGCCTGCCGGTCGGCCCGGTCCTCGACGCGCCCACGGCCCATGCAAGGGCCAGCGAAGGGCAGCTTCTGCTCATCGACATCCGCAGGCCCGACGAATGGCAGGCCAGCGGCAGCGCCGCCTCGGCGCAGCGCCTCGACATGCGGCGCGAGGACTTCACCACAGCCCTGCTGGCCCTCGCCCAGGGCGACCGGAACGCCGAGATCGCGGTGATGTGCGCGCGCGGCGTCCGCTCGGCCCGTCTTGCCGCGCGGCTGCGGGATGCAGGCTTCACCCGCGTATCCGATGTGGCCGAAGGGATGTTCGGGTCTTCCGCTGGTCCCGGCTGGATCGCCCGCGGCCTTCCCGTCACGCGCGATTGACACCCCCGTGCGGGGTTGCCCCCCGCCCCGCTTGCGCCTAAGTAGGCGCGTCATTGCCCCGGATCCCGCATGGAAAACGTCGTCCTCACCATCCACCTCATCCTCGCGCTCTGCCTCATCGGGGTGGTGCTTCTGCAGCGGTCCGAGGGTGGGGGTCTGGGTCTGGGCGGCGGCGGCGGCGGCGCGATGTCGGGCCGTCAGGCGGCGACGGCGCTGGCCAAGCTGACGTGGATCTTCGCGGCTGCCTTCATCTGCACCTCGATCACGCTGACGATCATCGCGGCCAGCAAGGTAACCGGATCGTCCGTGGTCGAACAGTTCGGGGGAACCGCGCCCGTGGCCCCGGCCCTCCCGCCCGCACTCGACGGCGACCTTCTGCCCCCCGGTCCGTCCGACGTGCCCGTCGCACCGCCGCGTGCGGACGCCCCGGCCACGCCACCCGCCACGCCCTGACCCCATCCTTTGGGATTTATCGGCCCGCGACCACGCCATATTGCGTGTGGTTGCGGAATTCGGGCGTCAGGCGTATAGCCTTGAGTCCCGTGATGCCGCGATTCTGTGTGACAAGAATCGCCCCCTGAAACCGTTACGGGAGCCCCTTCATGGCGCGATATGTCTTCATCACGGGCGGGGTCGTCTCCTCGCTCGGCAA
>CAZVIS010000133.1:6570-7912 GCA_964627355.1 uncultured Rhodobacterales bacterium
AAGGAACGCCGGGGCGACTACCTCGGCAAGACGATCCAGGTGATCCCCCACGTCACCAACGAGATCAAAGACTTCCTCCGGATCGGCGCCGACGAGGTCGATTTCATGCTGTGCGAGATCGGCGGCACCGTCGGCGACATCGAGGGGCTGCCCTTCTTCGAGGCGATCCGCCAGTTCATCCACGAACGCCCGCGCGGCCAGTCGATCCTGATGCACTTGACCCTCCTCCCCTACCTCGCCGCCAGTGGCGAACTCAAAACCAAACCCACCCAGCACTCCGTCAAGGAACTGCAATCCATCGGCCTCGCCCCCGACATCCTCGTCTGCCGCTCCGAACACCCCATCCCCGACCGCGAGCGGGAAAAGATCGCCCTCTTCTGCAACGTCCGCAAAGAGCACGTCATCCCCGCCTATGACCTGAAAACGATCTACGAGGCCCCCCTGGCCTATCACCGCGCGGGCCTGGACCAGGCGGTCCTCGACGCCTTCGCGATCAGCCCCGCCCCACGCCCGGATCTCCGCCGCTGGGAAGACGTGATGGACCGCCTGAACCATGCCGAGGGCGAGGTTCGCGTGGCCATCGTCGGCAAGTACACCCAGCTCGAAGACGCCTACAAATCCATCGCCGAGGCCCTCACCCACGGCGGCATGGCCAACCGCACCCGCGTCCGCGCCGAATGGATCGACGCCGAAATCTTCGAGCGCGAGGATCCCGCCCCCTGGCTTGAAGGGTTCAACGCCATACTTGTCCCCGGCGGCTTTGGCGAGCGGGGCACCGAAGGCAAGATCCGCGCCGCCCGCTTTGCCCGCGAAAAGAACGTCCCCTACCTCGGCATCTGCCTCGGCATGCAGATGGCCGTGATCGAGAGCGCCCGCACCCTCGTCGGCCTCTCCAACGCAGGCTCCGAGGAATTCGACCACGAAAAGGGCGAGAAACGCTTCACCCCCGTCGTCTATCACCTCAAGGAATGGGTGCAGGGCAACCACACCGTCCAGCGCAGCACGTCAGACCAGAAGGGCGGCACCATGCGCCTCGGCGCCTACACCGCCAACCTGACGCCGGGCAGCCACGTCGCTGCCATCTACGGCACCACCGTCATCGAGGAACGCCACCGCCACCGCTATGAGGTGGACATCAAGTACCGCGAGAAACTGGAAGACTGCGGCCTGATCTTCTCCGGCATGAGCCCCGACGGCCGCCTCCCCGAAATCGTCGAGGTCAAGGACCACCCCTGGTTCATCGGCGTCCAGTTCCACCCGGAGCTGAAGTCCAAGCCGTTCGCCCCGCATCCGCTGTTCGCGGATTTTGTCAGGGCGGCGGTGGAGGGGGCGAGGTTGGTGT
>CAZVIS010000134.1:0-279 GCA_964627355.1 uncultured Rhodobacterales bacterium
CGATCAGATCCAGGAAACCCCGGATGTGCGGTCCGACGCCGCCCGCGCCACGGTGACCGGCGTGGTCACGGTGGGCGAGGGGATGACCCGCGTCATCGACCTTGGTGCGGTCGTGCAGCAGCGCGGCAAGGCCGTCGCATGACGGTCGCGGCGCAGACCGGCGGTGACATGCGCTTCACCGACGCGGACTTCACCGCGATTGCCCGTCGGGCGCAGGCCGACTTCGGGCTCCATCTGCCCGACACCAAGAAGGACCTCGTCTATTCGCGCCTGTCCAAA
>CAZVIS010000134.1:289-7890 GCA_964627355.1 uncultured Rhodobacterales bacterium
CCAAACGGCTGCGCCAACTGGGGCTGCGGGACTTCCGGACCTATTGTGCCCTGCTCGAAGGACCCGATGCCGCCGAAGAGCGGACGCACATGCTCTCGGCCCTCACGACAAACGTGACGCATTTCTTCCGCGAAGGGCATCATTTTAAGGCCCTGCGCGAGACCGTTCTGCCGCCCCTGATCCGCGCCGCCCGCGAGAAGCGGCGGGTCCGCCTTTGGTCGGCCGGATGCTCGGCCGGACAAGAGCCCTATTCCCTCGCCTTCACAATACTGGACCTTTGCCCCGAGGCGGGGCGACTTGACCTGCGTATCCTGGCAACAGACGTTGATCCGCAGATTCTCGCGCAGGCCGAGGCCGGGGTCTATCCCGCCGAAGAGCTGAACTCGCTGCCCGAGTCCGCGCGGCGCATGACCGGACCTGCGGCCGGCGGCTTTGCCATTTCGGAAAAGGTGCGCGAACTCGTCCGCTTCGGCGAATTGAACCTGATGCACGACTGGCCGATGCGCGGCATGTTCGACATCATCTTCTGCCGCAACGTTGCGATCTACTTCGACAAGCCGACGCAGGCCCGCCTCTGGCACCGCTTTGCCGGGCTGATCCCCCCTGGCGGCCATCTGTTCATCGGCCACTCGGAACGCGTGGCGGGTGCCGCCGAGACGGCGTTCCGCAGCATCGGCGTTACCGCCAACGAAAGACTGTCAACCAAAGTGGAAGGACGACCGCAATGAGCCTGAGGGAATCGCTGCGTGTCATGGTGATCGACGACATGTCGGTCAGCCGCGCGCTGATCGAGCAGTCGCTCGACGAAATGGGCATCAAGCACTACCAGACTGAGAATGACGGTCGCCGCGCGCTTGGCAAGCTCGCCGCTAACCCGGTGCATCTGGTCATCTCGGACATGTACATGCCCGGCATGACCGGGCTGCAGCTTCTGTCTGCGCTTCGGCAGGCCAAGGCCACACAGCGTATCGGCTTTATCCTGATCACAGGCAGCCCGACGCCCGAAGTGGTGCGCGAGGGGCAGGAACTTGGCCTGAACAACCTCGTCCGCAAACCCTTCACGACCGTGACGCTGAAGGCCAGCATTGAACGCGTCGTGGGCAAGCTGTGACCACTCCCTTTGATCCCGCCGGGCAGCGGCCCGATGCAATCCTGTCGCGCGTCACTGCGGAACTGCGGCAGTGCCATGCTATGCTGCATGGGGTGGAAACGGCGGTTGCGCCGATCCTTGGTGCGGTCCCGACGGCGGGCAACAGTCATGCCCTGCAAGACATCGACCGTCTTGGCCAGACCCTTGCCGATCTTGCGACCTGTCTGGACGCACTTGGCGCTGCGCTTTGCAATGCACCTGCAATTGATGCGCGCGCCCTTCTGGGGGCGGTGCGCCTTGACGATCTGGCGCAGCGGCTGCGCGGGCGCAGCGTCCCGCCGGCGCCTGTGGACGCGCGCGTCGCCCTCTTCTGAATCGGCGCTAAGCGCCCATTAAGACAGCCCGAGCTATGACCGGGAAAAGCGCCGATGCGCCGGCGGAACCGCGCAGAACGGACAAGTTGCGTCGAAAGGTGGACCCGATGTGGACGACTGGAACCATTCCGCTGAAATACAAGCTGCCGGGCATTATTGTAGGCTGCTGCCTTGCCACGGCGCTAGCGATCATGCTGGTCGGCGACTGGACGATGCGCAACACGGTGTTAGCGACAGCCAAGACACAGTTCGAACTGGTCGGGATGACGAAACGGGACCGCATGGTCGAATGGATCAGCCGACTGCAGCAGGACGCCCTGATCCTTGGCAGCAACCCTTCGACCGCCGACGCCATCGTGCGGCTTGGCTCCGCTTTCAATGGCATTCCCGACGGCGCGACCACGACCCTGCAAAAGGTGTACATCACCGAAAACCCCCACCCTGCGGGAGAGCGGCAAAAGCTCGTGACGGTCGAGGGGCCGTTCAGCTATTTTCGCCAGCACAGCGTCTACCATCCGACGTTCGACACCTTCCGCGCGCAAAAGGGGCTCTACGACGTCTTCCTGTTCGACCTGCAGGGGAACGCGATCTACACAGTCTTCAAGGAAGTGGACTTTGCCACCAACTTCCTGACGGGCGCGAACGCAGACAGCGGGTTGGGCCGGCTGTTGCAAAAGGCCAGCAAAGGTAATCCCGGAGAGGTGTTTCTGAGCGATTTCGAACCCTATGCGCCAAGCGATGGCGTCCCGGCGTCGTTCATGGTGACTCCGGTCGCGTCTGCGCAGGGCGCGGTGATCGGCTATCTGGCGTTCCAGATGTCGCAAGATGATCTGAACGCGATCATGACGGATGAAGAGGGATTGGGCGAGACGGGCGATGCCTATCTTGTGGGTTCGGATGGATTGTCCCGCACCGTCTCGCGGTTTGACGGACGCTTCCGTGTTCAGGACGAGCTTGGCGATTTTCCGCAAGTCACAGCGTCGGCGGAGGGCCGGGGCGAAACCTTCGTTGATGTTCCCCTTCATTCCGGCGAAATCGGCCTTGCCGCGACCCTTCCGATCAGTGTGCTCGGTGTAAACTGGGGGCTGGTCGTCGAGCGTGACCGCGCCGAGATTCTGGCGCCGACCCGGCAGTTCCTGGTGCAGATGCTGGAGATGACGTTGGTCGTCTCTCTGGTTGTTCTGTGTCTCGGTATTTTCCTGGCACGCTCGGTGACCCGGCCGATCGCCCGTGTTGGGCGTGCGATGCAGGTCGTGACGGACGGCGACCTCGATCATGTCATCAGCGATATCGGGCGTCAGGACGAGATCGGCCAGATTGCACAGTCGCTGGAAGGCCTGCGCGAGAGGCTGACCCTTGCCGACCTGTCCGAGAAGGAACGGCTTCGCTTGCAGGCAGAGCAGGCGCGCGTGGTCGAAGGGTTGAGTATCGGGCTCCAGAACCTCTCTGCGGGCGATCTCACCCAGACCATCAAAGTCCCTTTCGCCGACGAGTACGAGGCGCTGCGCGCGGACTTCAACCAGACCGTGGAACGGCTGAGCGAGACGATTGTCCAGGTGGTCGAGGCCTCACAGAGCATCAAGGCGCGTTCGACCGAGATCAGCCGTGCCTCCGAGGACCTGTCGCACCGAACCGAGAACCAGGCTGCCACGCTGGAAGAAACGGCGGCTGCGCTGGACGAGCTTACGGCCAGCGTCAAATCGGCTGCCGACGGGGCGCGTCAGGTCGAGAGCATCGTCCGCCAGGCCCGGCGAGAGGCCGAAGAGAGCGGCTCGGTCGTGCAGGGGGCGGTGTCTGCGATGACCGAAATCAAGAAGTCGTCCGAACACATCAGCCAGATCATCGGCGTGATCGACGACATCGCCTTCCAGACCAACCTGCTCGCGCTGAATGCGGGGGTCGAGGCGGCGCGGGCTGGCGACGCGGGGCGCGGCTTTGCGGTCGTCGCATCCGAGGTCCGGGCGCTTGCGCAGCGGTCCTCGGCTGCGGCAAAGGAGATCAAGTCGCTTATCAGTGCCTCGACCCAGCATGTCGGACGTGGCGTCGAACAGGTGGACCGCACCGGCGAGGCCCTTGCCAACATCGTTGACCGCGTCGCGCATATCGCAACGCTGGTGACGGACATCGCGGCTGGCTCGGGTGAACAGGCGACCGGTCTGGCCGAGATCAACATCGGGGTGACCCAGCTCGATCAGGTCACGCAGCAGAACGCCGCCATGGTCGAAGAGGCGACGGCGGCCAGCCACGCGCTTCACCAAGAGGCTACCGGGCTTGCCGAACTGGTCGCCCGGTTCTCGGTCCATGCCGACACGGCGCAAGTGATCGAACTGCCGCGCAGCCCGGCCCCCGCTCCTGTCAAGGCCCGACCTACCCCGGCGCCCAAGCGCCGCGAACAGAACCTGGCCGCCGCGGCAGGCCAAGGCGTGTGGCAGGAATTCTGAGGTGCAGCAGACCCGGGGGCGGATGGCGCCTTCCAGACTGGGGATTGATCGTGAAAGGGGTTCCGAATGAAAGCGCTGCGCATAATCGTCGGTACTCCAAGCCCGATCGAACGGTCGCGGCTGACCAAGATCGTCTCGGCCCATCCGGGCATGCAAGTCATCGCGCAGGCGGCGGACCTCTCGGAGACCTATACGCTTGCGGAATCGCTCGAACCGGATGTGGTCCTGCTGTCCCACGACTACTGCGCCGTTCCCGAGTTCGACTGCATGAAGTCGCTGTTCTACGCTCTCAACGCGTGCTGGCTGGTCATCGGTGGGCCGGGCACGGCCGCAGGGGCAACGCGACCGTCCGATCCGGCCTTTCCGGCCATTGCGCGGGACTTCACCGCTGACGCGATCCTGCAGCAGATCCACGCCGTGCGTGCGCTGCGAGGCAGCCAGAGCAGGCGGCCCCCAGCGCTGGTGCAACGCCCGGTACCGAAGCTGCGGCCCGACCGGATCGTCCTTATCGGAGCCTCGACCGGTGGCGTGGACGCCCTGCTTCAGGTGCTGGCCACCTTTCCGGCGGCCTGCCCGCCGACGGCGATCGTCCAGCACACCGGCAAGGGATTCTCGGACAGTCTGATCCGGCTGCTGGACCGCCGCTGCGCCGCCGAGGTGGTGGCGGTGTCGGACGGTGTGGCGATGCAGGTCGGGCGTGTCTGTGTTGCCGGCGGTACCGATGGCCATTTGCGTCTGAGCGGCGGCAACGCACCCCAGTGCCGGATCGTTCCCGGCGACCCGGTGTCGGGCCATGTCCCATCAGTGGACGAATTGTTCCGTTCGGCGGTCCCGATGGCCAATCAGGTCGTGGCGGTGCTGCTGACCGGAATGGGCCGGGACGGGGCAGAGGGGCTCTTGGCCCTGCGCCGTGCCGGGGCCCGCACCCTTGGGCAGGACGAGGCAAGCGCGGTGGTCTATGGCATGCCGCGCGCGGCGCTCGAGATCGGCGCGGTGGAACAGCAGCTGCCGCTCGACCGGATCGGCCCCGAAATCCTGCGCCTTTGCGCGCGCGACACCGAAGCAAGGACGGCAGTCAAGTGATACCATCGTCCGACCAAACGATCTATGTCCTGCAGGGAGAGTTCCGCATCTCTCATGATGCGGATGCCGTTCTGTCTACCATCCTGGGCTCCTGTGTGGCGGTCTGTCTGTGGGACGTTGACGCAGCTGTTGGAGGGATGAACCACTTCCTGCTGCCCTTTGGACCCAAGGCTGCGGCTTCAGCGCCCGAGCGCTATGGTGTTCACGCGATGGAGCTTCTGATCAACGCGCTACTGAAGGCCGGTGCAACGCGCAACCGCATGCAGGCCAAGCTGTTCGGCGGTGCGCGCGTGTCCACGGCGCTGAGCGATATTGGCCAAGCCAACGCCAGGTTCGCCCGCGCCTTTCTGGAGGCCGAGGGCATCCCCTGTCGGGCCGAGAGCCTGGGCGGAACCAGCGCGAGGCGGGTGTTGTTTCGTCCGACCACCGGACAGGTACGGCAACTGCTGGTGCCGGACACCACTCTAGAGCCGCAAACGCTGCGCCCTGCGCGCGCTGTCTCGCGGGCGGCAGCGATCGAACTTTTCTGAGGCATAGGACGTCCTTGCCGTGCGTGTGCGGTCGTGCCGGGCAAAGGCGACGGCGGTCGTATCGCTATTTCCGACTAAATTTATCGGATTGACATTTCCCGACTCATTCAGTCAGATAATCAGGGGTCGGCATTATGGGGAAGGTCAATGCGGCGCATTCTGATTTCGGGGGCAGCGGTCTTGGTCTTGTCTCTGCCCGTCCGGGCGGACCCGGCAGCTGTGGTGGCGACCTACGCCGACATTGCAGCCGCCGCCTATGCAGACAGCCTCGCGTTGTCCGAAGAACTGTCCCGCGCCATCGATGCGATGATCGACGATCCCACGCCCGCGACGCTTGCCAAGGCCCGAGCGGCCTGGGTCGCTGCGCGTGTCCCCTACCTGCAGACCGAGGCGTACCGCTTTGGCAACCCGCTGGTCGATGACTGGGAAGGCGGCGTGAATGCCTGGCCACTGGACGAGGGGCTGATCGACTATGTCGATGCCGCTTATGGCGGGGCGACAGATGGCAATGCGGCAGCCGTGCTGAACGTGATCGCAACGCCGACGCTCATGGTCTCGGGCCGCACGATTGACGCCACGGCAATCACCCCCACCCTTCTGCGCGGAACGCTGCATGAGGTGGGTGGGTCCGAGGCGAACGTGGCCACCGGCTATCACGCCATCGAATTCCTGCTGTGGGGGCAGGACCTGAACGGGCATGGCGCGGGTGCGGGAAACCGGCCCGCGACCGATTTTGCGTCGGGCACGGCTTGTACCAACGGCAACTGCGACCGCCGCGCCGCCTATCTGCGTGCTGCGACCGATCTTCTGGTCGCCGACCTGCGCACGATGGCAGCCAGCTGGGCCCCCGGGGGCGCCGCGCGGGTCGCCGCGACAGACAGCCCGCAGGACGGACTTGCCGCGATCCTCAAGGGCATGGGCAGCTTGTCCTATGGTGAACTGGCCGGGGAACGGATGCGGCTTGGCCTGATGCTGAACGATCCCGAGGAGGAGCAGGACTGCTTTTCCGACAACACGCACAACAGCCATTACTACAACGGCCTAGGCATCCGGAACGTCTATCTGGGCCGCTACACCCGCCCCGACGGGACGATGGTGGCGGGCCCCTCGCTTGCCGACCTCGTGGCGGCAAGGGATCCGGCGTTGGACAGTCACCTGCGCGCCCAGCTCGATGCTTCGGTTGCAGCCCTTGGCGCGATCCGGGCGGCGGCAGAGGGCGGCATGGCCTATGACCAGATGCTGGACCGCGGCAATCCGCAGGGCGAGGCCCTCATCATGGCGGCCGTCGCGGCGCTGATCGACCAGACGCAGGGCATCGAGCGGGTGGTGCGGACACTCGACCTCGGGCCGGTGGCGTTCGAGGGGTCGGACAGCCTCGACAATCCCGGAGTGGTGTTCCAGTAAACCTCATGCGCCGTGCCGCCCTTGCCCTAATCGCCGCGATGGCAGCGCAGCCCGCCGGGGCTGGCCCGCTTGACGAGCCGCATCTCGCCATCGTGCCCCGCACGCATGACGAGACCGCGCGCGTGGCCTCGGTGACCGCCCCGCCTGCCGATCCAGGTGCATTGCAACCATTCGAAGGGCTGCCCGGCGGCGCCACGACGGTCCGCGCGAGCACAACTGCCGATGCTTTTTCGCAACCTTCGGCCAACATGGGGTTTGCGCAAGAACTCGACTTCCGGCTGGGCAATGCGCTGTTCCGCAAGCTTTGGGTCGCGGCACCTTCCTCGACCATCGCGTCGGACGGGCTTGGCCCGCTGTTCAACGCCCGCTCTTGCCAGTCCTGCCACATCAAGGACGGGCGGGGGCATACGCCACAGGGGCCACAGGACGATGCGCTCTCGCTGGTGATGCGCCTGTCGATCCCGGGGGGCGAGGGCCGCGCGCAGATCGAGGGGTATCTGTCCACGCAGCCCGACCCGGTCTACGGCGCGCAGGTGCAGGACTTCACCTTGCCCGGACAAACCGCCGAAGGGCGCCCCCGCGTTACCTGGACGGAAGAGATTGTGGCCCTGGCGGGCGGAGAGACGGCGACCCTGCGCCGCCCGCACTGGCAGCTGGAGAGCCCGGGCTACGGCCCCCT
>CAZVIS010000135.1:0-7842 GCA_964627355.1 uncultured Rhodobacterales bacterium
GATGGGCTCCGTTGGGGGTTTGGGGGATGGCGTTCGGTGCCATGGCCAAGAGTTAACCCTCCAGCCTCGAGTCGATAATTGCATGATTTGACAGTTCATTGCTTCATCCAGTAAAATAATCGGATGGACCGACTGGACGCGATGCGCACTTTTCTGGCCGTTGCCGACCACGGCAGCTTCATCGAGGCGGCGCGGCAGTTGCGGCTGTCCTCGGCCGGGGTGACGCGGGCGGTGGCGCAGCTTGAGGGGGATTTGGGCGTGGCGCTCTTGCGCCGGACCACGCGGTCGGTCGCGCTGACCGAGCGGGGGGCGATCTATGCCGACCGCTGCCGCCGCCTGCTGGCCGATGTGGACGAGGCGGCAACGCTGGTCCGCGGCGAGGATGCGGCGCCGCGCGGGATGCTGTCGGTCACCGCGCCGGTGATGTTCGGGCAGTTGCACGTCCTGACGGTGGTCGAGGTGCTGGCCGCGCGCCACCCCGACCTAACGATAAGGCTGACGCTCGTGGACCGGGTGACGCATCTGGTCGAAGAGGGGTTCGACCTTGCTGTTCGGATCGCCCCCCCGGTCGACAGCGCGCTGGTCGGGGTGCCGCTGGCGCGGGTGCGCCGGGTGACCGTGGCGAGCCCTGCCTACCTTGCGGCCCACGGAACACCCGAAGTTCCGGGCGACCTGCGCCTCCATTCCATCATCGCCTTCGAAGGGATCGGCACGACGAACGAATGGCACTTTGGCCGCGACGGTCAGACGAGCGTCGCGCTGACCCCCCGCCTGTCGGTCAACACCGCCGCCGCCGCCATCGCCGCAGCCGAGCGCGGCCTTGGGATCACGCGCGTTCTGTCCTATCAGGTGCAGGCGGCCCTGGCCGAGGGGCGACTGGCCCGCATCCTCACCGAACACGAGCCCGACCCAGTGCCCGCCACCCTCCTCTATCAGGCAAGCCAGCGCAGTTCGGCAAACATCCGCGCCTTTGTCAGCGCGGCGCGCGAGCGCTTTGCGGGGCTGGCCCTCGACTGATCGCCCCGGAAGGGCTGGCGCAAAACATTCATTAACGCGTTACGGGACGGTCGCAATCGCCCCCTAGGGATCGGCATGCAGGTGGCCGACGAGCGTCTGGGGGCGTCCCGAACCCGTAATCGGCCCGGCGCACATAAATGGAGACCTTCATGTCCGTTCTGAAAACCGGCGCCGCGGGCGTCAGCCTTATCGCGATGCTTTCGGCCACCATCGCCTCGGCCCAGTCAATGGACGAGCTTGTCGCCGCGGCCAAGGCCGAAGGCAACCTGACCACGATCGCCCTGCCGCACGACTGGTGCGGCTATGGCGCGGTGATCGAGGGCTTCAAGAAGAAGTACCCCGAGATCGCGGTGAACGAACTGAACCCGAACGCCGGGTCCGCCGACGAGCTTGAGGCGATCAAGGCCAACAAGGGCAACACCGGCCCGCAGGCGCCCGACGTCATCGACGTGGGCCTGTCCTTCGGCCCCGCCGCCAAGGCCGAAGGCCTGATCCAGCCCTACAAGGTCTCGACCTGGGACTCGATCCCCGATGATGCCAAGGATGCCGAGGGTTACTGGTACGGCGATTACTACGGCGTGCTCGCCATGGCGGTGAACAAGGACATCGTGACAGATGCCTCGCCCACCAGCTTTGCCGACCTGAAGGACCCGAAGTATGCCGCGATGGTCGCCATCCCGGGTGACCCGCGCACCGGCAACTCGTCCATGATGTCGGTCTATGCGGCGGGTCTTGCGGCCAACGGCGGCAAGGGCGGCGCGGATGCCGCGACGGCGGGGATCGCCTTTCTCAAGGACCTCAAGGCCTCGGGCAACTTCGTGGACGTGGGCGGTTCAGCCCAGAACTTCGCGCAAGGCACCACGCCGATCATGTTCGACTGGGACTACAACGTCCTCGCGATGCGCGACAAGCTGGCGGGCAACCCGCCGATGGACATCGTGATTCCTTCGGACGGCGTGATCGCGGGCGTCTATGTGCAGGCGATCTCGGCCTATGCCCCGCACCCGAACGCGGCGAAGCTGTGGATGGAGTACCTGTATTCGGACGAGGGTCAGCTTGGCTGGCTGGCCGGGTACTGCCACCCGATCCGCTTCAACGACATGGTCGAGCGCGGCGTGATCCCGGCCGAGATGATGGCCAAGCTGCCCCCGGCCGAGAACTATGCCAAGGCCGTGTTCCCGAGCCTTGACGAGCAGTCCGCCGCCAAGACCGTGGTTGCCGAGACCTGGGCCACCGAGATGGGCGCGAACTGATCTGAACGCGACTGCCAAGGGATGCCGGCGCACTGCCGGCATCCTTCGTTTTCCGCCCACGGTCAGGACACCTGCGCATGACCCTCGACGCCTCTGCCACCGGCGCCACGCTGGACGCACCGCCCCGGCCAGCAAGGGCAGCGCGCCAGATCAACTGGAACTGGCTGGGGGTCGTCCCGTTCTTCCTGTTCGCCTTCCTGTTCCTGATCGGCCCGATCCTCTACCTCGTCGTCGGGGCCTTCCAGAATGCCGACGGGGCGTTCACCTTGGCCAACATCGTCGAACTGGGCAGCCCGAACATCGTGGCGAGCTTTTCGCTGACCATCCGCCTCAGCCTTTTGTCGGCGGCGATGGGGACGGTGACGGGGCTTCTGCTGGCGCAGGCGGTAATCCTGGGCGGGCTGCCCGCCTGGGTGCGCAACGCCTTCACCACATTTTCCGGCGTCGCATCGAACTTTGCGGGCGTGCCCCTGGCCTTTGCCTTCATCGCCACGCTTGGGCGGCTTGGGCTGGTGACAGTGCTGTTGCGGGACCTTTTTGGCATCAATCTCTATGCGACCGGGTTCAACCTCTTCTCCTTCGTCGGCGTCTCGATCGTCTATCTCTACTTCCAGTTGCCCTTGATGTTCCTGATCGTTGCCCCCGCCCTCGATGGCTTGCGCAAGGAATGGGGCGAGGCGGCGGAGATCCTCGGGGCCACCCGCGCGCAGTACTGGAGGATGATCGGCCTGCCTGTGCTCGCGCCGACGATCCTCGGCTGTTTCCTGCTGCTCTTCGCTAACGCCTTCGGCACGCTCGCCACGGTCTATGCCTTGATGGGGTCGGGCTTTGACGTGGTGCCGATCGTGCTCTTCCAGCAGATCCGGGGGAACGTCCTTTACAACCCGAACCTCGGCTATGCGCTGGCGCTTGGCATGGTGGTCATCATGGGGCTGTCGAACGCGCTGTACCTGATCCTGCGCAACCGGGCCGAGCGGTGGCAGAAATGAAGAAGTCCTTCCCCCTCGTCCCCGTGCTCACTGCGCTCTTCGCCGCATCCTTCTTCATTGTTCCCCTGATCGCGACCTTCTACTTCTCGCTCAAGATGGTGCGTGGAGAGTTGGGGTTCGCGGCCTACCAGTCCGTGTTCAACAGTGCCGAGTTCCTGAACACCATCGTCTATTCCACCTTCGCCTCGCTAGCCGCCATCGCCATCGGCGCGCTCATCATCGTGCCGACCGCCTATTGGGTGCGACTGAAGGTGCCAAAGCTGCGCCCCGTGGTCGAGTTCATCAGCCTTCTGCCCCTCGTCGTTCCGCCGGTCGTCATCGTCTTCGGCTATATCCGCCTCTTCGGATCGGACTCCTGGCTGCCGCTGACGACCACGACGGCCGGGACGGACATGCTGCTGATCTTCGGCTATGTCATCCTGTCGATGCCGTACATGTTCCGCGCGGTGGACAACGGCATGGCTGCCATCGACATCGCCACCCTGACCGAAGCGGCAGAAAGCCTCGGCGCCTCGCGCTTGCGGACCATCGCGCTGGTGATCTTCCCGAACGTGCGCGCGGCGATCATCTCGGGCGCCTTCCTGACCTTTTCGATCTCGCTTGGCGAGTTCGTTCTGGCGAGCCTGCTGAACCGCCCCGCCTTTGGCCCTTACCTCGTGCAACTGGGACAGGACCGCGCCTATGAGCCTGCGGCGCTGGCCATCATGTCCTTCGGCTTCACCTGGGCCTGCATGGCGCTGATGCAACTGTTCGCCACTCTCAAGCCCGGCCAACGCCTGCTGCCCCGCCTGCGCACCGCCGAAAGGACCACGTCATGAGCTTTCTTTCCGTCTCTGGCGCCGTGAAATCCTTCGGGGCGAATACGGTCGTCAAGGGATTCGACCTGTCGGTCGAGAAGGGCGAATTCGTGTCCTTCCTCGGCCCCTCGGGCTGCGGCAAGACCACCGTCCTACGCATGATCGCGGGGTTCGAGCGTCCGACGGCGGGCCGGATCATGATCGACGGCCGCGACGTGACCGACCTTGCGCCGAACAAGCGGCGCATCGGGATGGTGTTCCAGGCCTATGCCTTGTTCCCCAACATGAATGTCGCAGGCAACATCGCCTTTGGCCTCAAGATCGCGGGTCTGGGCCGCGACGAGACCGAGGCGCGGGTGCGCGAGATGCTGGAGCTTGTGGGCCTTGCCCATCTGGCGGACCGCTATCCCTATCAGCTGTCCGGCGGCCAGCAGCAGCGCGTGGCTTTGGCCCGTGCGCTGGCCCCGCAGCCGCGCGTCCTCCTCCTCGACGAACCGCTCTCGGCGCTCGACGCCAAGATCCGCGTGAGCCTCAGGACCGAGATGCGCGAGATCCAGCAAAAGCTCGGCATCACCACGATCTTCGTGACGCATGACCAGGAAGAGGCGCTGTCGATCTCGGATCGGGTGGTGGTGATGAACGCCGGGATCGCCGATCAGATCGGCACGCCGTTCGAGGTCTATACCCAGCCCCGCACCCGCTTTGTCGCGAACTTCGTCGGCACGCTGAACACGCTGGACGGGACCGTGACCGACCCTGCGCAGGGCACCGTCTCGATCCTCGGCGTGGACGCCCGGCTGCCCGCACCCGTGACGGCCTCGAAGGGGTCGAGCCTCGCTCTCGCTCTGCGGCCAGAGGCACTGCACCTTGGGCCCGGTCGCACGGGCGACGTGGTGGTCCCTGCGACCATCACCAGTGTCCAGTTCATGGGCGCCGTGATCCGGGTGAAGGCCACGGCGGCGGGCCAGCCCCTATCGCTCGACACCTTCAACCGCGCCGACGCCCCGCCGCCTGCCGTGGGGACTACTGTGCCGCTCAGCTTTGCAACTGACGACCTGATCGCGTTGCAGGCCTAGCCCCTAGGCGAAACGCACTGCATCCGACAAGGGCAGCTTGCGGTGCCGCTGGCCGGTCAGGGCGAAAATCGCGTTGGCGAGGGCGGGCGCAGCGGGCGGGGTGCCGGGTTCGCCGATGCCGCGAATCTTCTCGCCGTTCTCCAGCACGCGCACGCTGATCGGTGGGCATTGCGACAGGCGGAGGGGATCGAAGTCGGGGAAGCTTTGCTGTTCCACCCGACCTTCGGCCACCGTGATCCGGCCCGTCATCGCCGCCGACAGGCCATAGATCATCGCGCCCTGCACCTGCGCCTCGATGTTGCGGGGGTCGAGCGCGATGCCCACATCCACCGCCGCCCAAGCGCCGGTCATCCGCAGCCCCTCGGGCGTGTCGGCCACCTCGATGACCTCGGCGCAGGGCACGCCGAAGGACAGGCAGAAGGCCACACCTCGCGCCCTTCCCGCAGCCAGAGGGGTGGTCCAGCCCGACATCTCCGCCACTGCCTCGAGCACGGCGCGCGAGGGGGCGTGGGTCAGATGGTCGAGGCGGAAGGCGAGGGGGTCCGCACCTGCCGCATGGGCCATCTCGTCCATCGCACTTTCCAGGAAGAAGGCATTCTGCGAGGCGCCGACCGAGCGCCAGAAACCCAAGGGAAGGCTGGCGGGGGCACGATAGCCGGTGACGCGGAAGGCGCCCGGGGCGTAGGGCGATTCCCAGGCGCCCTGCACGATTGTGGCATCCGGGCCCGCGACAGGAAGGCCCAACCGTCCGAATTGGCTTGCCACAACCGAAGGTGCTGCCAGCGAGACATCGAGCCCCGCGATCCGCCCGCCCTCCACTCGTGCCCGAATCCGGCCCATGGCGGCGGGGCGATAGACGCCCTGCGTCGTATCCTCTTCCCGCTGGTAGGTCACAAGGACGGGCGTGCCGGGCATTTCCTTGGCCAGCACAATCGCCTGTCCGATGAAGGCCATGTCCGACCGTCGGCCAAAGCCGCCGCCGAGGAAGGGGGTGTGAACCTCGATCGCGTCCTGCGGCAGCCCCGTGATCTCGGCCCCCACGACCAGCACCTGCGTCGGCACCTGATTGCCTGCATAGACGTCCAACCGACCCTCATGCAGCCATGCGGCGGCGGTCATCGGCTCCATCGTGGCATGGGCGAGGAAGGGAACGGAGTATTCCCCTTCGAATGTAGCACCTGGGGCCAGAGCGACCTCGGCATCGCCATCGTCTCGCTGGCGGCTGTCGAAGTTCGCGTCGGTGAAGCTGGCAGCAATCTGCGCATCGATCTCGGTACTGGTGGCGGGGTAGGCGGGGCCTTCCCAGTCGATCTCCAACGCCTCGGCGCCCTTGAAGGCAGCCCAGGTGGTGTTGGCGACAACCGCCACCGATTGTTCGACCTGCAGGACATGCGCTACCCCGGGGACGGCCAAGGCCGCGGCGGGGTCAAAGCCCTTCAGCCCCGCGCCGAGGTGGGGGTTGCTGCGGACGGTTGCGAAGACCATGCCGGGCAGCCGGATGTCGCCGGAGTAAGTCGCGGTCCCCGTCGATTTCGCCACCATGTCGAGGCGCGGCAGCGAGGTGCCGAGGAGCTTCCATTCCGAGCGGGGGCGCAAAGTCGGCGCCTCGGGCATGTCGGCCTTGGCGGTGTCGGCGGCAAGGTCGGTATAGGCGAAGCGTGTGCCGTCGGGCAGGATGACCGCGCCGCCTTCGGTCTTGAGCGCATTCGAAGGCTGGCCCGTGCGTCGGGCGGCGGCCTCGACCAGTGCCACGCGGGCGATGGCGCCTGCCGTGCGCATCTTCTCGAACCCGTCGGGGGTCGAAGTGGACCCTCCGGTCAGTTGCAGGCCGAGGAATTTGGCCGGGACATGCATTGCACCGCGTGCGGTCTCGGCGAGCCAGCTGTGATCTGTGGGCAGGAAGGGCAGCGCCTCTTCCAGCAGGGCAGCGTTGAAATAGGCCTTGGCGGCGGGGCCGTGCATAACGCGGACCTGCTCCCAGGACAGGTCCATCTCCTCGGCCACGAGGGCGGCGAGGGTGGAGTGGATGCCCTGCCCCATCTCGGCGCGCGGCGCGATGACGGTGACGCCCGTGGCGTCGATCAGGACATAGGGGGTCAGCGCCGCCCCCTCGGCCTTCAAGAGCGGGTTCGGGTGCGGGCGGCGGTAGGCCCAGGTGCCGAAGGCGGCCCCGCCCGCGATGGCTATGGCGCCGAACAGGAACGTGCGGCGGGCGATCTTTCCGATGCGGCTCATCTCAGGCCCCTTTCAGCGCGGCGGCGGCGGTGTGGACGGCGGCACGGATGCGCGGATAAGTCCCGCAGCGGCAGAGGTTGCCCGACATGGCAGCGTCGATCTCGGCGTCCGAAGGCTCGGGCGTCTCGGCCAGCAGCGCGGCCGCCTGCATGATCTGCCCCGACTGGCAAAAGCCGCACTGCGCGACCTGATGCCGGACCCAGGCCGCCTGCACGGCATGCAGCGCCGCCGGGTTTCCCAGCCCCTCGATCGTCGTCACCTGCGCCGTTCCCACATCCGACAGCGCCGTCTGGCAGGACCGCACCGCGACGCCGTCCAGATGCACCGTACAAGCCCCGCAGGCGGCGATGCCGCAGCCAAACTTGGTACCCGTCAGGTTCAGCGCATCGCGCAGCACCCAGAGGAGGGGTGTCTCGCCGGGCAGATCCACGCTCTGCACGGTGCCGTTGACGGTGAGTGTGATGGGCATGCGCGG
>CAZVIS010000136.1:0-7815 GCA_964627355.1 uncultured Rhodobacterales bacterium
TGTTGAACAGCAGTTCGCTGTCCAGCCCGTCATAGCCGTTGTTGTTCGAGGCGACGGGGACGTTGTGCGCCATCGAGAACTGCTCGAGGTCAACCCACGAGGACGGGGCATAGGCCAGACCGCAGGCCGCGCCCGATTCCTTGACCTTGACGAGGGCGGCTTCCATCCCTTCCCAGGTCAGCGGGGCCTCGGTGATCCCGGCCTTCGCGAAGATGTCCTTGTTGAAGTAGTAGACCGGGGTCGAGGAGTTCCAGGGCATCGAGAAGAAGTCGCCGTTCGAGGCCGAATAGTAGTTGGCGATGCCGGGGAAGTAGTCGGCCCAGTCGATCGCGATGCCGGTGTCTTCCATCAGCTTCTTCACCGGGTAGAACTCGCCCGACAGCATCAGGTCGGCGGTACCGGCGTCAAAGGATTGCAGCAGCGTCGGGTGCTTCTGGGCGCGGAAGGCGGCGATGGTGTTCTGCACGGCCTTTTCATAGCCGTCCTGGCCCACGCAGACCGCCTCGTACTGGTCCTGGCTCGCGTTGAACCGGTTGCAGGTCTCGGCCACGACGGCGCCCAGGTCGCCGGTCAGGCCATACCAGTATTCGAACTTGGTCTTCTCGGCCGCGGCAGCGGTGGCCGAGGCGGCCAGCGCAAGCGCGGCATAAGCGACTTTCATGGTCATCGTTGCGGTCTCCGATTGTCGGTGAATGCCGCCCGGACGGCGCGGCACGAGACCGGTCTGTGACAGCGTTCCATGACATGGAAACAACAGGAATGAATCGTTTTTGTTAAAGAAATTCAGTATATTGACAGCACGAAACAGCGTGCCGCGAGAGTCACCCCTCGCGGTCGATCCTTGACAGCTGCCGCACCTCAGCCGTGGTCGAACAGGCCCGGCGCAAGGGGGATGTGGCGGTCCATGTAGTCGTGGAAATGGACCGTCACGCCATCGTTGTCGGTCAGGACCACGGCCATCTGGGCCGGGCCTTCCAGTTGCTTCTGCGCCCCCGCCATGCCCGGCAGGTGCGGGCTGACGGAATAGTGACTGCCCGCGAGCGTCGTCATCGGCAGCCCGCGCCAGACACCCGTGGTGGGCAAGTGGACATGCCCGGCAATAACCTGCCGCACGTCGGGATGGGCAGAGAGGATCCGGGCAAAGCCCTCGCCATCCTCCAGCGCAATCTCGTCCACCGGCAGGGACAGCCGGTTGGCATGGTGGTGCATGACGACGATCACCGGGCGGTCCGCCGCCTCGGCCAGACGATCGGCAAGCCAGGCCTTACGCCCCTCGCAAAGCCGCCCGCCGACGAGCCCGGGATGAGAGGTGTCAAGCAGGATAACGCGGTAGCCATGCGCATCGATCACCTGCGAGACGCGGGCCTGCGGGTGGTCGCGGTCGGCGCCCCAGACCGACAGGAAGGTGTCGCGGTCGTCATGGTTGCCAAGCGTGATATGGACGGGCATCGGCAAGGGGGCCAGCAGATCGCGCAGCGCGTGATAGGCAACCGCCTCTCCCCGGTCGGCAAGGTCGCCTGCCACCAGCACAAAGGCCGCATCCGCATGATCGCGCCGGATCGCCTGCACCCCCGCTGCCAGCCGCTCTCCGGTATCCAGCCCGTTCACGGGCTGGCCGGGGGCCGCAAGGTGAAGGTCCGACAGGACAATGAACTTCATTGCGCAAGCCCAAGCGATTGCAGGAATTTCGCCGAGGGGATCACGCCCGCCTTGTCGCGCAGTTCGATGATGAGGCGGGGGGCCGAGGTGATCTCGGACAGCGCCTGAAAGACCGAAGGCCACAGGATCGTCCCCTGCCCCAATTGCCAGTGCCGGTCGGCATAGCCGTCGGCGTCCTGCAGATGCACATGCCCCAGCCGGCTCCCCGCCGCACGGATGTAGAAATCCGCAGGGGGCGCGCCGGTGGACCCATGCGCGTAATGCGCGTGCCCGGTATCGACCGACAGCGCCAGCGCCTGCCAGCCGAGCGCCTCGCACAGCGCGGCGCGGTCGGCGGGATCCTTGTCCTCGATATTCTCCAGCACGAAGGTCACGCCCATGCCATCCGCCCGCGCCAGCGCCGCCGACAGCGTGTCACGCGCGGCCGACAGCATCCGGTCGGCGTCCGACGGATAGAGGCCGCGGTGATT
Source organism: uncultured Rhodobacterales bacterium (assembly GCA_964627355.1). GTDB lineage: Bacteria > Pseudomonadota > Alphaproteobacteria > Rhodobacterales > Rhodobacteraceae > JBBQXK01. The sequence goes on from CAZVIS010000136.1 coordinate 2,130, forward strand.
GTAGCCCCAGGTCGTGAAGGGCGAATGGATCACCACATGCGTCCCGCCGAGCGCCGCACAGACGTCCAGCGCCTGATCCATCCGCTTGCGCACCACGGCCCGAACGTCGGGGTCGTAGCTTGAGATCGTCCAGCCCCAGAAGGGCCCGTGGATGCCAAGCCGCCCCTCGTGCCCGTCGAGCAGCCGCTTCGCCTCGGCCACAAGCGGCATCCAGTCACCGTTCAAAACCTCGGCATCGACGAAGCTTTGCAGTTCGAGGTCGCGCGGCGCCTCGCGCAGCCAGTCGGCGTGGGCAGGCAGGTCCTCGATGGTCAGCGCGGCGCCGACGACGGGCAGGGACATGGATAAGCTCCTTGGCAGGTCAGTGGTCTTTACAGACGCTGACCCTCGCGGCAGCGCGCGACAGCCCTGTGACGGCCAGATCAAGGTTCGATGAAGCCAGACAAGGCGCAGACGGACTCAGGTCCCCTGCCCCTCGCGCAGCGACCGCGACAGAAGGATCGCGGCCAGCGTGGCCAGCGCAATGCCCGCCACCGTCGCCTCCCACCCGAAGCGGGCATTGATCTGACCAAGGACCGCCGCCCCCAAAAGCCCGCCGAGGTAGTAGCTGGACAGATAAAGCCCGTTCGCCTGCGCCCGGTCGGCCTTGACATGGGCCGAGACATAGCCCGTCGCCGCCGCCTGCGCGGCAAAGGTCGCGGCGCCGATGATCGCAAGCCCCGCCAGCACCAGCCAGACCTGCCCCGACAGCGTCAGCGCCAGCCCGCCAAGCGCCACCACCAGCGACAGCCGCAGCGCACGCCTTGGCCCCATCTGGCGGGCGAGCGGCCCGGCCATCGGTGTCGTCAGGATCGCCGGGGCAAAGACCAGATAGACGAGGCCAAGCGATTGCGGTGCAAGGCCAAGACGGCCCGTGAGGTACAGATTCACATAGGTGAACACCCCCACGAAGACGAACAGGATCAGGAACCCGATGCCAAAGGCCGCGCGCAGTTCGGGCGCGGCGAAATGGCGCCGCCAAGCGGCCAACGCAGACCCGCCGCGCACCGGCGGCACATCGTCCCGCGCCCCGATGAGCACCAGCGCCAGCCCCGCGCCGACAAGATTCAGCACTGCGAAGATCAGGAACGTGGTCGACAGCGAAAAGGCATCCGACAGCGTCACCGCCATCAGCCGCCCGACAAGGTTCGAGGCGACGTTCCCCGTGATGTAGGCAGCCAGCGCCCCGCCCACGGCCATCACATGGCACCGCTCGGACAGATAGGTCATGGTCAGCGTGAAGGCCGCCGCCATCAGCGCGCCCTGCACCACGCGCAGCGCCATGAATACACCGATATCGGTCGTCACCGACAGCAACGCCGTCGGGATCGAGAGGAGCGCCAGGCACAGCCAGATCCCGCGCTTGCGGTCGATCCGGTCGGCAAACCACGCCACCGTCAGGCCCGAGATTGCCATGCCAAGCGTTGCCGCATTCACTGCCACGCCCGCCGTGCCCGGATCGACTCCATAGGCCGCGATGATCTGTGGCAACAGCGCTTGCGCCCCGAAAAGGTCGATCAGCGTCAGAAAGCTGATGATCGCGATGACGGTGGACCGGCGCAGCACATCGCGCGGCCGCTCGCCGCTCAGGACGCCCATCATGGCGGATCTCATACCATGGGCTCCTTGCCCTTTGGCGCCATCACGGCAGGCAGGATCAGCCGCGCCCCGCGCTCCCAGGTCAGATAGGACCACACCCAGCTGAGCGCGACCGTCCCCCGGTTCAGCCCGCCGTCCAGAAGCATCACATGCACCAGCGACCAGATGAGCCAGGCGGGAAAGCCGGTCAGGCGCAGGCCGTTGAAATCGGCAACGGCCTTGTTCCGTCCAATGGTAGCAAGGTTGCCCCAGTTGCGATAGCGGAACGGCGAAGGCGATGCGCGACCCTGCGCTTCGGCCCGGACAACGCGGGCCACGTGCTGGCCCATCTGTTTGGCGACCGGCGCAAGGCCCGGCAAGGGACGGGCGGCCCCTTCGGGTGTGTGGGCTGCCGTGTCACCGACGACGAAGATGCGCCGGTCGTCCGCGATGCGCAGATGCGCGTCCACTGCAACCCGCCCCGCCCGGTCCGCCTGCGCCCCCAGCCAGTGCGCGGCTGGAGAGGCCTGCACCCCTGCTGCCCATATCACGGTCTGCGAGGCAAGGTCCTGCTCACCGAGGCGCACCCGCCCCTCGGCAATCTCGGTCACGCGGGTGTCGGTCATCACTTCGACCCCCAGTTTCTTCAGCGCGCGTTCGGCCGAGGCCGACAGCCGTTCGTCAAAGGCAGGCAGGATCCGCGGGCCGGCCTCGACAAGCTTGATCTTGGCGCAATGCGAGGACACGGACCGGAAGTCCCGCCCCAGCGAATGGCGCGCGAGCTCGGCAATCGCGCCTGCAAGTTCCACGCCCGTCGGCCCGCCACCCACAATCACGAACTCCAGCAGTTCGTCCCTGCGCGGCCCCTTTGGCTCCATCTCCGCCCGCTCGAACGCGCCAAGGATGCGGGTGCGGAGAGCTGCGGCGTCGGTGGCCGATTTCAGGCCCGGCGCATGTTCCGCCCACTCGTCCTTGCCGAAGTAGCTGTGCGTGGCACCCGTTGCCAGCACTAGGTAATCGAACGGGATATCCCCGCCCTGCAACGTGTGCACCACGCGCGCCGCGCGGTCCACGCCCGTCACCTCGTCCCAATGCACCCGCACGTTGCGCGCATCGCGCAGCATGTTGCGGATCGGGCGGGCGATATGCGAGGGCGCAAGGGCCGAGGTCGCCACCTGATAGAGAAGCGGCTGGACCAGCATGTGGTAGTGCCGGTCGATCAGCAGCACATCAACCGGCGCACCCGCCAGCCCGCGCGCGACCGCAAGGCCGCCGAAGCCGCCGCCGACGATCACCACTTTGGGACGCGTTTCCATCCGGGCCTCCTTCATGCCGCGGTCCAGCCGCCGTCCACCGGCAGGGACACGCCCGTGATGTTATCCGCTGCTGCACTGCAGAGAAACAGGGCAACGCCCGCCAGTTGCTCGACCGTCACGAATTTCTTCGTCCACTGCGCAGCCAGCAGCACGTCGCGCTTTACAGCCTCTTCCGAGATCCCCCGCGCGGCGGCAGTTTCGGGGATCTGCTTCTCGACCAGGGGCGTCAGCACGTAGCCCGGGCAGATCGCGTTGACCGTCACCCCATGTTCTGCCGTCTCCAGCGCCACCGTCTTGGTAAAGCCGGTGATCCCGTGCTTGGCCGTCACATAGGCCGACTTGAAAGGCGACGCGACAAGGCCATGCGCCGACGAGACATTGATGATCCGTCCCCACCGCTTGCGCTTCATCCCCGGCAGGGCCGCGCGCACGGTGTGGAAGGCCGAGTTCATGTTGATCGCGACGATCAGGTCCCAGCGGTCCAGCGGAAAGGTCTCGACCGGTTCGACCGTCTGGATGCCTGCATTGTTCACCAGGATATCGACGGCGCCGAAGCGGCGCTCGACCGCCTCGATCATCGCAAGGATTTCCTTGGGCTTGGACATGTCGGCGGGGTCGTAAAGAACATCGCCCGTGCCAAGCGTGTCGAGCGCGGCCACCTCCCGCGCAATCTCGTCAGGATCGCCAAAGCCGTTCACGACGACGTTCGCGTTGGCAGTGGCAAAGCCGCGCGCAATCCCCAGGCCGATGCCCGAAGTCGATCCGGTTACGAGGGCCGTCTTTCCGGTCAGGTCCATGTCATGTCTCCTTATGCTGTCGGGTCACTTCGCTGCCGGGGTCTCGACCATCGCGCCACCGCTCAGTTCGTGCAGGATGAACCCCTCCATCGGGTCGAAGGTCCCGTTCCACGGCGCCTTTTCCAGCGCGTTGCAGGTGTCGCGGTAGCCCGCCTCGCGCCGCTGGCCCACACCTTCTGGGCTGAAGTCGATGTCCTTGAGGTGATCCTCGCCCGGCAGCGAGGGCGCCAAGAGCCGCACCACATGCATCCGCGTCAGGCAGCCATAGCCCAGCATCTCGCGCACGGCGGGGTCCTTGGCCACGTCCTCGGGCAAGCGGCGGCCAAGCTCGGCCACGATATGGCGCAGCTTGTGCAACTGCCGCTGGCGCTTGATGTGGCTGACGGCGCGGCTCGAATACTGCACGTCCTTCTGGCGGTTCATCACCTCCCAGATCGTCTCGGGCTCGTTGCCCGTCGGGTTCCAGATGTGCACGGCAAAGACCAGCGCGTTGCGGCGCGGGTTGTCGTCGAACACCACCTCGACCGGCGTGTTCGACAGGATCCCCCCGTCCCAGTAGAGCTTGTCGTCGATCCGCACCGCCGGAAAGGCCGGGGGCAGCGCGCCCGAGGCCATCACATGTTCCAGCCCGATCACCTCGTCCCGGCTGTCGAAATAGCGCATCTCGCTGTTGTGCACACACGAGGCGCCGACTGTCAGCCGGATGCCCGAGGCCGCGATCTGGTCGAAGTCGATGAGTTCCGACAGCGTCTCGCGCAGGGGATCGACCGAGTAGTAGCCCGCATCTTCCGGCCCAAGCCGCGTATGGGGGTTGAGAAAGGCCGCCGTGCGGGGACGGAAGAAGCCGGGCAGACCGCCCTGGATGGTGGACATGGTGCGTGCAAGCATCCCCACCCAGTTGTCGGGCAGGCCGAACTGGCGGCCATGTCCCACCCGGTCCCAGAACGCGTTCAGCCGGTCCAGCCGGTCTGCCGGCGCGTTGCCCGCGATGATTGCGGCATTGATCGCCCCGATCGAGGTGCCGATCACCCAGTCAGGCTCGATCCCCGCCTCGTGCAGGGCCTGATAGACGCCCACCTGGTAGGCGCCAAGCGCGCCGCCACCTTGCAGGACCAGAACCTTCTGGCCCAGGTCTTTGATATCCTTTGCGGACTTCGCCATCGCAATCGTCCTTGCTTTTGGGGTGAGGGGCGCCCGTTCAGGGCGCGACCCCCTTTTGTGTCGTGGTCAGCAGCGCTGCGATCCGCCAGCCGTCACCCGCATCGCGAAACAGGATACTGACAAGAAAGCGCAGCCGGTCCGGCGCCGCCTCGGCCCCGATTTCGAGGATCAGCGGCATGTGCAGAAGGGCCACGCCCTCGCCCTGCTCGATCACGCGCGCGTGGTCGAGGTCGGGGATCACGCGCCAGACGGCGGCCTTCTGAAAGCTGCTCATCCGCGCGATGGCGGCCTCGCGGCCCCAGAAGCTTTGCCCGTCGGACACCCACAGGAAATCCGGGCCGTCGATGAAGAAGGCGCCGATGCGGGCGGGGTCACGGGCGTTCTGCGCCTCGGCAAAGGCGCCATAGACGTCCAGCACCTCTTCCCGCGTTCCCGCGAAGGCGGGCGCGCACAGGATCAGCGCCCCCGCCACCAGCGCCCGAAAGAGCCCTGCCCGTCTCACTTCTCGAACCCGACATAGGGCGGGTTGGGGCTGTTGTAGGGCAGCACGTCGGTGGACAGGAACGTCACCACCTCGTTGCCCGTATTCTCCCACCAGTGCGCGTAGTCGGGCCCAAACTCCTCGCTGACCGATCCGGCCGTGTGCACGATCGGAACCGCGCAAAGGGCGTTGTGCTCGGTCACCGTGCCCTTGACGACATAGACGATGGCCGGGCGGTCCGAATGCTCGTGGGTCGGCACAAAGCCGCCGGGCGCCAGTTCCAGCCGCCGCATCCGCAGGACAAAGCCGCCCAT
>CAZVIS010000137.1:0-7788 GCA_964627355.1 uncultured Rhodobacterales bacterium
TGGCCCGGTTGAACGAGATCGGCGGGCGGCATGGGGTCGGGCGGCTGGATCTGGTCGAGAACCGCTTCGTCGGGATGAAATCGCGCGGGGCCTACGAGACGCCCGGCGGCACGATCCTCTTGGAGGCGCACCGGGGGATCGAGCAGATCACGCTGGATGCCGGGGCCGGGCACCTGAAGGATTCGATCATGCCCCGCTATGCGGAACTGATCTACAATGGCTTCTGGTTCAGCCCCGAACGCGAGGCGCTGCAGGCCCTGATCGACAAGACGCAGGAACATGTGACAGGCACCGTGCGACTGAAACTCTACAAAGGCTCGGTCCGCACCGTCGCCCGGTCGTCCCGCCATTCGCTTTACAGCGAGAAGCATGTGACCTTCGAAGAGGACGCAGGCGCCTATGACCAGAAGGACGCCGCAGGCTTCATCCGCCTCAACGCCCTGCGCCTGCGCCTGATCGCGGCGCGGAATGCGCGGGTGAAGGGCTAGCTGCGGGCTGCGAAGGCGGCGATGATCTCGGTGGCCCGCTCGTCCGACAGGATGGGTGGGATCACGGTGAGGAAGCGGCCCTGCCCGTCGAGGAGGTAGAGGAGGCTCCCGTGGGCATAGACGGGGTTCCCCTCGGGGTCCTCGAAGACCACCGTGTTTTCCACCGAGAAAGCCTTGTAGGTCGCGGCCAACGCCTTGGGCGAGCCGGTGAGGCCCACGAAATCGGGGTCGAGCTCCCCGAGTGCCTTTGCCATTACGGCGGGCGTGTCGCGGTCGGGGTCCACGGTGACCATGATGGGCCGGACGGGGATGCCCTGCGCCCGCAGGCCCTGCACGATGCCCGCCATCTGCGGCAGGGCCACGGTGCAGATCGCCTCGCAATGCGCATAGCCGAAGAACAGCAGTTGCAGACGGCCATCGGGATCGACCTCGGTCCGTGTCTGACCATGCTGGTCTGTCAGCGTGAAGGGGCCGCCGAGGGCCAGGGGCAAGGCAAGGCCTTCGGCCGCAGGCAGGGGCGGCGTGCCGTGGGACGCATCATGCGCAAAGGTCGCCGCCGCGATGGCAGAAAGCAGCAGGGCGGCGGCGAGCGTCCTCATTCGAACAGCTCCTTGATCGCGGCCGCGTCGACCTCCAGCCCAAGGCCAAAGTACCCGTCCTGTGCGATCATCGCGTTGATGCGGGGATCCTTGCGGAACCACGGCTCCTTGTCAGTCAGCGTCGGGTTCGCCGCCTGCCAGTCCTTGGTCCACTGGTTCGCCTTGACCCAGTCGGTTGCGCCAACCTCGCGGATCTTCTGAACTTGGTAGATGTTGTTCAACCCGGTATCGGGATCGACCAGCATCAGGCCATCGACCTCGACCTCTTTCCCGCAGAAGGGGCGAAGTTCGTTGGCGGCGCCGGAAAAGACGGGCTGGGTGTTCTTGACCGGATAGACCATGACCCCATCCACGCTGCGCACCAGCGCCAGCTGCCGCTTGCCCGCGCCGCAGTCAGAAGGGCAGTCACCTGCCAACTCGCACAGGGGATCGACGACGCGCGCCGCAAAGAAGGCGGGCTGCTCGGCATAGAGGTTCCAGGCATCGGCGGTGGATCCGGCGGAAAAGTCCTGCGCGGCGAGGGGTGTGGCGGCAAGCGCCAGAAGGGCTGCGGCGCGGATCATTGCTTCGGCTCCGGAATGGCAAAGCTGGGGACGACGCCGTAATCCTCATGGTTCACAAGGGCGATACCGGCGTTCGAGACGACCTTCTCGACCACGATGTAGTTCAGCCCGTCGCGGCGATAGACAAGGCCATCGGCCGTGATCGTGTCGCTGGCCAGCGTCAGCAGCGTATCGCCACCGTTCGTGGCATCGTCGCTTTCGACCTTCAGCACCATGTAGACCGTGCCATCCTCGGCCAGCAGGCCCACCGGAATGCCACCCGCCGAGCACCACATGGCGCAGGTGTGGTGGGCCGACCCCACCACAGCGTCCGGACCGCCCATGACGCCCGAGAAATAGCACCAGGTATCGATGAATTCGCCGGTTACAGTGATCCGCTCGCCATCGGCGGCGAGGGCGGGGAATGCGGTTGCAAGAAGCAGGGCCGCAGGTCGGACGATGTGTCGGAGGATCGGCAGGGCGAGGGGCATCGGAGTCTCCGCTACTAGGGCCGCTGTGTCACCGTTCGCCCGCCGCGCGCGCGGGGTTACAGGCGTGGCCAGAGAAATCCAGGCGGCGACTGTGGTCTTGTCGAATCCGACGAAAGAGGATCAGGCCGCGACCGGGAGTGCATGGCGGGCGAGGCGCTGATAAGTCGACAATGCCGCCTCGGCGAGGACTTGGGCGGCGGGTGGCAGGTCGGGCAGCAGCCCTTCTGCCGCCTCGAACCCGGTGGAGCGGTGGACAGCGCCGTACCAGTGAGGCGCCCAGGCCCCGTCATAGGGGCGCGGGCCGGGGGACCAATGCAGCATGCGGTCGGTGAACGGGATGTTCAGGGCCGCGCAGAGCCGTTCCAGCGCCACGCGGGGGTTGGCGCGGATGTCGGCGGAATCGATGACGATGGGGGCCTTGCCGGTGCGCTCGGCGACGCGGTCGAAGAGGGCGGCCTGCTGGAGGAAGCCGAGGTCCTCGAGCACCGGGGCCTCGCGCTTCGCAAGGTAGCTCGCGATCACGCGGGCGGGGTGGCGGATCAGAAAGACGTTGGTGCAGGCCTCCATGAAGCCCAGCGGGAAGGCGGGCAGCATGTGGTGGGTCATGTGCTTCTGGTAGAAAAGCGGCTGGCCCCCCGGCGCAGGCCCGGCGCAGGTGGCGGCGACGCGGGCGGGGTCGGGCTCTCCACCCGCGATCACCTCGGCCCGCATCGGATGGTCGAGGCCGGTTGTGGCAAGGTAGGCGGCATAGAACGGCTCGTCCCAGACGGCGCAATCGCCGCGGGCGGCAAAGGCGTACATCAGAGCTGTCGAGAGGTTCCGGGGGCCGGACCACATGGCGATACGCAGGGGAATGTCGCTCATGGCAGGCGCTTGGCGGCTTGGGCGTCGAGGGCGGTGGCCAATTGGTCGGGGGGCCATGCACCGGCCAAAGCCTCTCGCAGCAGGGCGGCTTGCGATTTCGGGGCAAGGCCGCCAAGCGGGGGGTCGCGGTCGAGGTTGGTGGGGAAGGCATAGCCCTCGGCACTCGCCGTGATGACGTTCTCGATCAGGTCGGGGGGCAGGGTGCCGTCGGCCTGCGCGGCCAGAAGGGCGGGGTAGAGGGCCTTGACCATCGCCGTCCGGTCAATTGCCTCCATCGCGCGGCCATAGGCCGAGGAGACCTGGAACAGGTTCACCATGCGGCGAATGTCGGCAGAGCGGTTGGTTCCGGCGGCGTGGAACAGGGCGGGCGAGAAGAACAGCATGTCGCCCTTGGACAGCGGCAGCTGAACCGCATGGGCGTCGAAATAGGCGCGGAACTCCGGGCGGCTCGTTGCCATGTAGCCCGCCGGATAAAGCTGACTGCGGGGCAGCAGCAGCGTCGGGCCCGCATCGATCGGGGCATCGACATGGGCGATTGCACCTTGCAGCGTCAGCATGGGCGACATGGTCTGCACATGCAGGGGATAGCGCGCCACGTCGGCGGCGGACTGGAAGCCGAGGTGATAGTCCCGGTGCGGCGACTGCGCAGCGCCACCGGGGTTCACCACGTTGAGTTGCGCCGTCATCTGGTAGAACGGGCCAAGCCAGGCCTCGCTCACCAGCGCGAGGAAGGGGTTCGCGTAGTAGCGGGCGAAGTTGGCGGGGTCGGCGAGGCAGTGCTTTTCCAGACTGTTCCAGAGGCGGTCGTTCGCCCCGGGCTTGGCGAAGTGATCGCCGCTGCCGGTCCCGGCGCGGTTCTGCGCATCGATCAGGGTGCGGAAGATGTCGGAGGCGCGGTCGAGCATGGCGAGGTCGGGCTCGGCCCCCTTCAGCACGATGACGCCGGGACCGTTGGCAAATGCCTCGATCCACTCGGCCATGAGGGTCTGGCGGAAGGCGGGATCTGGCAGGCGGGGGGCGAGGGCGCGGCAGTCGTAGAGGAGGACGCCGTTGGCGATTTCGGCCGCCAGCGGATAGTCTGCGCGGCGCGTCTCGACGCTGCACAGGGCGGCGAGATCCGTCACGTCGCAGTCCTCGGCCCGAAGGTAGGCGCGATCCGTCCCTTGCATCGTCACGCCCCCACCAATGCCTTGTAAAGGCCGCGCAACCGCTCGGTCACCGGCCCCATCTGCCCTGTACCGATCACCCGGCCATCGACCATCCCGACCGGCGTCTGCGCGCCGAAGGTGCCGGTCAGGAACATCTCCTCGGCGCCATAGACATCGACGAGGGAATAATTGCGCTCGAAAACCGGGAACCCGTTCGCCCGGCAGAGGTCGATGACCTTCTGGCGGGTGATCCCGTTCATGCAGTAGTCGCCGGTGCTGGTCCACACCTGTCCCTTGCGGACGATGAAGACGTTGCAGGCATTGGTGGTGTTCACGAAGCCATGGACGTCGAGCATCAGCGCCTCATCCGCGCCCGCCTTCTCGGCGGCGATGCAGGCGAGGATGCAGTTGAGCTTGGAATGGGAGTTCAGCTTCGGGTCCTGCGTCATTGGCAGGCCCCGAAGGTGCGGGACGGTGGCGAGGCGGATGGGACGAGGCAACGACGGCCGCGAATGCTCCATGATGATCGCGACCGTCGGCCCCTGCCGGGCAAGCCGGGGGTGCTGGAAGGGGCGCGACTTGATTCCCCGCGTCACCATCAGGCGGGCGTGGACGTCATTGGTCATCCCGTTCGCCGCAGCCGTGTCTAGGAGTGCCTGCGCAACTTCCGCTTTGGTCATCCGGATGTCGAGGTCGATGGCGCGCGCGGCCTCGAACAGACGATCCAGATGTTCGTCCATGAAGGCCCAGGTGCCGTTGTAGAGCCGCAGCCCTTCCCACACCCCGTCGCCCAGCATGAAGCCCGCGTCATAGACGCTGACCAAGGCCTGCGCCTTGGGGACGATGCGGCCGTTGACGTAGATCAGGATGGCCTCGTTGCGGGCATCCTCTTCGGCCTGGTGGGTGCTGACGTGGTCCATGGGCGTCCTTCCTTTGGGTGGCAGGCTAGACCGGGCGCGGGCGGCGCGGAAGGGGGGCGGTCACCTTGGCGTGAGGGGGGTAACGCGGGGGCGGGGCGCTGACGTATGTGGGGCAAGATGACAAAGGGAGATGTGTGATGCTGCGATATGTTCTGGCGGCGCTGATGCTGACGGCGCCGGTGCTGGCGGGCGGGCCTGCACTGGCCGAGAAGGCCTACGTGGCGGGTGGCTGCTTCTGGTGCGTCGAGAAGGATTTCGAGAGCGTTCCTGGGGTGCGCGAGGTCGTCTCGGGCTTCATGGGGGGCAAGTCCGCCGATCCGACCTATGCCAGCCATGGCGACCATCTGGAGGCGGTCGAGATCGACTATGATCCGGCCAAGGTCAGCTACCCCGAACTGATGCGCCTGTTCCTGCGGTCCATCGACCCGACGGATGCGGGCGGGCAGTTCTGTGACCGGGGCAACAGCTATCGCAGCGCGATCTTCGTGCAGAACGGTGAGGAACGGGCGGCAGCCGAGGCGGCGTTGGCCGAGGCGGGCAAGGCCCTGGGGGCGGCCATCGTGACGCCGGTGGCCGAGGCGGGGACGTTCTATCCAGTCGATGCCTATCATCAGGACTACTACAAGAGCAGCGACATCATCCTGACGCGCTTTGGGCCGAAGTCGAAGGCGAGTGCCTACAAACTTTACCGCAAGGGCTGCGGGCGGGATGCGCGGGTGCTGGAGCTCTGGGGCGAAGCGGCACCGTTCGCCGGGCATTGACTTTGCGGTTTTCCGGGCGCGGGCGGCGGGTTAGGGTCGCTGACGCAGCACCGGGGGACGCGGTTTGGGCGACGAAGCGACGCCGATGATGGCGCAGTATCTGGAGATCAAGGCGCGCCACCCCGGCGCGCTGTTGTTCTACCGGATGGGCGATTTCTACGAGATGTTCTTTGACGACGCGCTGGCGGCGAGTGCAGCGCTGGACATCGCGCTGACCAAGCGCGGGTTTCACGCGGGCGAGCCGATCCCGATGTGCGGGGTGCCCGTCCATGCCGCCGAGGGCTATCTGCTGACGCTGATCCGCAAGGGCTTTCGCGTTGCCATCGCCGAGCAGATGGAGGACCCGGCCGAGGCGAAGAAGCGGGGCTACAAGGCGGTTGTCGCGCGCGATGTGGTGCGGTTGGTGACGCCGGGGACGCTGACCGAGGACAGTTTGCTGGAGGCGCGGAGGGACAACTTCCTTGCCGCTTTTGCGGAGGTGCGGGACGAGGCGGCGCTGGCCTGGTGCGACATCTCGACCGGCGAGATGCGAGTGATGGCGTGCCCGCTGGTGCGTCTGGGGCCGGAGATGGCGCGGCTGCGGCCACGTGAGGTGCTGGTGGCCGAGGGGCGGGTACCGGAGGGGATCGAGGCGGCGGTGACGGAACTGTCCCGCGCGAGTTTCGACAGCGCGGGGGCCGAGCGGCGGTTGTGTGCGCTCTACCGGGTGCCGACCCTGGCGGGGTTCGGGGCGTTCGGGCGGGCGGAGCTTTCGGCGCTTGGGGCGATTGCGGATTATCTGGAGATCACGCAGCGGGGCCGGATGCCGCTGTTCCGCCCGCCGGTGCGCGAGGTGTCGGGCGAGGCAATGCAGATCGACGCGGCGACGCGGCGGAATCTGGAGCTGACGGTGGCGCTTTCCGGCGGCAGGGAGGGGTCGCTGCTGGCGGTGATCGACCGGACGGTGACGGCGGGGGGCGCGCGGTTGCTGGAGCGGCGGTTGTCGGCGCCTTCATGCGATCTGGGGGTGATCGGCGGGCGGCTGGAGGCGGTGCGGTTTCTGGTGAGTGAGGGGAGACTGCGGGCGGAGGTGCGCGAGGCACTGCGGGGTGTCGCGGATATCGAGCGTGCGCTGTCGCGGCTGGCGTTAGAACGGGGGGGACCGAGGGATCTGGGGGCCGTGCGGGCGGGGTTGCAACAGGCGGCGCGACTGGCGGGGCGGCTGGACGGGGCGCCTGCGGTGCTGGCCGAGGCGGCGGGGGCGCTACGGGGGCATGAAGCGCTGGTGGAGTTGCTGGACCGAGCGTTGGTGGCGGAGCCTCCGCTTCTGGCCCGGGACGGGGGGTTTGTGGCGACGGGCTTCGATGCCGAACTGGATGAGACGCGGCGCCTGCGGGACGAGGGGCGCGGGGTCATTGCGGCGATGCAGGCAGAGTATGTGGCCCTGACCGGCATCCAGAGCCTGAAGGTCAAGCATAACAACGTTTTGGGCTACTTCATCGAGGTCACGGCCACGCATGAGGAGCGGATGCGGGCGAAGGCAGAGACCTTCATCCACCGGCAGACGACGGCGGGGCAGGTGCGGTTCACGACGCTGGCGCTGAGCCAGCTGGAGACGCGGATTCTCAACGCCGCGAACCATGCGCTGGAGATCGAAAAGCGGCACAATGCGGCGCTTGTCCGGGTGGTACTGGAGCAGGCGGGGCCGGTGGCGGCGGCGGCGCGGGGGTTGGCGGAGGTCGATCTGGTGGCGGCGCTGGCGGAGCTGGCGGCAAGCGAGTCGTGGGTCGAGCCGGTGGTGGACGAGAGCCGCGCCTTCGAGGTGACGGGGGGGCGGCATCCGGTGGTGGAGGCGGCCTTGCGGCGGCAGGGGGGCGCGGGGTTTGTCGCGAACGACTGTCTGCTGACGGCCGGCGAGGCACCGGCGATCTGGCTGCTGACGGGGCCGAACATGGCGGGGAAGTCCACATTCCTGCGGCAGAACGCGCTGATTGCG
>CAZVIS010000138.1:0-7785 GCA_964627355.1 uncultured Rhodobacterales bacterium
GTCCTGCCCGCCGACGCCCCCTTTGCCGAGGCCTGCCGCGAGGATCTGACCGTGCGCCCCGGGGTGCGGCAGACCTCGGTGTAGCATGCACGACGACGACACCCCCTTCCGCGAGCCCGTCCCGACGTTCGAGCGTCCGACGCTGTTGAACGGCTGCGCGCGCGCGGCGACGGCGGCAGAGGCGCGGTTCCGCGTGACCTATCCGAACGCGCGGGGACGCAGCACGCGGGTCATCGCTCTGGACGCCGGCGCCGCGCGGATCATGGAGGGGGTACGGGGCGGCCCCTGGACGGCTGCACGCTTCCTGCGCCTCGCCCCCCGTCAACCGGACATCAGCCCCGCCGAGGTGATCCTGCTTTCGCTCGATGGGACCGAGGTGCGGTTGACCGCCGAACTGCCCGGCGCCGACCTTGTGGTGATGGTCGCGACCTCGCCCCACGGGCGGCGCGAGGCCGAGATCGTCGGGCGCCTTGCGCGCGAGGCGGCCGTGATGACCGCCGGTCTGGTCCTGTCGGACGGCGACGCGGACGAGGTGGTGTGCGCGATGCGCCCCACCGCCTCGGTCCTTGTCGTGACCCCCGATGACGATGCGCTACCCGCGCTCCTCTCCGCTTTGCGGGCCTGAGATGGAGGCGCACCCCTTGGAACAGGCGCTGCGGTTCCTGACGCGCACCGGGATCGTGGATTATAACGGCCACGCCTCGCAGCGGACGGCAGAGGGGTTCGTCGTCAATTCCGCCGACAGCAACCGTGCCCGTCTGACCGGGGAGGACCTTTCTCACGTAGCGCTCGACGGCACGCCCCTCGACGGCCCGCGCCCGCCGAACGAGGTTCACCTCCACGCCGCGATCTATGCCGCCCGCCCCGAGGTAGAGGCCATCGTCCACGGCCATCCGCCGGCGATCACGCTGCTGTCCTCGGCCCGTCAGCCCCTGCGCCCGGTGATGCCGCAGGGCGCGCTGGTCTGGGACCTGCCGGTCTATCCCCATGCCCACTCGATCTCGACGCGCGAACGCGGCATGGCGCTGGCTACCTGTATCGGCGCGGCGCGTGGGGCGATCCTGCAGGGCCACGGCCTTGTCACCCTTGGCGCCGACCTGACCGAGGCCTGCGCGCTGGCCCTGTATGCCGAGGAGAACGCCGCCCGGCAGGTGCAGGCCGCCGCCCTTGGCGGGGCCGTTCCGCTGACCGAGGACGAAGTGACCGAATACCGCAAGGCCCTGAATTCCCACGCCCTCTTTGCCAAGGCCTGGGCCTTCCACCTGACCCCGAAGGAGAACTGACGATGTGCGGCGAACTGGACGAGGATGTGCATGTCAATGCCGAGATCCACAACCGCCTGACGATCCTGTCGCGCAAGCTGGGCGTCAATGCTGGCCCCACGCCGGGCGATCCCGGCCCCCTCGCCTCGGCCGAGGATCGCTCGGCCTACATGCAGCGCCTGTTCGAGCGGGGCCTCTCTGCGGCGCTGGATGACGTTGCAGGCGCGGCCGAGACCGAACGGATCGACGCCATCGCCGCGCAGGCCATCGCGCTGGCCCGTCTGGCCGGGTTCCTCGCGGGGCAACTGCCACCCGACGCCGACCTGTTCCGCGGCGTGATCGAGGCGCTGACCGACGGCCACGCCGAACCCCGCCACATGTCCGACCGCATCCGCGAAGCGATGCAGGACCACCACCATCACCACCACAACGGCGACCACGATCACGATCACGACCACGGCCATCACCACCATCACCATGACTGACCCCGGCGCCCCCAACACCTTCTGGAAGAATCCCCGCTGGTGGCGCGCCTGGGTCACCGCCGGGTTTGGGCCGATGTTCCTGATCTTCTCGATCCTCGCCTGCCTCAGCGGGGCGCTCGTCTGGTTTCTCAAGGGACCCGAAGTCTTCTGGCATGCGCTGCAGACCGACGGCGACATGGTGCTGCAGACGCTGCCGCGCGTGGTGGTGGCCATCGGCGCCGCGTCGATCCTGTGGGTGCTGGTCCCGCGAGAGCGTCTGTCGGCCATCGTCGGGCGCAACGCGGGCCTGCGCGGGCTGATCCTTGCCGCCATCGCGGGCGCGCTGACGCCGGGGGGGCCGACCTCGGCCTTCGCGCTCTTGGCCATGCTGGGTGCCGTGGGGGCGGACCGGGGGACACTGGTGACATACATATCGGCCTGGGCGACGCTTGGCCTGCAGCGCATCCTGATTTGGGATGTGCCGATGATGGGGCCGGACTTCTCGGTCCTGCGGTTCGTCTCGACGATGCCGCTGCCGATCCTCGCCGGATACCTCGCCCGCGCGCTGCCGATCACGCTGCATCTCAAGGAGGAACGCCGCCTGAGGGACCGCCTGTGAACATCGGCACGATCCTGATGGCGATCCTCTGCGCGGGGTTGCTCGTCACCGTGCTGCGCCGGGGGCGGGAGCCCTCGCTCGACGCCCTCGAACGCTGGCTCGAGCAGTTCGCCCATGTCATCCCGCAGCTTGCCGTGGCGCTTCTGACCGCAGGGTTCCTGGCCCAGCTGATCCCGTCCGAGGTGATCGCCGGCCTTCTGGGGCCCGAAGCCGGGTGGTGGGCGCTGGTGATCGGCGCGGTCGCAGGCCCCATCGTGCCCGCAGGCCCCGTCCTCGCCTTTTCCATCGCCGCCCTCTTCGAGCGTGCGGGCGCCACGCCGGAGGCGCTGGTGGCCTTTGTCACCAGCTGGAGCCTGTTCACCCTGCACCGCGTGATCTCCTACGAAATCCCGCTTCTCGGCCTCAGCTTCCTGCGGCTGCGGCTGCTGTCGGTCGGGCTGATGCCGATCGCGGCGGGGCTGATCGCGGCCGGCCTTCTGCGCCTGACGGGGCAATGACGCGGCCGCGGGTCAGTCGCCCTCGACGAACACCTCGGCCCGCTTCTTGCTGACGGACGGCATCAGCACCACCACAAGGACAAGAACCGTCAGCACCAAGAGCGTCGCACTGATCGGGCGGGTCACGAAGACGGTCGGATCGCCCCGGCCAAGGATCATCGCGCGGCGCAGGTTCTCTTCCAGAAGCGGACCAAGGACAAAGCCCAGAAGCAACGGCGCAGGCTCGCACCGCAGCTTGAGCAGGATGTACCCCAAGAGGCCGAACCCCGCGACCGCATAGAGGTCATGGACGTTCGAGTTCACCGAATAGACCCCGATGGAACAGAAGGCCATGATGACGGGGAAGAGGACGTGGTAGGGCACCTTCAGCAGTTTGACCCACAGCCCGATCAGCGGCAGGTTCAGCACAATCAGCATCAGGTTGCCGATCCACATGCTGGCAATGATGCCCCAGAATAGCGCGGGCTGGTCGGTGGCCACGTTCGGCCCGGGCACGATGCCCTGAATAATCATCGCGCCCACCATCAGCGCCATCACCGGGTTGGCGGGAATTCCCAAGGTTAGCAGCGGGATGAAGCTGGTCTGCGCGCCCGCGTTGTTGGCGCTTTCGGGGCCCGCAACACCGGCGATGGCCCCCTTTCCGAACTCCTCGGGCGTCTTGGACAGCCGCTTCTCGACGGTGTACGAGGCAAAGGCCGCCAGAACCGCTCCGCCCCCCGGCAGAACGCCAAGGGCCGATCCAAGGGCAGTCCCCCGCACCATCGGGGCCACCATCGCCTTCAGATCCGCCTTCGAGGGCCACAGCGCACCCAGCTTGGTGCTCAGGACCGTCCGGTCCTGCTCGCCCTCAAGGTTGCGCAGGATCTCGGCGATGCCGAAGATGCCGACGGCCAGCGCCACGAAGTTCAGGCCGTCCGCATAGGCCGTGATGCCGAAGGTAAAGCGTGGCGTTCCCGTGTAGATGTCCGTGCCGACCACGCCGAGCAGCAGGCCAAGCACCACCATCGCCAGCGCCTTCAGGATCGACCCGTGCGCCAGCGCGATGGCGGACACCAGGCCAAGCAGCATCAGGCTGAAATACTCGGCCGCGCCGAACTTCAGCGCGATGATGGTCAGCGGCGGCGCAAAGATCGCCACCAGCAGCGTCGCGACCGATCCGGCAAAGAACGACCCCAGGGCCGCGACCGCCAGCGCCGTACCTGCCTTGCCGCGGCGTGCCATCTGGTAACCGTCGATGGCGGTCACGGCCGACGAGGATTCGCCCGGCATGTTGATCAGGATGGCGGTCGTCGATCCGCCGTACTGCGCGCCATAGTAGATGCCCGCCAGCATGATGAGGGACGAGACGGGCTCCAGCTGGAACGTGATCGGCAGCAGCATCGCGATGGTCGCGGTGGCGCCGATGCCGGGCAGCACGCCGATCAGCGTGCCAAGGATCACCCCGATCAGGCAGAACAGCAAGTTCTCGGGGCTGGCCGCCGTGGCAAAGCCAAGGGCAAGGTTCGACAGAAGGTCCATCGCTCAGCCTCCCAGCACGGGCAGCCACGGCCCGAAACGGCGGAACGGCAGACCAAGGGCGACCGAGAAGACGAGCGTGCAGAACACGGTGACGGCGACCGCCAGCCCGACGGCATAAAGCGGCTTAAGCTTCAGCCCCGCCAGCGCGGCAATCAGCGTGGTCGCGAAGATCGAGGGGACAAAGCCTAGGCCCCGGACCGTCAGGCCAAAGAAGATCGGCGCGCCAAGGATGAAGACCATGCCGCGCCAGGCGTAGGCGCCGACCGCTTCGCCCACCGACCGGAACGAGGACACCACGATCGCGACGCCAAGTCCGGTCAGCAGAACGGCCAGCACCATGGGAAAGTACCCCGGCCCCATCCGCAGCGTCGTCCCCATCTCCAGCCCGAGGGCCGAAATGCCGAAGCCCAGACCGAACAGGACGAACAGCAGTCCCGCGGTAAAGTCCGTCTTGTTGATGCGATCCATCTTGTTCCCCCAAGGCGGAATGCGGCCCCGGCCCGAAAGCCGGGGCCTGCCCTGTCAGTCCGCGTAAACGCCAGCGGACTCGATCACCGGCTGCCAGCGGGCGATTTCGGCTTCCAGCTTGGCCTTCAGCGCGGCGGGGGTGGCATCGGCGGGCGCGGAGGGCGCGGTGCCTAGCTCGCCGAACTTGGCCGCGATCTCGGGATCGGCCAGCGCCTTCTGCAGCGCGGCGGACAAGCGTTCGGTCGCTTCTGCCGGGGTGCCCTTGGGGGCATAAATGCCGTGCCAGATCGACACTTCCATGCCCGGCAGGCCGCCTTCGGACACGGTCGGCAGGTCGGGGAAGATGTCCAGACGCGCGGACGAGGTCACGGCATAGGCCTTGATCGTGCCGCCCTTGATCTGCTCGGTCGTGTTGGTGGTCTGGTCGCACATGATATCGACCTGCCCGCCCAGAAGTTCGGTCATCGCGGGTCCGGTGCCCTTGTAGGGAACGGTCACGATGGGGGCCTCCACTGCCTGCATGAACAGCATCCCGCACAGGTGCGAGGCCGCGCCGATCCCGGCGTTGGCCATCGTGATGGTGTCCGCGTTCTCTTTCACATAGGCGATCAGCCCGGCCATGTCCGCAGGCTCGAAATCCTTGCGCGCGACAAGGGTCATCGGCACTTCGGTCACCAGACCGACGTATTCAAAGGCTTCCAGAGGCTTGTAGGCCAGATTGCGGTACAACGTGGCCGACGTGGCCATGCCGATGTGGTGCAACAGGATGGTATAGCCGTCCGCCTCGGCGCTGGCCACGTTGCCCGCCCCCAGCGTGCCCCCTGCCCCGCCAACGTTCTCGACGATGATCTGCTGGCCAAGGTCGGCCGACATCTTCTCGGCGATCAGGCGACCGACCGTGTCGGTCGGCCCACCGGCCGCGAAGGGCACGACCATGGTGATCGACCGGTCCGGATAGCCTTGGGCAAACAGACCGGTGGCCGCAAAGGCGGCGGCCGTCGCCACGGCGGCGAGCTTGACGAAACGTGCCATTGGTTCCTCCCAATATTGGCGATTCTGCCGCTGGTCCCTCCTCGGACCCGGCGGCGATGCGCCATGCAGAGGGCCGAACCCGGTGCGAGGCAACCGATTTGCCGCGCACCGCGCGCCGAAACCGCGCCGCTCCGGCGAAGATGGGTGGATTTGGGAACATGCCGCCCGGAGACGTGAGTGGATTTCCACCCATCGTTCAGTCGCTGTCGTCGTCCGCGATCAGGTGACGGTCCAGCCCGTGCTTCTGCATCTTCTCGTACAGCGTCTTGCGCGAGATCCCCAGCTGCTCATAGACCCGCCGCAGGTGCCCGCCGTGGGCCGCGATCGCCCCCGCAATGACCGACCGCTCGAACCCGGCAACCCGTTCGGCCAGACGCGGAACCTCTGGGCCCGTCGCCCCCGGCATCCACTCAAGCCCCAGTACGAACCGGTCGGCCGCGTTGCGCAACTCGCGCACGTTGCCGGGCCAGTCGCGGGCGGAAAGCTCGGCCAGAAGTTCCGGGTCGGGCGTGCGGTCGGGCGCGGAATGGCGGGCCGCCGCCTCTCGCACCAGTTGCAGGAACAAGAGCGGGATATCCTCGCGACGGGCCGACAAGGGCGGCACCCGCAACAAGGCGACATTCAGCCGCCAGTACAGATCCTCGCGGAACACGCCCCGCGCCACATCCTCGGCCAGATCGGTCTTGCTGGTAGCGATGAATCGCACGTCGAGCGGGATCACCTCGTTCGACCCCAGCCGGGTGATCATCCTGTCCTGCAGGACGCGCAGCAGCTTGGACTGAAGATCGAGGGACATCTGCCCCACCTCGTCCAGCAGCACGGTGCCGCCGCGCGCATGTTCGAACCGGCCGAAACGCGCGCGCATCGCGCCGGGAAAGGCGCCGGCTTCGTGCCCGAACAGTTCGGATTCGATCATCGCCGCAGGCAGCGCCGCACAGTTCACGGCGACAAACGGACGGGCCGCGCGGGGCGACAGGTCGTGCATGGCGCGCGCCACGACCTCTTTGCCAACGCCGGTCGGCCCCACGATCAGCGCATCCGCCTCGGACGCGCCGATCGCGCGCAGCCGGTACCGCAGGTCGATCATCGCGGCCGACCGTCCGGGCAGCCGCGCCTCCAGATCGTCGCGTTGACCCGCCGCCGCGCGCAGGCGGCGGTTGTCCAGCACAAGCACGCGATGGTCCAGCGCCCGGCGCAGGACCGCGATCAGGCTTTGCGTTGCAAAGGGCTTCTCGATGAAGTCATAGGCGCCCCGACGCATCGCCTCGACCGCCAGCTGAACCTCGGCATGGCCTGTGATCAGGATCACCGGCAGGTCCGGGTCAAGGTCGCGCAGCCGTTGCAGCAGCGTCATCCCGTCCATCCCGGGCATGCGGATGTCGCTGAGGACCACGCCGTTCAGCCCCGGCCCCGCATGTTCCAGCACCTCTTCGGCCGAGCCGAATCCGCTCACCGAAAGCCCGGCGAGGTCCAGCGCCTGCTCGGTCGAGGCGCGCATCGCGGCATCGTCGTCCACCAGCAGGACACGCGGACGCATCATTCCGCAGCCTCGGCCCGCATTGCCGCCACCGCAAGCTCGACCGTGAACACTGCGCCCCCACCCGCCAGGTTCGCAACGCGCAGGTCGCCGCCAAAGTCCTTCATGATGTTGTACGAGATTGAAAGCCCAAGCCCCAGGCCCGCACCCACCCGCTTGGTCGTGAAGAACGGATCGAAGATGCGGTCCGCGATGGCGGCTGGCACGCCAGGGCCGTTGTCCTCGACCGTCACAAGGACACGTTCACCGTCGGCCCTTGCGGCAATCGCGATCGACGCGCCCTCGACGCCCTCGACCGCGTCGGCGGCATTCGAGATCAGGTTGACCAGAACCTGCTGCAATCGAACCGGCCCGCCGCGCACCAGCGGCAGATCCTCGGGCAAGGTGA
>CAZVIS010000139.1:0-3899 GCA_964627355.1 uncultured Rhodobacterales bacterium
TCGCCACGATCAACGAAAGCCTTGCCATCGCCGACGAGGGGAAGAAGCGCCGCTCGGCCGCAGAGGCGGACCTGCAGAAGATGGAAGTCGAACTGCGCGACACGCTCGCCTCGGCCAAGGCGCGCACCTCGGGCTCTGCAGGGCAGGTCGGCGCTTCGGTCGGCTGAGAAACGGGGCGACATGCGCCGCTTTCCCCTGACCCTTTCGCCCGGCATGGCCCTGGCCCTGTCGGGCGCTCTGGCCCTGACGGCCTGCACCAGCGCGCCGGTCGCGGTCACGCCGCCGCCAGTCGTGGTGACGCCGCCGCCCGAGACGCCGCAAAGTGCGGCGATGCGGGCCTATTTCGCGCAGGTGCAGGGCACACTTCTGTCGCGGGGCCTGTTGCGGTCGGACGGGGGGGCGCCCGACGCCCCCTTCACCGACCGGATGCTGGCCGAGGCGTTCCTGCGCGTGGCCCTGTACGACGAGTTCCAGAACGGCACGGACGGCTATGTCGCGCAGGAGACCGCCAGCCGGTTGCGGCGCTGGCAGGCGCCGGTGCGCGTGTCGCTGCGGTTTGGCGCCTCGGTCCCCGAGGACCGGCGCGCGACCGAGCGGGCGCGGGTGGGCAGCTACCTTGACCGTCTGTCACGGGTGACCGGCCATCCGATCCGGTTGTCCGAGGCGGCGCCGAACTTCTTCCTCTACATCGTCAGCGAGGATGAGCGGCAGGCGCTGGCGCCAGAGATCGCGGCGGTGATGCCGGGTTTCTCGGCCACCGAGATCGGCGCCTTTACCCGGCTGCCCGCCTCGACCTACTGCCAGGTCAGCGTGATGGCCGAGGCGCGGACCTCGGTCTATATCCGCGCCTTCGCGGTGATCCGGTCGGAACATCCCGACCTTTTGCACCAGTCCTGCATCCATGAGGAAATCGCGCAAGGTCTGGGCCTGCCGAACGACAGCCCGCGCGCGCGGCCCTCGATCTTCAACGACGATCAGGAGTTTGCGCTGCTGACGCCGATGGATGAGCTGATGCTGCGCATGCTGTACGACGACCGCCTGCGCCCCGACATGACCGAGGCCGAGGCGCGGCCCATCGTGGGGCTGATCGCGGCGGAACTGTTGGGCGGCGGGGCCTAGAGCCTGCGGATCTGCGGAGGACCTGCGGGTTCTGCGGCAATGTCCTTGAGGATGGCCGTCACGCGATCCACGGCGCCGCGCGCATAGGGCATGATGAAGTTCGCCAGATCTTCAAGATAACCCGCACCTGCCTCGGTCGCCTCCTTGCCCAGATAGGTCGTCGCCAGGTACTTGATCCCGTAGGTCAGTGCTGCGGCCAGACCCTTGTCCTTGTCAAGGCCCGCCGCGATCATGCCTTGCCGGAAGGCATTGCGTTCGTTCGCGTCCATCAGGCTTTCGACCAGCGCACCCATGGCGCCGGGCTTGATGCGGATAAGCGTGCTGTCGAAACTTGCGTCCGTCAGGTGGCCCAGTTGCGCCACGCGGTCCTTGATGTGGGCCTGCACCAGCGGATTCTCGATCCCGAAAACCAGATAGTTGCCGTCGAGGACAAAGCCCTTGGGCAGCGCCAGCGCGCGGCGGGCCTGCGCGTCGAGATCCTCGATCGCCAGCGCCTGCCGGATCTCCAGATCGAACAGCAGGTTGCGCGCCCGGGCACGGCTGATCTTGAGGTCGGTCATCAGCGTGTAAAGCGACGCCTCGGCCCGGACCACACCGGCATCGCGCAGGGCCTCGAACAGCAATAGGTTCAGTTCGCGCTGCGGCAGCACACCGAAGGCGGGGCTGGTGGCGCGGGCCAGCAGGCGGCGCAGGATGCGCTTTGCCTCGGCGCCTTCAAGACGGTCAATCGCGTCAAGCGTCATTGCAATACTCCTGAGATAGACTTGGGGGAATAATCCGGGCAAAGGTTAGCGGGACCGGCCTTGCGCGCCTAGCTATCCGTTCGCGCAAGTCCACAGCACAGGGCGGGGTACGGCCATGGTTTTCGACTTCCTCAAGGGCGAGTTCATCGACGTCATCTCGTGGCTCGACGATACGCGGGACACGATGGTCTGGCGGTTCGAGCGGCGGGGCAACGCCATCAAGATGGGCGCCAAGCTGACCGTGCGCGAGGGGCAGGCGGCGGTGTTCATTCATGAAGGGGTGCTGGCCGATGTGTTCGCGCCCGGGCTCTACATGCTCGAGACGAACAACATGCCCATCATGACGACGCTGCAGCACTGGGACCACGGGTTCGACAGCCCCTTCAAGTCCGAGGTCTATTTCGTCAACACCACCCGCTTCAACGACCTGAAATGGGGCACGAAGAACCCGATCATGAGCCGCGACCCCGAATTCGGTCCGGTCCGGCTGCGCGCCTTTGGCACCTATTCGATGCGGGTGGCCGATCCGGGCAAGTTCATGACCGAGATCGTCGGGACGGACGGCGAGTTCACGGCGGATGAGATCAGCTTTCAGATCCGCAACGTGATTTTGCAGGAAGTGTCACGGGTGCTGGCCGGATCGGGGATCCCGGTGCTCGACATGGCGGCGAACACACAGGACCTGGGCAAGCTGGTCACCACCGCGATTGCGCCCAAGGTGGCCGAATACGGCCTGGCGCTGCCGGAATTCTACATCGAGAACATCAGCCTGCCCGAAGAGGTGGAAAAGGCGATGGACAAGCGGACGTCCATGGGCGTCGTGGGCGATCTGTCGAAGTACATGCAGTACAATGCGGCCGAGGCGATGGCGAACCCCGCGAGTGCGGCTGCGGCGGCGATGCAGACGGGGCTTGGGGCGGCCATGGGCATGCAGCTTGGCGCGGGACAAGCAGGGCCCTGGGGGGCTGCACCTGCAGCGGCGGCGGCGCCTCCGCCACCCCCTCCGCCATCTGCGGCACGGACGTGGCATGTGGCGGCGAATGGCGCGACGATCGGGCCAATTGGTGAGGATGCGCTGCCCGCGATGGTGGCCGACGGGCGGCTGACGCGCACCACGATGGTGTGGTCCACGGGGATGGACGGCTGGCAGCCTGCCGCCGAAACCGACCTTGCGCGCCTCTTGACCCACGTTCCCCCGCCCCTGCCGCCCGGGGTCTGACCCCGTGCTGGACGAGGCCGAACACCGCTGGCCTTGCGAGCAGTGCGGGTCGGACCTGCGCTTTGCGCCGGGCGCCACCTCGCTGACCTGCGACCACTGCGGGCATGTGCAGGCGATCCCCGAGGTGCCCGCGTCCACGCGGTCTCGCGCGCTTGGCGAACTGGAGCTGGCGCGCGGGTTGCAAGATGACCTTGCCCCCGACACGATGGCGGACAAGCGCACGACCCCCTGCCCGTCCTGCGGCGCGCTGGTCGAGTTTCAGGGCGCGACCCATGCGACCGAGTGCCCGTTCTGCGCGACGCCCGTGGTCATCGGCACCGGCAGCACAAGGCAGATCAAGCCGCAGGCGCTGATCCCCTTTGCGCTGACCGAGGCGCAGGCGCGGGCGGCGATGGTCAAATGGCTGGGCCGACTGTGGTTCGCGCCGAATTCCCTTGTCGAATATGCCCGCAAGGGACGCGCGATGACGGGCATCTATACGCCTTACTGGACCTTCGACGCGGGCACCCGCAGCCGCTATGCGGGCGAGCGGGGGACCCATTACTATGAAACGCGGACCGTCACGGTGAACGTGAACGGCAAGATGGAGCGGCGGCAGGAACAGGTGCGCAAGACCCGGTGGAAGCCGGTGTCAGGCTGGGTCGCGCGGCATTTCGACGACGTGCTGGTGCTGGCCTCGACCAGCCTGCCCAGGGGATACACCGAGGCGCTGGAGCCGTGGGACCTTGCGGCGCTGGAGGCCTATCGGCCCGATTTCCTCGCAGGCTTCACCGCCGAGGGCTATACGGTGACGCTGGCGCAGGGCCGCGACACGGCGC
>CAZVIS010000139.1:3999-7746 GCA_964627355.1 uncultured Rhodobacterales bacterium
GCGCGCGAGATCATGGCAGCGGTGATCCGCGACGACGTGCGCCGCGACATCGGCGGGGATGAGCAGCGCATTGCGCGGGTGAACACCGATTACTCGGACGAGACGTTCAAGCACGTCCTGCTGCCGGTCTGGATGGCCGCCTACAAGTACGGCGGGCGGACCTACCGCTTTGTCGTCAACGGCCAGACCGGCAAGGTTCGTGGTGAACGGCCGTGGAGCGTCTGGAAGATCGCACTGACCGTCCTGCTGGTCGCGGCGCTGGTGGCGGGCGGCGTGTATCTGGCGCAGTTGCAGCAAACTGGATGAAGGTGCGGCAGGATGCCGCATTTACCACACCAGTCCGCCCCCTCGTCTGCCGAGAAACCTAACGATGTGTTAACTCGTGCACCGGGGTATCCAGTGTGTGCGAGTGTGTGTCCATGTGCCGTAACGGTCTGTTTTCCTGTGTTGTCCTGTTTACCATGTCGGGCCTCTGCGCGGCCGCAAATGCGCAGGACTTCTCGGCGGCCATCAGCTTTGGCACCGGCAGCGTGTCGGTCGAGGGGTTCGATGACGACCTGTCTGCGCGCAGTCTGGACGTCGCTTTCGATGCCGATTTCGGGAATGGCTTCTTCCTTGGCGGCGACATCAGTGCGCAGAACCTCGACGTCGGCGGGTTCATCGGAAACATCGACACCACCCTTCTGTCGATCGACGGCCACTACCGCTTTGCCAATGGCCTGACGGTCGGCGCCTATGCGCAGCGCATCGAGGTTGACCAGCCGTTCCGCGCCGTCGAGGTGTCGTCGCGGGGCGTCACGTTTGGCTATGCCGCGGAACGTTGGGGGGTCGAGGCCTTTGCCGGGCGCAGCGACTTTGGCGACCTCGACATCGAGGCCGAGGATTACGGCGTGACCGCCTGGGCCCTGCCGAACGACCGCCTGACGCTGGGCGCGGCGGTCGTGCACAGCGACATCGACACCTCGGACCGCGACCCGACGCTGGTGCGGCTGGCCGGGGTCTATGACCTGTCAGACCGGGTCACGGTCTTTGCCGGGGTGGATGCGCTGTCCTTTGACGAGGAGGACATCTACACCGTCGGCCTTGGCGTGGGCTATGACCTGAGCCGCGTGATCGGCTATCCGGCGGTTGTGTCGGTCGAATTCACGCACCAGTCGGTGGACGAGATGAAGATCGACGGCGTGGAACTGGCGCTGACCATTCCGCTTGGCAAGGTGTCGAGCAAGGCGCCGCTGAGCAGCGTGGCGGGCCATGTCCTGCGGCCCAAGCGCAGCGCGCTGAACGGGCTGTACGATACGGGCGTGCCGCTGTTCTGAGCGCGCGTTGACATCGGCGTCGTTGCGCCCGACAAGGCGCGCGTCCCGGCCCGGAGGCGCGCCTTGCCCGATCTCACCCGCACCCTGCCCCATGCGCGCATCCCCGAGTTGCCGAACCCTTACTTTGGCAAGGTGCGGGATTGCTATGACCTTGAAGGCGACCGCCGCATCCTGATCGCCTCGGACCGGCTGTCGGCCTTTGACCGGATCCTTGCCGTGATCCCGTGGAAGGGGCAGGTGCTGACCGGCGTCGCGCGCCATTGGTTCGATGCGACGGCGGACCTGTGCCCCAATCATGTGTTGTCCTATCCCGATCCGAACGTGGTGATCGGGCGGCGGCTGACCATCCTGCCGGTGGAGGTGGTGGTGCGCGGGTATCTGGCGGGGACCACCTCGACCTCGATCCTGACGATGTACCGGGCGGGCGCGCGCCAGATGTATGGCCATACGCTGCCCGAGGGCCTGCGCGACAATCAGGCCCTGCCGCAGCCGATCATCACGCCCACGACCAAGGCCTTTGACGGCGGCCATGACGAACCCCTGACGGCGTCCGAGATCCGCGAAAGCGGGTTGCTGGCGCCGGGGCTGTGGGAGCGGGTGGAGGCGATCTCGCTGGCGCTGTTCGCCCGGGGTCAGGCGATGGCGGCGGCGCGGGGGCTGATCCTGGCGGATACGAAGTACGAGTTCGGGCTGGACGCGGATGGCGACCTGTATCTGGCCGACGAGATCCACACGCCCGACAGCAGCCGTTACTGGCTGGCCGGGGGGTATGAGGCGGCGCTGGCGGCGGGCACGCGCCCGCCATCCTTCGACAAGGACGTGATCCGCGCCTGGGTCGCGGCGCGCTGCGATCCCTACACGGATGCGATCCCCGAGATCCCGCAGGCGATGATCGCGCAGACCGCGCAGACCTACATCGATGCCTATCAGGCGATCACCGGGCAGACCTTTGCTCCCGATACCAGCGGGGCGACGCCGCTCGACCGCGTGCGGGCGGCGCTGGCGCCGTACTTTGCGGGCTGAGGCATTGGGCTAGAGTGACGAAAACCGAGGGGACGATCCGATGATTCTGTGCTGTGGCGAGGCCCTGATCGACATGCTTCCGCGCCAGACGGTGGCGGGCGAGGCGGCCTTTGCGCCCTACGCCGGGGGCGCGGTGTTCAACACGGCGATTGCCTTGGGGCGTCTTGGGGTGCCCGCAGGGTTCTTCTCAGGGCTGTCCACCGACCTGATGGGCGAGATCCTGATCGACACGCTGGCGGCGTCGAAGGTGGATACCTCGCTCGCCGCCCGCTCGGCCCGGCCCACGACGTTGGCCTTCGTCAAGCTGGTGAACGGCCAGGCGAGCTATGCCTTCTATGACGAGAACACGGCGGGGCGGATGCTGGCCGTGGCGGACCTGCCCGCCCTGCCCGAGGGGGTTGCGGCCTTCTTCTTCGGCGGCATCAGCCTGATCAACGACCCTGCGGCGTCCACCTATGCGGCCTTCATGGCGCGGGCGGCGGCGGGGGGGCGGGTGACGATGATCGACCCGAACGTGCGGACGGGCTTCATCACCGATCAGGCGGGCTATCGCGCGCGGATCGCAGGCATGATGGCGATGGCGGATATCGTGAAGCTGTCGGACGAGGATCTGCACTGGCTGGAGGGGGCCGGGGATATCGCGGCGCTGGCGCGGGGGATCCTGTCGCGGGGGCCGAAGCTGGTGCTGGTGACCGAAGGAGCCAAGGGCGCGCGGGCGATCACTGCGGTGCAGGACCGGTTCGTGGCGGCGCAGAAGGTGACGGTGGCCGATACGGTCGGCGCGGGGGATACGTTCAATGCGGGGGTGCTGGCTGCGCTGCATCGGGCTGGGGTGCTGACGAAGGCGGGGCTTCTGGCGCTGCCGGATGCCACGCTCGACGCGGCCCTGACCCTCGGCAACCGCGCTGCCGCTGTCACCGTCAGCCGCCCCGGCGCGAACCCGCCCTGGTCGCACGAGCTGTGAGAGCTGTCGTCCAGCGCGTCACCGGGGCCTCGGTCACGGTCGAGGGGCGGCTGGTGGGAGAGATCGGGCCGGGGTTGCTGATCCTGCTTTGCGCGATGCAGGGCGATGCCGAGGCGCAGGCGGACCGGCTGGCGGCCAAGATCGCCAAGCTGCGCATCTTCAAGGATGAGGCGGGCAAGATGAACCGCTCGATCCTCGACACCGGGGGCGCCGCGCTGATCGTCAGCCAGTTCACCCTCGCCGCCGACCTGCGCGGCAATCGGCCCGGCTTTTCCACAGCAGCGCCACCCGACGACGGGCGGCGGCTGTGGCTTCACTTCATCGCGGCGCTGGCCGCCCAAGGCATTCCGACCGCGCAGGGCGAGTTCGGCGCCGACATGGCCGTCGCGCTGACGAACGACGGCCCCGTGACGATCTGGATGGATACCGACGTCAGTTGAACGG
>CAZVIS010000140.1:0-7636 GCA_964627355.1 uncultured Rhodobacterales bacterium
GAGGCCGCGCAGTACCAGAGCGCCTACTACGGCCTGCTCGCCGCCGAACGTCTGGGGTTGGCGCTGGATGCGCGGCTGGTGTCGGGCACGCGGCCCGCCGACTGGCAGCAGGCGGGCTTTGCCAGTTCCACCGTCTTTGCCGCCGGGCAGGCCCTCCTTGAGGCCGGGGACCGCAACCTTGCCAAACGCTTCTTCCTGCATCTGGCCGAGGGGCTGGATGCCCGCGCACTGGCACAACTGGCCGAGGCGGCGCGCGAGGTGGGAGAGCCGCATATCGCCCTTGTCGTCGCCAAGCAGGCCGCCGAACAGGGCGCGATCCTGCCCGACACCTATTTCCCCGTGGTGGGCATGGTGCCCGACAACCTGTCCGTCAGCCGCGCGCTTGCCCTGTCCATCGCGCGGCGGGAAAGCGAGTTCGACCCGGCGGTGGTCAGCCCGGCGGGGGCCATGGGCCTGATGCAGGTGATGCCGGGAACCGCCAAGGAGATGGCGAAAGAGACCGGCCAGCCCTATGCCAAGGGCCGCCTGACGGGCGATCCGGCCTATAACGTGTCGCTTGGCGCGGCCTATCTGGCCAAGTTGGTAGAGGAGTTTGGCCCGGCGGTGGCGCTGGTCGCCGCGGGCTACAACGCCGGGCCGTCGCGGCCCAGACGCTGGGTGCAGGCCTTCGGCGACCCGCGCGACCCGTCGGTCGATGTGGTCGATTGGGTCGAGATGATCCCGATTTCCGAGACGCGGACCTATGTGATGCGGGTGGCGGAATCGCTGGTGATCTACCGCGCACGGCTGAAGGGGCAGGCGGGGCCGGTGCGGCTGACGTCGGAACTGACGGGGCGCTGACAGCCTCAGCCCTTCCCCGTCACCCTTGCCCGCCACAGTGTGAAGAGGCCCGCCGCCACCACGATTCCCGCCCCCAAAGCGACATTCGTCTTCAGCGTCTCGTTGAAGACGGTCAGGCCGATCAGGCTGGCAAACACCAGTTGCAGATAGGCAAAGGGCTGCACCGCCGATGCCTCGGCCACGTCATAGGCGCGGATCAGGAGCCAGTGCCCGAAGGCGCCCGAGCAACACAGAAGCGCCATCAGCCCCCAATCCCCCGGCGTCATCGGTTCCCAGAACCATATCCCCGCAAGCGTCATGAATGCGCCGCCCGCCACCCCCGTCCAGAAGAAGCTGACCGCCGGGCTGTCTCCGCGCGCCACGAAACGGGTGAGCAGACCATACAGCGCGAACATCGTCGCCGCGATCAGCGGTGCCAGCGCCCAGGGCGAGAACACCGTGAACCCCGGCTGCAGGATCACCAGCACGCCGACAAACCCCGCCCCGATCGCCGTCCAGCGCCGCCAACCCACCCGCTCTCCTAGCACCGGCCCCGACAGGGCGGCGATCAGCAGGGGGTAGCAGGTGAAGACGGCATGCGCGTTGACGAGGCCGAGGTGGACGAACCCTACCACCATGACGCAGATCTCGGCGGCCAGCAGCACGCCCCGCAGCACCTGGATCACCGGGAACCGGCTGCGCACTGCCGCCTGCAGGCCCCCGGGCGCCCGCGCGGCCATGGCGCAGACGAAGAGCGCGAAGAACCAGAAGCGGATCATCACCACCATCATGGTGTTGTACTCGCCCGCCAAGTGCCGCGAGAGGCCGTCCTGCATCGCAAAGACCAGCGTGGTGCCGACCATCAGCCAGATGCCCAGCCTGGTGTTCTGCTCGGTCATCCCCGCCGCTCCGCCACCATCAGCGCAGCGAGCCCTGCCGCGACGACGATGCCCGCGCCGATCAAGGTGGGCAGCGTCAGCACCTCGTTGAACACGAGAACCCCCATGATCGTCACAAACACCAGTTGCAAATAGGCAAAGGGTTGCACCGCCGCGGCCTCGGCCACCGCATAGGTGCGGATCATCAGCCAGTTGGCCATGACCGCCATCGCCCCGTTCAATGCCGTCAGCGCCCAGTCGCGGGGCGCCATCGGCTCCCACCAGGCCGCACCGGCCAGCGTCATCAGCGTGGCGCCGAGGATGCCCGACCAGAACAGCGCGACGAACGGCGCCTCGTCCCGCGTCGCCAGCCGCGTCAACACCGAGTAGAGCGCGAACATCGTGGCCGAGGCGAGGGGGAGGAGCGCGAACAGGGTGAAGAGGTCCGTCCCCGGCCGCAGGATCACCACGATCCCTAGAAACCCCGCCCCGATGGCGATCCATCGGGCGAGACCGACCTGCTCTCCCAGGATCGGCCCCGACATGGCCGCGATGATGAGGGGGCAGACGGCAAAGACGGCATGCGTGTTGATGAGGCCGATGAAGGTGAAGCTGGCGACGATCACGCAGATTTCGGCCACATGCAGGCCCGCGCGCGACAGGTGCAGGACCGGGTGCCGCGTCGTCACCGCCCGCCGCAGGCCCCCCGGCGCGCGCGCGGCCAGCATCAGAACAAAGGCCGCGTAGAACCAGTAGCGGATCATCACGACCATCATGACGTTGTATTCGCCCGCGAGATACCGCGTCACCCCGTCCTGCGCGGTGTAGCAGAGGACGGTCGCCACCATCAGCAGGATGCCAAGGCGCGTGTTCTGCGGCGTCGCGGTCGCGACGGTCATGGCAAGCGCCCCACGCTCATGTGCCGCTTTGACCCGAACCCGGGGCGGCGCTCAACGGTGAAGCCTGCGCCTGCCAGCGCGCGGCGGACGTGGCCTGCGGCGGTGTAGGTGGCGAATGTGCCGCCGGGGGCGGTGTGGCGGGCGACGGCTTGCAGGATGTCGTCCCCCCACATCTCGGGGTTACGGGCAGGGGAGAAGCCGTCGAGGAACCAGGCATCGGCCCGGCCCTGCCATGCGGGAAGTGTGGTGCGGGCGTCACCGAGGAGGATCTCCGCCTCGACTCCCGGCAACGCAATTCGGCTCCGCCCCTCGGCCCATTGGGCGAGGAGGGGCGTGGCGGCGGCAAGCGCCTCGGGGAAGGCGGACAGCGCGGTCTCCATGTCCCCCGCACGCATCGGGAAGGCCTCGAAGGAAGTGAAACGAAGGGTGCCGTGGCGGCCCATAGCGGCGAAGGCGATCTGAAGGGCGAGGAGGTTCAGCCCCGTGCCAAAGCCCAGTTCCGCAATGTGAAACCCGTCGGCCAGCCGGTCGGGCAGCCCGTTGCCCGACAGGAACACATGCCGCGTCTCCTCCAGCCCGCCCTTCAGGCTGAAATAGGGATCGCCGAAGCGGTCCGAGACAGGCACGCCGCCGTCGGTCCAGCTTATCTCGGCGCTCTGGTCGCGGGAGGTCATTGGGCCTAAGTCCATGGCGGCGCGACACTGGGGAAGGGCGCGGGGAATGGCAAGACCGGACGTGACGGTGCGGGGGGCGGGCGTGTTCGGCCTGTCCATCGCCTGGGCCTGTGCTGCGCGCGGGGCGCGGGTGCGGGTGGTCGAGACGGCGGCGGTAGGGGCCGGCGCCTCGGGCGGCGTGGTCGGCGCGCTGGCCCCGCATGTGCCCGAAGCGTGGAACGAGAAGAAGGCGTTCCAGTTGGAGAGTCTGCTTGTGTCTGAGGCGTGGTGGGGCGCGGTCGAGGCGGCCTCGGGGCTGTCCACGGGCTATGGCCGGATGGGGCGGCTGCAGCCCTTGGCGGATGCGGCGGCGGTGGAGGCCGCGCGGCTGCGCGGGCAGGGGGCGGCAGCGCTGTGGCAGGGGCGGGCGGTGTGGGAGGTGGTGGCTGCGACCGGGGCGGCGTGGGAGCCTTCCAGCCCCTCGGGCTGGATTGTCGGGGACACGCTGACGGGGCGGATCAACCCGAAGGGGGCGCTGGCGGCGCTAGTTGCTGCCGTGCGGTCGGCAGGGGGCGAGGTCGTTGTAGGAGAGGCCCCGGACGAGGGCGCGGTGGTCTGGGCGACGGGGGCGGCGGGGCTGGCGGACCTGTCGGCAGACCTGAGGCAGCCGGTGGGCGACGGGCAGAAGGGGCAGGCGGCGCTCTTGGCCCATGACGCCTGCAAAGCGCCGCAGCTTTTCGTCGATGGCCTGCACATCGTGCCCCATGCGGATGGGACAGTGGCAATCGGGTCCACGTCCGAGCGGGTGTGGGACGACCCGGCAGCAACCGACGGCCAGCTTGACGCGCTGCTCGAAAAGGCCCGCGCGGCCTGCCCGGCCTTGCGGGACGCGCCGGTGGTCGCCCGGTGGGCAGGCCTGCGGCCCCGGGCCGCAAGCCGGGCGCCGATGCTGGGGGCGTGGCCCGGGCGGCCGGGGCATTACATCGCCAACGGCGGCTTCAAGATCGGCTTCGGCATGGCGCCGGGTGTAGCCGGGGCGATGGCGGCGCTGGTCCTCGACGGGGTGAACCGGATCCCGGCGGGGTTCCGGGTCGAGGCGTCGCTGAAGTAGGGGGGCCTTCTGCCCCGCCTTACCCTTGAGATGTTTTGAGACAGAGGACGGCGTCAGCCCCGCTCGATTTCCTTCCGCAGTTCGCCCATCAATTCGCCGAGGATCTGCTCGCTCTTGGGGTCGAGGAGCCGCCCGTCAGGGCCGAAGGCCTGTGAGGCGTTTGCGATCATCACCTCGGGCCCCGCGATCAGGCGGGGGCGGAAGGGGGTAAGGCACAGGCGCAACGCGAACTGCGAGCGGTCGCCGCCCCCGCGCCCATCCGCCGCTGACAGGATCGCCACCGGCTTGTCCCGCCACGGCCCGCCCTTCACCCGGCTCACCCAGTCGAGCGCGTTCTTCAGCACCCCCGGCACCGACTTGTTGTACTCGGGCGTCGCGATCACGATGCCATCCGCCGCCGCGATCTGCGCCGCCAGCCGGGCGACACCGGCCGGTATCCCCTCGGCCGCCTCCAGATCGCCGTCGTACAGCGGCAGGCGCAGGTCGCCTTCCTCCCAGTGGTCGGGCGCATAGACGCGGCGCGCCTCGGCCAGAAGCATCCGGTTGGTCGAGGCGGCACGAAGGGCGCCGCAGAGGCCGAGAAGGTGATGGGGCATGGGGACTCCTTGGGTCGGGCGGGCGCGATCCTAGCCAGCCCCCGCCGCCCCGCAAGTCACAAGGTCGCTGCCAGCGCTTCCAGCTGGTCGGCGGCGGTGCCCCAGCCGTCGTGGAACCCCATCGCCTCGTGTTGCGCCCGCGCTGCCTCGGTCGCATGCAGGGCGCGCGCTGTGTAGAGGGTACCGCTTTCCACCTCCCGCAGGGTCATCACCGCGGTCATCGCAAAGCTGCCCTCCGGCGTCAGAACCGGCCGCCAGCCGGGGCCGAGGGCGCTGGTCCAGACAAGGCGAGTCATCGGCTCGACCAGCAGGACGCAGCCCGCGCCTTCATCATGCACCTCTCCTGCCGGACCACGCATCACGGTGGAGAATCGGCCACCAGGCAGCAGGTCGAGCACGATGTCAGTTGCGCGCCAGGGTTTCGGGCAGAACCACTGCTCCATCAGCGCAGGCTCGGTCAGGCAGCGCCAGACGCTCGCGCGGCTGGCCTTCATGCGGCGCGTGAGTTCGAGGTCATGGGGACCGAGGGCGTCGTAGGTCATGGCGAACCTGTTCCTTCTGAGGGTGGGGTGAAACCGGCAAGGGCGGGCGAAGTTCCCTGCGCGTCGAGCGAAAGCGCCAGCGCCTCCAGCCGGTCCACCCGCGCCTCCCATTCGGCCACGCGGGCGGCGAGCCAGCCCCCCGTTTCGGCCAAGGCCGTGGCGTTGAGGGTGCAGAGGCGCTGGCGCCCCGATTTCTGCGTGGTCACGATCCCTGCCGCCTCCAGCACCTTGAGGTGGCGCAGGATCGTGGGCAGCGCCATGCCATGCGGTGCGGCGAGGGTCGCAACCGGGGCGGGCCCCTGTGCGAGTCGTTCCACCATCGCAAGGCGCGTAGGGTCGGCGAGGGCGGAGAAGCGGGCGATTTGGTTAGTCATGGCGCTAAGTAATCTGTCAGTCTTGCGTCTGTCAAGACAGTAAGCCTGCGGGCTAAGCGTCATCAGCTTGCCTTGGCCGGGGGCGCGGGCGATGGTCGGGGCAGCGCGGGGGGTGATGATGCGGCACGGCGGGCAGATACTGGTCGATCAGCTGAAGGCGCATGGGGTCCGGCGGGTGTTCTCGGTGCCGGGGGAGAGCTTCCTCGCGGCGCTGGATGCGCTGCACGATTCGGGGATCGAGAACATCGTTTGTCGGCACGAGGGCGGGGCCGCGATGATGGCGGAAGCCACGGCCAAGCTGACCGGGCAGCCGGGGGTCTTGTTCGTGACGCGGGGGCCGGGGGCGACGAATGCGGCGGCGGGCCTGCATGTGGCGCGGCAGGATTCGACGCCGGTGGTCGTCTTTGTCGGCCAGATCGCGCGGGGGCACCGCGACCGCGAGGCATTCCAGGAGGTCGATTTCCGCGCCTTCTTTGGCCCCTTGGTGAAGTGGGTGGCCGAGGTCGATGCGACCGAGCGCCTGCCCGAATACATCGCGCGGGCCTTTGCGGTGGCGATGTCGGGCCGGCCCGGGCCGGTGGTGCTGTCCTTGCCCGAGGACATGCTGTCGGCGATGGCAGAGGCGGCGGATATTGCGCCGGTGATGACCCTGCCCGCTGCGCCTTCGGCAACGCAGGTCGAGGCGGTAACGCAAGCGCTGGCGGGCGCCGCGCGGCCGTTGGTCGTAGTGGGGGGGCCGCATTGGTCGGCGGAGACTGCGGCGGACCTCGCGCGGTTCGCCGAGGCGTGGGAGGTGCCGGTGGCGGTCAGCTTCCGGCGGCAGGATCGGCTTGACAACGACCATCCCTGCTATGTCGGCGATCTTGCGGTGGGGATAAACCCGAGGCTCGGGAAGCGGCTGCAGGAGGCGGATGTGGTGCTGGCCCTCGGCACCCGGATGGGGGACATCGCGACGGGGGGGTATGAGCTGATGGACCCTACCCGCCCGGGGCCCCGCCTTGTGCATGTCCATGCCGATGCGGGGGAGTTGGGCCGCGTGTTCCGCCCCGATCCGGGCATCGCGCTGCCCGCCCCCGCGATGGTGGCGGCGCTGGCCGGGACGGTGCCCGCCGCGCGTCCTTGGGCCGACTGGACCCGCACCGCCCGCTCCGAGTACGAGGCGTGGCAGCGCCCGGTGGAAACCCCCGGCGCAGTGAAGCTGGAAGGCGTGATCGGCTGGCTGGCCGCGAACCTGCCGCCGGATGCCATCGTGACGAACGGGGCAGGGAACTATGCGGCGTTCCTGCACCGCTATCACCGCTTCCGCCGATACCCGACGCAACTCGCGCCAACCTCCGGCTCCATGGGCTATGGCTTCCCGGCGGCGGTGGCGGCGAGCCTGCAGCATCCAGGGCGGACGGTGGTGTGCCTCGCGGGCGACGGCTGCTTCCAGATGACGCTGAACGAGATGTCCACGGCGATCCAGCATAGTGCTGCCCCCATCGTCATCGTGGCGAACAACGGCCGCTACGGCACGATCCGGATGCATCAGGAGCGGCACTATCCCGGGCGGGTGTCGGGCACCGATCTGACAAACCCCGACTTCGCCGCCTTGGCGAGGGCCTATGGCGGGCATGGGGCGGTGGTGACGGACGGCGCTGACTTCCCGGACGCCTTCGCTGCCGCAAGGGCCTGCGGCACCCTCTCCGTGATCGAACTGCGTCTTGACCCGCAGATGCTGACCACCGGCCAGACGCTGGCGCAGGTGAGGGGATACTGAGGGGG
>CAZVIS010000141.1:0-7635 GCA_964627355.1 uncultured Rhodobacterales bacterium
ACGCAGATGCGCGTTGTGCTCGACGCCGCTTCGCCACGCGGATTGCTGGCGGCCGGGGTCCTTGCCGCCGAAACCGGCACGACGTTGGCAGATGCCACGGCGCGATTGGCAGAGGCGCCCTGCGAACTGCTCCCGGCCACGACGCCAGAAGCCGCGCGCAGGTTGGTGCGGACACTCGGGCTGTTCGGGCTGCGGGTACGCGCCGAGCCCGCAGAGGGGCCGCGCCAGCGTCCCGCCGTCCGGTTCGACCTTGCACTGCAACAGGCGCGGCAGGCCCCTTGCCCGCTCGCCATCTCGCGCGTCGCCGCGCAGCTTCACCGCACGCCCGGCGAGGTGGCCGAGGCGCTTGCCTTGCCGACCGGACTGATTCTCGAAGGGGTTGACTGGGCTTCTGTCTGCGTCTGGCGCGAGACGCTCGGCAATCGCACGGGCCTGCGTCTGGTCATCTCGGACCCGCAGGCGGCGACCTATGACCTTTTGCCCTCGGGCGGCCCGGCCAACAGCCTTCAGGCGGTCGCACTGCTGCTGCACTTGCGACGCCTTGGCCTTGGGCCGTGCCTGCAGACAGGGGCCGTGGGGGCTGGGTTGGACCAAGTGCTGCGCGACCATGTGATGGGGCGCTTTCCGCAGTCCGGGTTCGTGGCGGTGAACCGCGACTTTCAGCGCTTCGACCTGCTCTTGACCGGGGTGACGGGTCTTGATGCGCAGGACCTTGAAGGTTTCCTTCGCGCGCGCGCCGGCATCGGCAGCGCGCCCGCCTGCACCGAAGAGCCGCCCGACCCTTTGCGCATCGAATGTGCGCTTGGCCGAGCCGACGCCCTTGCCTTCCAATCGGACTATGCCGCAATCGGGATCGAAACCCGGTTGCGGCTGGTCTGGCCCCACGCCGCGCGGATGTCCTGATTCCCGCGCGTGCCGGCCCGCGCCCCTGCTCCCGGGGCGAACGGGTCACCGGGAGGCGGTCTTTTCCCCAGAAGGCCGCCTCCCTTCATTTGCCATTACCTTGGATTTGACAGGTTAACCGGATGCTCACGCCGCTCGTCTAGGGTCACTCTCGGGTGTTGAATTGGGTGAGTGATGGCCAAGCAGTCAAATGCTGCGCCAGTCATCATCAAGCGTGTGAATAAGGTTGTCGGCGGTGGCCACCACGGGGGTGCGTGGAAGGTTGCCTATGCCGACTTCGTGACGGCCATGATGGCCTTCTTCATGCTGATGTGGCTGCTGAACGCAACGACAGAAAAACAGCGCAAGGGGCTTGCGGACTATTTCAGTCCGACGGTTCCGATCAACCGGACGTCGGGCGGCGGAGATTCGGCGCTGTCGGGTGACAGTGTCTTTGCCGAGAACACCCTCGCGCGAAACGGCACGGGCGGAACCAGCCAAGAGTCTGTAGACAGCGCGCGCGGACAGGGCGGCGAAGACGACGCTGCGGGTCCAACCGCCGAGGAACAACTGGCAGAACTTCAGGCCGCGCTGACCGCGAAAGGCGGTGAGAGCATGACGATGGAGCGCGCGTTACGCCATATCGTCAGCCGCATCACCGATGAGGGCCTGGTGATCGAGGTGTTCGACCTTCCCGATGTTCCGCTCTTTGTCGGCACCTCGGACCATCCGACGCCAACGCTCGAGACCATATCGGCGATCCTTGCCGATGTGCTGGCAATCAGCACCAACCCGCTGGCGATGAACGGACATGTGCGGACCTATCCGATCACATTGATCGACAACCCGACCTGGAACATGTCAACCACCCGCGCACAGGCGCTGCGCCGCGCGATCGAGAGGCGTGGCCTTTCGCCCGCACGGGTCGAACGGGTGACCGGCTATGGCGACCGCAAACCCGTCACGGCCGATCCGACGGCCGCACGCAACAACCGGCTGGAAATCGTTCTGCTGCGGACCGACCGCTAGGGGGATCCCTGGATTTCAGAGGATTTTATCCGTTAGCCTTTCTTTCAGCCGGATCGGGCCATGGTTGCCGCGAGTTTTGATCTCGCAGCAGAAAGGTGCCGGCCGAATGACGATTTCCTCTTCGCTCAACGCGGGGGTTGCGGGGCTCAACGCCAACGCCACCCGTCTTGCGACGATCTCGGACAACATCGCGAACTCCGCGACCTACGGGTACAAGCGGGCGGCAGCGGATTTCGCGTCGATCGTCATCAACGGCGGCGCCAAGACGACCTATTCCGCAGGCGGCGTGCGCGCCAGCACGATGCGGCTGGTGGACCAGCAGGCCTCGCTTCTGGGCACGACAAACTCCACCGACATCGCGATCAGCGGGCGCGGCTTCCTGCCCGTCACCTCGATCACCGAAGTCCAATCGGGCGGGCCCCACACCCTGTCGCTGGCCACCACGGGCTCGTTCCGCGCTGACGAGAACGGGGTCCTGCGCACCGCGACGGGC
The DNA here is from genome assembly GCA_964627355.1 of uncultured Rhodobacterales bacterium. Taxonomy (GTDB): domain Bacteria; phylum Pseudomonadota; class Alphaproteobacteria; order Rhodobacterales; family Rhodobacteraceae; genus JBBQXK01. The sequence goes on from CAZVIS010000141.1 coordinate 2,405, forward strand.
GAAGTGCTGATGGGGTGGCCTGCGAATGCTGACGGCTCGATCGGCACCTTTCCCCGCGATTCGGCAAGCGGCCTCGTCCCCGTGACGATCGACACGAATTCCTATGTGGCCAACCCCACCTCTCGCGTCGGTCTTGGCGTGAATCTGCCCGCGACGCAGACGGTCGCGGGGGCCTCTGGAACGCCCTATGACCTCGTCGTCGAATACTTTGGCAACCTCGGCAACGCCGAGGAGCTGAACATTACCTTCACGCCGACCGTTCCGGCCACCGGCGCGTCGAACGAGTGGACGGTCGAAATCACCGACAGCGCTTCGGGCGGGGCGACGGTCGGCGAATATGTCGTGACCTTCGACAACAGCGCGGCGACCGGCGGGCGCATCGCGTCGGTCACCACCACCTCGGGCGGGGCCTATGACGCCACCACGGGCGAGGTGACGCTGACCCTTGGCGGCCGGACAATCCAGATGGCGCTCGGCGCCCCTGGACAGCAAGGCGGCATGACCCAACTTGCAGACGCCTTTGCGCCGACCACGGTAACCAAGGACGGCTCTCCCGTCGGTCTGCAGACCGGACTCGAGATCGACAAGAGCGGGAACCTCTACGCCAAGTACGACCAGGGCTTCACGCGCCTTGTCTACCAGGTGCCGGTGATCGACGTGCCGAACCCAAACGGCCTGACCGTACTGTCGAACCAGACTTACCGAGTCACCCCGAGCAGCGGCCCGTTCTACCTGTGGAACGCGGGCGACGGGCCGACAGGCACGACCGAAGGCTTCTCGCGCGAGGAATCGGCCACCGACGTCGCCGGGGAACTTACCGCCCTGATCCAGACGCAGCGCGCCTATTCCTCGAACGCCAAGGTCATCCAGACGGTGGACGAGATGCTGCAGGAAACCACCAACATCAAGCGCTGAGGCGCCCCGACCGAAGGGTCCTGAACCATGAGCATGTCCTCTACCCTTTCAAGTGCGCTGTCCGGGCTGACCGTCTCGTCACGCCAGGCGGAACTTGTCTCGTCGAACATCGCGAACGCCACAACCGAAGGCTATGCCCGACGCGAACTGCAGATCACCGCCCGCAGTTCAGGGTCCGGTCAGGGGGTAGAGATTGCGGGAACGCAGCGGATTACCAACGCTGCGCTGACCGGGGACCGACGGATCGCGCAGGCGGGCGCGGCCAGCAGCGACGTGCGCGCCGACTTTCTGGCAAAGGTCGAGGCGGCGCTCGGCGAACCCGAGGAAGATGGTTCTCTGACTGCCCGCATCGCCGTATTCGATGCCGCGCTGATCGAAGCCGCGAGCCGCCCCGACGCGGACTCGCGGCTTGCCACGGTGGTCGGGACAGCCAGCACATTGGTCCGGACGCTGAACGACGCCACCGAGACGGTGCAAGAGGCCCGCAGCCGGGCCGACTCGACCATTTCGCAGCAGGTCACACGGCTGAACGACACCCTCAGGGGTTTGGCCGACATGAACCGCCAGATTCAGCGCCTGACCGCGCTCGATCGCGACGCCTCGGCATTGATGGACAAGCGCCAGCAGATGATCGATGGCATTTCCGATCTGGTGCCCTTGCGGGAAGTGGATCGCGGCCAAGGTCAGATCGCGCTGTACACCACGGGCGGGGCAGTCCTGCTCGACGGCGGTCGCCCCGCTACGGTTGGGTTTGCGGCGGCAGGCCTTGTCACACCCGAGATGACACTGGCAAGCGGAGCGTTGTCCGGTCTGACGGTGAACGGCAAGCTCGTGGGAACCGGTACCGACGGGCTCATGGCAGGCGGCGCGATCGCCGCACAGTTCGCGCTGCGTGACAGCATTGCCCCCGAGATTCAGGCGGGCCTTGACGCCGTCGCACGCGACCTCATCGATCGGTTTGCGCCTCCCGGGCCGGACACGACCCTGGCTGTGGGCGACCCGGGCCTGTTCACAGATGGTGGCGCAGCGTTCGACCCGGCCGACGAAGTCGGTCTGGCAGGCCGGCTGAACGTCAATGCGCTGGTTGACCCCGACCGTGGTGGCGCGCTGTTCCGGGTGCGCGATGGCCTTGGTGCCGCATCGCCCGGGGCGGCAGGATCAACGACGCTGCTTGTGGCCCTGCAAGACGCCTTGACCGAGGGACGTCTGGCCGCCAGCGGTGGTGTCACCCCTGGCCTTCGCAGCCACTCCAATTTTGCCGGAGAGATTGTCTCGCGGGTTGCGCAAGCGCGACTCGGGGCGGACTCCGAGGCAAGCTATACCACCGCAAGGGCCGATGCCCTGACGGTCGAGGAACTCGAAGGCGGCGTGGATACCGACCGGGAATTGCAGGATCTTCTGGTGATCGAGAAGGCCTATGCCGCGAACGCCAGGGTGATCCAAACCGTTGGCAACCTGATCGACATTCTGCTGGGGATTTGACATGGCAAACCTGACACTTGGCGACATGGCGCACCGCTTTCTCTTGCGCAAGCAAAGCGTTGCCCTTCAGGTCCAGGCGCAGCGCCATACGACCGACGGAGCACCCCCCCCTGCGGCCGCTACAGCGAGCGCACTCAAGTGCCACCTCGAGACGCTTGCGGCGATCGAAACCTCGCTGCGCCGTCTGGAGGGCTACCGTTCCGCGACCAGCGATGCCGAACTCTACGCGACCAGCATGCAAGCCGCCCTCGGAACGATTGACGACCTCTCCGGCGATCTGTCGGTTACCCTGCTCGAGGCGGGCCGGGGCGGACAGACGCGAATGCTGGGCAATGCCGGTGTCGAGGCATCTGAGCGACTGGACGCCGCGCTGTCGGCCCTGAATGTGCAAGTCGGAGGGCGGACGCTGTTTGCGGGCGAGGCGGTTCAGGGCCCTGCCATCGTGGAATCCGCAACGCTTCTCGGCCTGCTGGATGGCGTGGTGGCCGGCGCTCTGACGGGGGATGAGGTGGCCAACCGGGTCGCTGCCTGGTTCGCCGATCCTGCGGGCTTTGCCGCACAGGCCCACCTTGGCGGCGCCCCCGGCGGCGAGGTTCCGGTTTCGCAGACCGACAGCATCCGGCTCGACATCACCGCCGCCGATCCCGCGATCCGCACAACGCTTGAGGGTCTTGCCCTCGCCGCCATGATGACGCGGACCTCGATCCCGCAGGACGACGGCGCCAGGACCGTCATTGCGACCCGCGCCGGTGACACGCTGCTTGCGGTCAAGACCCCGCTGACCGACCTTGCTGCACGCCTCGGTCTGACCGAGGCGCGGATTGCCGATACCAAAGAGCGCAACGACTACGAGAAAAACGCCCTGCAACTCGCCCGGTCGGCCCTGCTTGACGTCGATCCCTACGAGGCTTCGACCCGTCTTGAGGCAACCGAGACACAGATCGAGACGCTTTACGCCGTGACTGCCCGGCTTTCCCGCCTGAGCCTTGTGGATTTCCTGCGATGATCCGACTGGCGATGATCCTCCTTGTCCTCGCAAGCCCGGCCGGCGCGGGCCCCGTAAGGCTCAAGGACCTCGTCGAGTTCGACGGTGTGCGCGGCAATGATCTCGTCGGTTACGGTCTGGTCGTCGGATTGAACGGAACCGGGGACGGGCTGCGCAACTCGCCCTTCACGGAGGAAATTCTTACAAGCTTGCTCGAGCGTCTGGGCGTGAACGTGACAGGCGAAGAGTTCCGGCCGAAGAATGTGGCCGCGGTCTTTGTCACGGCCGCGCTGCCACCTTTCGCGCGTGCGGGAGGGCGGATCGATGTAACCGTCTCCGCCATAGGCGATGCAAAAAGCCTGCTGGGCGGGACGCTGGTCATGACGCCGCTGAACGGCGCCGATGGCGAGATCTATGCCGTCGCTCAAGGCACGGTCGTGGCAGGCGGTGTTTCTGCCGAAGGGGATGCAGCGCGGGTCGTTCAGGGAGTGCCGACCTCGGGCTCTATTCCGTCTGGCGCACGGGTCGAGCAGGAAGTGCCCTTCGATTTCGCCGGGCTGAGCGCCGTACGTCTGGCGCTTCGCAGCCCGGACTTCACGACCGCCTCGCTGATCGAGCGCGCCATCAACAGCGAATTCGGGCGGCCTGTTGCCGCAATGCTCGACGCCGGTACCGTGACGCTGGATATCCCTGCGGCAGGGATGCGCTCTCCCGCACATGTGCTCGGCCGCGTCGAGAACCTGACGGTCGAGCCGGAGTCCCGCGCTCGCGTGGTTGTGGACCAGCGGTCGGGCACGATCGTGATGGGTGCCGACGTGCGAATCAGCCGGGTTGCGGTGGCGCAGGGGGGGCTGACCTTGCGGGTGAACGAAGCCCCCATTGCCGTGCAGCCCAATCCCTTCAGCCAGGGGGAGACGATTGTCGTGCCGCGCACCGAGGCAGGCATCGCGACAGAGCCTGGGCGCGGACTTGCCGAGGTTGAGGGCTCGACAAGTCTGTCCGAGGTGGTTGCAGGGCTGAACGCGCTTGGCGTGGCGCCTCAGGACATGATCGACATTCTCAAAAGCATCAACGCAGCTGGGGCGCTGCACGCCGAGTTCGTGGTCCAGTGAGGATCGAGGGTAGTATTGGCGCCCCCTCCGGTTGCGGACAGGATGCCATGGCAACGCAGGCAAGCATGTGCAACCTGGTACGGCAAAGCGACGGTGATGGAACGTGAGATTGCAGGAGCAGACGCGGCTTCTCACTCGTACACTGCGGGCAAGCGACTAATTCTCTGTTGAGACCCGGCCCTCACATGCCCGGGCGGCGAGCTTCAATACAGCGATGTGCCAGCGCTGCACGGGCAAATGACAGATGGAAAAGGCCGGGCCTCACGGCCCGGGCAAGTCAGGGTCCTGCTGTCAAGGGCGGGCCGCCCCGAGGGCTATTGCAGCGACAACTGATCAGCCGCACCGCGATGATCATCTTCGGGGCGATGCCTGCAGCACTGTGGCATTGCCTTGGCGCCACCTGCTGCCGCCTCTCTCTTCCGACGAGCGGCGGTTGGACAAGCCGGCGCCCGCCTAGGCGTAACTGCGCACCAGCGCCCCTGCAATCAACGACCAGCCGTCCGCGACGACGAAAAAGGCAAGCTTGAAGGGCAGCGACACGACGGCGGGCGGCACCATCATCATGCCCATCGACATAAGAACCGCAGCCACCACGAGGTCGATGATGAGGAAGGGAAGGAAAATCAGGAAGCCGATCTCGTAGGCTCGCTGCACATCTCCCAGCATGAACGACGGCACCAAAACCGACAACGGCGCATCAGTGATGGTCGGCAGGGGACCGGGCCGCAGCGAGGCCA
>CAZVIS010000142.1:0-7632 GCA_964627355.1 uncultured Rhodobacterales bacterium
ACTCGCCGCAACCGTCCTGTTCTGGCTTTGACCATCAATGAGTCTGGAGCCTAGGGGCAATCCGCTACGGGCTACCTGATCGAAGCGCCGAGGAAGCGGTCGCGCGCGGCAATCGTACGGGTTTGATGTATGGCAGTGAAAAGGCCGCGTCACTCGGAGACGGAAGTCTTCGACATTCAGCTACGATATAGGGAAGCGGGTGTAGAGCTTCACCGACAGGCGGCCGATCTTGGAGCTCGTCTTGAGATATCGGAAGGGGCAGTTGATTCCGATAGGCCAGGCGGGCGCCCTGCCGCGCCCAAGCAAAGTTCTTCTGACAGCACCCGCTGATCCGCTGCCTGTTGCACCGCCATACAACCTGCCGAACGCACGGTGCGCGCTGCAATTGACGCAGGCGCTGCGTGCGCTCGTCCTATGGTAGCTAACTTCGCTCTGACCGGCGCGGCTCAGCCATTCGGACAGGCCGTTCCGCGAAATCTGATTTCTCGTCGCGACACATCTGCGGCAAATTGGGTGTTGCCGGTGATACGGCTGCCTTCTACGCTTCCAGAGTTCCCCGCACAGAGACAGGAGTACGCGTGATGCCATTGGATGACGAGGCAGCCGCAGAACTCAAGAGCCTGATCGGCGTCGCTCGCAAACGCGATCTCAACTTCGGCCTGTCACTCGGCAAGGATCCTGCGGACACGGCGCTTGTCTTGCACCGCATGAAGAGCCCCGAGGTGCTGATGCGCACGGCCAGGGCGGCGGAAGGCGTTGATCCGTCGAAGTCTACCTTCGGCACGATCGGGGTGAAGGGAAAGGTCGTCACGTTCACCTGTCTGGCAGAGGCGCCAGCGGGCATTGCGCGCAAGTGCAAGCAATTCTTCGCCTCTATAGGCATGCCCATGAAGGTGGTCGTGCTGGACGCGACCGGGGCCATTCTGGAAGAGGACGGGGACGACGAGCCTGCGGACGGTGACGCCTCTGGCACAAGCAAGGAAGAGATGGAATGGCAGTATGCGCGCGCGGCGATCGAGCCTGCCATCATGGAGTTCCTTTCCAAGCCGCGCGAGGGCTCGGAACGCACCGCCGACGAGGAGAGGATCGGACGGGTTCGCACGGCTTGGGATTACGCCTGCCAGGCAGCCCAGGAGGGCGATTTCGTGACGGCGTTCAAGGTGCTCGATCGTATCGAGACCGTGATCGCCGACACCGCACCCCAGCAGGTCACCGATGCCTCTTGGGAAGACAAGTGGCGCAGCGCCGCGCGCCAGATGGAGCCGCACGTGCTGGCTGCGCTGCAGGCGGGGAAGGGCGAGGTCGACAAGATCCGCGCGGTCTGGGCCTTTGCCCAGAGCAAGGCCGAGGCAGCGACGCCAGAGGGCTATGAAAGTGCTATGAAGTCGCTCAGCCCGCTGGCCCGGCTTCTCTCCGAGGCCCGCAAGCAGGACAAGTCCCCGGCCGAAATGGCAGCCGCGCAGATGGATGGCATCGAGAGCAAGAAGGCACAGTTGCTCGACGCGTGGAAGAAAGCGATCGAGCGTATGGGGCCTTTGGTCGCCGAGACGGTGGCACAGTTGCCGGACAATGTGGTGGTTCTGAAGGACCAGTGGACGGCGGCGACGCAAAAGGCCGAAGTTGGCGATTACGCCGGCGCAATCGGCCTTCTCAAGGACATCCGGGACTCGCTTGCCTTTGCAAAGGTCCAGCTGGCACTCAAGGCCAAAGAGCCTGACATCCTGCAGGTCCTGAGCTTGCATCCTGAGGACGCGACATTGCTGCGCGCGCAATGGATGGCTCTTGGCGACCTGGCAAAGACGGATCCGGAGAAGGCGCTGAGACTACTTGCTGCGTTCGAGGCCCGGGTGAACACCCTGAAGGGGCAACCGGCCGTCGCGCAAGGCGCGGTCGCGCAGGACACGGTGAAGATCGCCGCGGCGCTGAAGGCGGCGACGGCTGCCATGGGCGAAGTCGGGCGCGTGCAGGAACTGATCGAAGGCTACAGGGTCGTCGCGACCCAAGCCTGGGATGCCCCAGTGCCTCCGGACTGGATGCAAAAGATCGCGGAACTGTCCAAGTCATTGGAGCTCAAGGCCGAGGATGGGCTCGACGCGATCACGGCCGCCATGGAAAAAGTCTTGGCCGATCTTGATGTTCTGGAAAAGGCGGTCCGCGAACAGAAGGAGGCCCGCGCCGCTTTCGAGGCGGCATGGGAGGTCTTCAACGTTCGCTTCACGACGCTGAAGCGCCACAAGCGGGCGAACGACGATCCGCCGATCAAGGGCAAGGTTGACTCGATCGCAGCCGACCTTGCGAAGGCCGAGGCCGAGGCCAAGGCCGCAAGATTCGAGGCGGCGAAACGGGCCATCGCGCCCCTGATTGTCCGCTGCGACGAGACCGAGACCGAGGCAGACGCTTATGCGCAGTACCTGCGGATCAAAGCCGACAGGCTGCAGCGTGTCGGGACGCTTGAAGGGCTGGTGAGCCTGAGCGGCACGACCGACGTCAGCGGAGAGACGACGGTCACTGCAGCCGTCGCTGCCGTGCGCAAGCTGTATGACGACGGCGTGGCCAAGGCTACGGGTGCCAAGCCCGACTATCTGGGCGCAATCGCCGACCTCAACAAGGTGCCGAAGGCCGAGGGCGAGGCGACGGTACTGACGAACCAAGCGAAAGCCTACGTTGCCGGATACAAGTTGTGGAAGGACTGGCTTACCGACCCGATCAGCAAAGTTACCGGCCCGCTGCGCTCGATCATGCTGCGCGACATCGAATGGGTGCAGGCGGCCGTCGAGGCCATGAGTTTCGACAGGACCAAGGACTACGCGAAGTCCGTCAGCCTGATCAACTCGGGCGAAGGTCGCTACAACATCATCGAAGCCACGCGGGAGCTGGCGCAGAATTACATCGACGCCGAGGCCAAGACACGCCGGATCATTGCCGATGTCGCGGGCCACAAGGGCAAGGAGGGGATCGCGACGTACGATGCGCGGCTTACCTCCGATCTCGAATACGCAAGATCGCGCGCGCGTCTTGGGGAATACGCGCTGGCGGAGACGATCCTGAGCAACGTGAATAACCTGGAAGCCGACCAGAAGAAGATCGCCGACGACTGCGAGGCCTATCTGGACTGCAAGGAAGAGGTCGCGAAGCTGATCGGCGAGGTGGACGCCAACGACAAGGAAAGCCTCGCAGCCACCGAGAAAGGCCATGCGCAGACCTTCCAGGCGCAAGCTGAAACCCTGGCAACGGCGCGGGACTATCCCGGAGCGCTTGCCGCGATGAACCAGGCCAAGGCGCGAATCGACAGGGCTAAGGAACTGCTGGCGGCGCAGAAGGCCTTCGACGACGCGGTACCGAAAGGAGAAGTGGGCAAGGCCGGGACAGACTTCGACGCGGCCTACAAGGCCTACACCGATGCCGATGCCCATGTCGCGGGCCTGACCGGCAAGGACGCCTTTGCGGCGCAGATCGCCTCTGCGAAAAGCACGGCGGAACTGGCGCGTACCGAGAACGCGAAGCCCAGGAAGGAGGACGATCCGTCCAGTGGCCCCGATGCAAGCAAGATGCAGGACCACATCAACGACGCGATCCGCCAGCTTGGGGAAGTCGTGCGCCTGATCCAGCGCAAGGAGAGCTATGACGCGCTGCGCACGACGCTGCAGGCCGAGCATGACACGACGCTGCCCGCCCTTAACGTCGCGCTCAATCCGCCGGCGACGGGCAAGGCCATCGACCCCGAGATCCGGCAGATCAAGATGCAACTCGACAATGCCGCTGCAAAGGCCGCGCCCTCCGGCGGCACGCCAGATTACCCCAATGCGACCGCGGACATTGTCGAAGGGATGAAGATTGTCGAGCGCGCCAAGGTCAAGGCCGGCCTGATCGTCGAAATCAACGAAAACGAGCGGCTGGCGAAAGAGAATCTCGATTATTACAGCGATCCCGGCTTTCCGGATTTCGTTGCGATCATTGCCGACGAGATCGCGCGCTCGCAGACGGTCATTGCCGAGATTGCCGCTCTGATTTCCGCGAACGACTTCAAGGCGGCCCAGAAGAAGGCCAAATTCGCCAGCGAACTGACCGCGAAGTACAAACCTCTTGCGGATGAGTGGTCCCTCGCGACCACAGAAAAGGCGACCGTCGAAGCCGCGGCGAACGGTCTGAACGGCGTCGTCGTCAGAAATATCGGCCTGACGTCGGGCGCGCTGTCCGACATCGAGATCTGCAAGCCCGAGTATGACCAGGCGCTAGAGAACATCGCGCAGATGCAGGTCCTGATCGACAGCAAAGCGTTCAAAGGCGCAAAGAAGCTGGGCGAGGACACGCGCGATTTCCTGATCTCGAAGTCGCTTCTCTACAAGGGCGAGGGGCCGGCATTTCAAGTGGCCTGCCAGCGCGCGCGGACTGCGCTGGACCTGGTGCGCGCGCAGGCCTGTCCGGCCATCGCGGCAGAGCTGGAGGCGCTCGAAAAGCGGGGGGCAGAGGCGCTGAAGCGCGTCGATCCGCAGAAAGAGCGGCACCTCAAGTGGGCGACCAGCGAGCTTGACAAGATCGCGGCTGATTGTCCCGCGCTTGTGGCCAAGGGGACGCTCGCCAAAGCCTACGAGGCTGCGCGCGCTGCGGCCGAAACCGCCGTTGCAACCCTGAACGTGCCCGGCATCGGTCCGATCAAGACGCGTCTCGAAGGCAAGTATGCCAGCGCCCTCGACATCGCCGGAAAGGGCGATCTGGCAGAGGCCAAGTCCCTGCTAGACCCGATCAAGGCGGAATGCGAAGCCGCCGTGATCGCCGCGGGCGAACACGCGAACGCCCTGACCGCTGCGGCCGATGTCTCTGCGATCCCCGATGCCGGAGGGGAGGATCTGCACGCCGCGATCCGCGACGCCGAGGCGCAACTGGGCAGCGTTCTTGCGCATGCGGACGCAGCCTTCGTCGTGCCGATCACCAACCGCGCAAGCGACGAGATCGCGACCACAAAAAGCCAGGCGGCGGGCGAGCCTGTGAAGGCGAAGGTGGCTCTTGGCGCGGCCCGGGTTCTGATCGCCGACGCGAAGCGTGCACTGGCGGCCTTTGTGCAGCTGCGCGACGAGAAAGATGCCGCGCTGGCCAAGATCAAGGCTTTGGTCGACGACCCCGCCCATGGCGCGGTGATCAAGTCCGATGCCGATGCGCTGCAGAAGTCCCTGCAGGAAACCTTCGTCGCGGCACGCATCCGGGCGACCGAGGCACCGATCGTCGCGGCCATCGAGGCCACCAATTCAGGCTACCACAGGCTTCGCCAGATCTTGGGCTGGCATGCCGAGTATGCCCTGAAACACACTCCGTTGGCGGAAACGCTGAAGACCCTCGAGGCGCACGACGCGCGCTACAGCATCAAGGCTGAAATCGACGCGCTGCGCGACAAACTGGCCGGAGCGGCGGCCGATGTCTCCCAAAAGGCCTATCCGGAGGCACTGAAGGCGCTGAAGGAGGCGTCCGACATGGCGGAGAGGGCCAAGCTGAGGGCCGATCTGAACACCGACGCGGCGCCCAGAAAATCCGACATCGAGGCCATCCTCAAGATGGCCGACGGGCCGAAGGAACTGGACAAGATCGTCACCGGTCTCGATGCGCAAACCCAGCGCAAGGTGCTGCGCGCCGCGGCCGAAGTGCGCTTCGGCTGCAAGATGCAGATGATCTCTGGTGGCAGCATCGTCTCGGACGGCAACGCGAAAGGTCCGAACGTCAAACGCTATTACGAGGTGATGAGCAAGTTGCCTCCCAAGGACACGCTGGGCAACGACGGGCTGGAGATTTGGGGCCATGACATGACGCCGACCGAGTCGTCGGCGCATTACAGCGGCAGCCGGAAGGTCGTCATGCGCGACGGGGATGCGTCGGGCGGCACGCTTGCAAGCTTTCTGGACGACGAGGCACTCAAGAGCATCGAGCCGAGTTGCCGTCCAACGAACAAGGACCCCGTCCCGCACTTCAACTGGAACACCGTTCACGAGGTCGGCCATGCCGTGGACGATGCCAAGAGTTTTATGACGCGGAACCTCGGGAACGACGCCTATGGCGGGTGGGTCGAGTTGGGCGGGAACGTCAAGCCGGTTGCGGAACTGTTCAAGCAGAAATTCGGCTACGACGTCACTTACATTATGGCCTACATGACCGGCACTGCCGATCCGCCGGAGCCCGAGGTTCCTGTCGGAACCGATCCCAACGACTGGGAACGGCAGCGCTTGCGCGTGCGCACGGCGATCGACCAGTTGGGCTGTGACAAGAACCCGTGGGACAACCTGACGCTTGTCAGCCATGCGACTATGAGCGACGGCAAAGCCTACCACGAAGCCTATCCACGTTTCTGGATGGGCTATACGGCTTCGGCACGATCCAAGGCGATCTCGACCTATCAGTTCCGCTCGCCCTACGAGTGGTTCTCTGAGCTTTATGCCGCCTACCATTGCGGCAAGCTGCAGAAAGGCCATCCATCGATGAGCTGGCTGGAAACACTCTGAGGGAGACAACGGCATGTCACTTTTTCGGCCCGCCAGTGTTCAATGCCCGAACTGCGGCACACCCAGCCTTTTCGAGGCCGTGGGCAGCGTGAACGCCGACCGCCGCCCCGACTTGCGCGACGCGATCCTCGACAACTCCTTCCAGATGATCCTTTGCAAGAGTTGCGGCGCCTCCTACAGGCTGGAGCCGGAGTTCAACTTCCTCGACGTCGGGCGCAGACAGTGGATTGCCGTCATGCCAGCCCGCAAGGCGATCGACTTTCTGGAGGTCGAGGACCAGATTACCGACCTCTTTGACGACAGCTACGGCGCGCGCGCACCTGCAGCCGCGCGCGAGCTTGGCCAATCTCTGGACGTGCGGTTGGTGTTCGGCTGGCCCGCGATCCGTGAAAAACTGCTGCTTCGTGTGCACAGCCTCGACGATGTCGTGGCCGAGATGATGAAGCTGGACATCCTGCGCCGTGTACCCTCGGCCCCGATGGAACCCGGTGTGGACATGCGCGTGGCCGGCGTGTCAGACGATTTTCTCGCAGTTGTCTGGTGCCGGGCCGACACGGAAGAAACCCTCTCTGAGCTCACCGTACCGCGCGAGATTTACAACGGTATCGTCCGCACCCGCGAGGCTTGGGGTGCAATCAGCGCCGCCCTGACGGAAGGGCCCTTTGTCGATATGCAGAAGACATTCATGGGAGAGGGCCGTTCGACAGCCGCCGAATAGGTGTCCGCGAAAGCCCCCCCCTTTCCGCCGCACCCGCCAGCGCAACCGCCCTGTTCCGGTGCTGTGACCCTGATAACGCTTCCATCTGATGCAAGAATCGGGGCCATCGAGAGGACTGAACATCAAGAGTGGCATCCATGAGCCCAAGCCGGACCTGACTCCTCTCCTGCACGGGAGGCCAATCATCCTGCAACACCGCCAAGAGCATGACCTCAATGCCCGCCTTCAAGTCACGAAAAGGGGGTTATGCTGTGCATTCGGGGATATGATGGGGCTACCTTGTATGGCTGTCGGCCGCCTATCAGACGATCCCCGATAAGCCCTTGAACGGTTAGAAGCTTTGACCTGCCACGGAATTTTTCCTCCAGTCGCAACTAGGCTCCAGACTCATTGATGGTCAAAGCCAGAACAGGACGGTTGCGGCGAGTG
>CAZVIS010000143.1:0-7609 GCA_964627355.1 uncultured Rhodobacterales bacterium
GCAAAGGCCTGCTCGTCCTCGCGCTTGACCATCACCTGCGTCTCGGTCGGCACCGCCGCGCGCGCCAGATCCACCAGATCCTCGAACCATAGGGTGCGCCCCGGTTTCACCTCCACCGAAATCCGCGCGACCGAGCGCTGCGAATGTGGCGTGGCCAGTTGCCCCCGCGTCATCCGCGCATGTTCCGACAGCTCGAGGCTGCACGGGCAGGTCGAGGAATAGACGAAGTCGAGGTGCATGATCTTCGTCCGCACACCCTGCGCCTGCACCACCTCAAGCGCGATGTCGTAATACTGCCAGCCCACCAGATTGGACCGCAGGCTGGTCACCCGCATCGGAAACGACAGCCGCATCTGGATCCGCGCGTCGAACGACCCCAGATCACGCAGGTAGTCCTCCAGCGCCGCCTCGATCACCTCAAAGCTGAAGCGTTCCTCGGCATGGGCATAGAACGACCGCATGATGCGGCTCATGTTGATGCCCTTCTTCTCGGCCTCCAGGCTTACGGTGCCGGTGACCGACGTTTCCAGCGTGATGTCCCCCGCATCCCGCGTCCGATACCGGATCGGCAGCCGGAAGTTCGAGATGCCGACATGCTGGATCGGCGCATGCGCCCCCACGATCAGGCTCGACGGCCCGTTCTGCAGGTCGGGCAATGTCGCCTTGTAGGCGTCATCCGCCCGGAACTCGGCCGGATAGGTCCGCGACAGGTCCGGATAGCCCTGCCCCACCAGCGCCAGCGCTGCACGGTCCAGCCCTGCGATCTCGTCATCCGACGCCTTGCCCGCCCACTGGCGCAAGAGGGCCAGCGCCGCCTCCGCCTCGGCGCGCGAGGGCTTCCGGTCGATCTCCGGCGTATGGATGTTCATGGCAGGGGGTCCTTTCGGTTCGGGCGCGAGGCGCCGTCAATGTCAGCAGGTATACGGTGCGGGCACGCGCCCGGATCACTCGGCAACGCTACGTCTCCCTCAAAGGAAGACGCAAGGAAGACGTAAGGAAGACGTCCTCACATCGTCGAGAGGGCTTGCGTCAGATCCGCGATCAGGTCCTCGGGATCCTCCAGTCCGACCGACAGGCGGATCAGGCCGGGGGTGATGCCAAGGGCGTCCTTCTGCTCTTGCGGCAGGCGCTGGTGGGTGGTGGTGGCGGGGTGCGTGGCGATCGACTTCGCATCGCCGAGGTTGTTGGAAATCTTGATGATTTCCAAGGCGTTGAGCACCCGGAACGCGGCCTCTTTCGATCCCACATCAAAGGCCAGCACCGTCCCCCCCGACCCCATCTGCGCCATGGCGAGTGCATGCTGGCGGTGGCTCGCCAGCCCCGGATAGATCACCCGTGCCAGATTTCCACGCAATTCCAATGCCTTGGAAATCTCCAGCGCACCATCCGCCATGGCCCGGCAGCGCAGGTCCAGCGTGGCCATCCCGTTCAGCATGATCCAGGCCGTAAAGGGCGACATCGACCCGCCGGTATGCTTCATGTAGGGCTCGAGCACCTTGCGGATCCAATCCCTTGTGCTGCAAACGACGCCCCCAAGCGCCCGCCCCTGCCCGTCGATGTGCTTGGTGGCGGAATAGACCACCACATCCGCCCCTTGCGCCACCGCATCCGAGAAGATCGGCGTAGCAAAGACGTTGTCGCAGATCACCGTCGCACCAACCCGATGCGCAATCTCGGATACCGCTGCGATATCAACGAGTTCCAGCGTCGGGTTTGAGACGGACTCGAAGAACACGGCCTTCGTGCCCGGCACCACAGCCTTTTCCCACTGCGCCAGATCCGCCCCATCGACAAAGGTCACCCGGACGCCATAGCGCGTCAGCACCTCTTCCAGCACGTAAAGGCATGATCCGAAAAGAGCTTTTGCCGAAACCACATGGTCGCCCGACCGCAGCATTGCGGTCAGCGCGCCGGACACCGCCGCCATCCCGCTGGCGGTCGCAAAGGCATCCTCGGTCCCCTCCAAGGCTGCAATCCGCTCTTCGAACATCCTGACCGTGGGGTTGCCGTAGCGGGCATAGATGAACTCATCCTCCCCCGCCTTCTGGAACCGCGCCTCTGCCGCCTCGGCGTCTGGATAGACGAACCCTTGCGTCAGGAAGATCGCCTCGGCCATCTCGCCATACTGGCTGCGGCGGCTGCCCTGGTGGACGAGTTTTGTGCGGGTCTTCCAGTCGGTCATCTGACGGCCCTCCGGCCAAGAAAAAGCCCCGGAAACCAAGGGGTTCCGGGGCATCGCCCGTCACCTCTTTAGCGGTTTGTTTAACGTGGCCCGCAATCCGGTCACAAAGCGCCACCGCGTCGGGATACGCCCCTGTGCCGGCAGGGTCAAGATCCGCGCCAGCCATGTTCGCAAAGTGCAGAATCGGTGGGCGTCACAGAACCTGTCAATCTTCGTTACGCACCCGTTACGCCATGTTCACGGGCATTTTGCAGGTGCGGCGTAAACAGCAAGGAATCCGCAAAGGACCACAGGCAACGAAAGGATCAGCGCGATGGCCGTTCTCGGCGTCAACGCCGTGGGGGACACCCCGGTCGCGCTTGCACCGCTTGTCCCGGCCTTGGCTGCCCTCCCGCCGGGTGCCCCGGTCACCATCATGCTGCATGGCTATCGCTACTCGCCCCGCCACGCGCGGACCGATCCCCATGCAGAACTCTTCTCGCCTGCCCCCCGCTTTGGCAACGCCCGGATCGTGTCCTGGCCAAAGCGTCTGGGATATTCGCGCGGGATCAAGGGGTTGGCTATCGGGTTTGGCTGGCACGCCTCGGATTCGATCTGGCAGGCCCATGCCGAGGCCGCACGCGCCGGGGTGGCGCTGGCGCGGCTGGTGGCGGAACTGCGCAAGCTGGGTGCCGGGTCAGTCGGGATCGTCGCCCATTCCCTTGGCGCGCGGGTGGCCTTGCAAGCCATGCCGCACTTGACGCCGGGGGACCTTGGCCGGGTGGTCCTGCTGTCGGCGGCCGAGTTCCGCGACCGCGCCGAGGCGGCGTTGGCTACCCCCTGCGGCCGTGCGGCGCAGGTGCTGAACGTCACGAGCCGCGAGAACGACCTCTTCGATTTCCTGTTCGAGCGGTTGATCGGCGGCCCGATGCGCGTCCACGGCCCCGCCGTGGGAGAGGGGCTTTCGGCCCCGAACGTCGTGACGCTGCAGATCGACGGCGGCCACCACCGCGAGGGGCTGCGCGCGATCGGCTTTCCCATTGCCGCACCGACCCGCATGGTCTGCCACTGGTCGGGCTACCTGCGCCCGGGGCTCTTCCCGCTCTACCGCGCTTTCCTGAACCGGCCCGAGACGCTGACCCTGCACCGGCTGCGCGCGGCGCTGCCGGTGGAGACCTCGCCGCGCTGGTCGCGGTTGCTGGCGCGGCCGCTTCTGGACGGGGCGCCCGCCTAGCGGTCCTTGTCCTCGATCACGAAGCGCTGCAGCGCGGTGATCTGCCAGACAAGAAAAGCCATCAGCGCCAAGGGCATGCCAAAGGTTTCCAGCTTGACCCAAGTGTCGGTGGACATGGTCCGCCAGATCACCTCGTTCGCCACGGCGAGCGTTGCGAACATCATCGCCAGCCGCCGCGTCAGGATCATCCAACCCTCGGGCTGCATCGGCAGCATCTCGCCCAGAACCCATTGCAGGTAGCTGCGCCCTTGCAGGAGTCCGATCCCGAGTGCCCCGGAGAAGAGACCATAGACGATGGTCGTCTTCATCTTGAAGAAGCGTTCGTCGTTGAACCAGGCCGTCAAGCCCCCGAAGACGATGACCATGACAGCGGTGAAGATCTGCAGGCGCGACAGGCTGCGGGTCAGCGCCCAGAGGATGCCCATCGAGGCCAGAAGGATCGGCACGAAGATGAGGGCAGCGACGATGAAGCCGGTGTATTCGCGCTCGCCAAAGGTGAAGGTCTGGTCGCGAAGCCTCAGGTAAATCAGGAAGAACACGAGCGTCGGCCCGAGTTCGAGGACCTGCTTCAGCCAGCCGCTGATCTGCCGTTCCGCCATCGCCCTACCCCGCCTGCACCATGATCGCACCCGCCGCCACCGCGGCCATCAGGCCCGCGCGCAGCGGCCCGACCTTCTCGCCCAGAACCGCCCACCCGATCAAGGCGGCAAAAACGGTCGAGGTCTCGCGCAGCGCCGCAACCTCGCCCACCTTGCCGATGCGGGTGGCCAGCATCACGCCGCCAAAGCTGACAAAGGCCACGAGCGCACCGATGGCGCCCCGGACCAGCAGCCTTCCGGGCGCAGGGGGCGGCGGCGTCCAGCCGCGCGCCAGACGCAGCGCCACCAGCACCGGGAAATCCATCGCCGTGATGAAGAAGAACCAGGCGAGGAAGGTGAAGGGGTCGGCAAAGCTGCGGATGCCCCAGGCGTCATAGGTCGTATAGACCGCCACCAGCACACCCCCCGCCAGCGCCCACATCAGCCCCGCCCTCAGGGCGCCCGCCTCGACCTGTCCCCGCAGGTTCACCGCCGCCAGCGACAGGATCGCCCCCGACAGTACCGCCACGCCCAGCCATTGCAGAGGGCTGTAGGGCTCGGCCAGGAACACTGCGGCGAAGGCGAGTGTCGCCAGCGGCCCGGTGCCCCGCACGGTGGGGTAGACCACCGTGTAGGCCGCCCGCTCATAGGCCAGCGCCATTGTCAGCTTGTAGGCAAAGTGGATGGCAAGGGCGCCAAGCAGGATCAGCCAACCGGCGCCAGTCGGCCAGGGGACGAGGAAGAGGGCGACGGGGGCCGCGAAGATCACGATGAAAAGGTCGATGGACCCTCGCGTGACCCAAGGATCGTGCTGGCCCTTCTGCAGCGCACCAAAACACGCATGCGCCAGCGCCGACATCAGCGCCAGCGCCATCGCCAGTTGCGCGCCCTGCGCGGTGCCTTCCAGGCTGACGAGCCACGCGCTCATCCGCGGGAGGGGGGCCAGCCCCCCGTCGGGGCAGGGCCCCGACACCCCCCGGTATACTTGGACCAAGATGAAGGCATCAGGCGTCGAGGCCCACAAGCGCCCGGGCGAAGTCGTCGGGGTCGAAGGGGGCGAGGTCGTCGATCTGCTCTCCCACGCCGATGGCGTGGATCGGCAGGCCGAAGCGGTCTGCCAGCGCCACCAGGACGCCGCCCCGGGCTGTGCCATCGAGTTTGGTCATCACGAGGCCTGTCACATCGGCGATCTTGCGGAAGATATCGACCTGGGAGAGGGCGTTCTGCCCTGTGGTCGCGTCGAGCACCAGCAGCGTGTTGTGCGGCGCCGTGGGGTCCTTCTTCCGGATCACGCGGACGATCTTGGCGAGCTCCTCCATCAGGTCCTGCCGGTTCTGGAGGCGCCCCGCCGTGTCGATGAGGAGGAGGTCGGCGCCATCGGCCTCGGCCTTGGTCATCGCGTCGAAGGCGAGGGAAGCGGGGTCCGAACCTTCGGGGGCGGTCAGGACCGGGACCCCCGCGCGGGTGCCCCAGATTTGCAGCTGCTCGACCGCCGCCGCGCGGAAGGTGTCGCCGGCTGCGATCACGACGGATTTGCCGGCCGCCTTGAACTGGCTGGCGAGCTTGCCGATGGTCGTGGTCTTGCCCGACCCGTTGACGCCCACGACCAGCACGACCTGCGGCCGCTTTGGGTAGATCGGCATGGGGCGCGCGACCGGCGCCATGATCCGCGCGATCTCGGTCGCCAGCGCCTGCCGCAACTCGGGAGTCGAGATGCGGCGGCCCATCCGCCCCTCGGCGATGTTGGCGACCACGCGCAGCGCGGTATCGACGCCCATGTCGGCCTCGATCAGCACCTCTTCCAGCCGTTCGAGCATCGCGTCGTCCAGCACGCGGCGCGGTTCTTCCCCCGTCACGGCGCCAATCACGCGCCCCAGAAGGCCGGGCTTGGCCTCGGGCGCCTCGCCCGCAACCGCAGCCTCGAGCCCCTCGCCCAGACGGTCGGAGGACCGGAACAGCTTGTCGCGCAGTTTCTTGAAGAAGGACATCGCCGCCTCTGCCAGCCTGACGCCCGACCTAAGGGATCAGACGGCAAAGGGGAAGGGCTGCGGTGACGCGCTGTCGCAGGGGCTGCACGGGCGGGCGTGGAATGGTAGGAAGGCCCATGACCGCGCGCCATGCCCCTGCTCTGACCCTGCCGCCGATGGCGCTCTTCGCCTTTGCCACGCTGGCCCCTGCGGCGCTGCTCGCGGCGGGGCTGGCGGGGGCGATGTGGCCCTGGGTGGGGCTGGTGTGGATGACGGGGCTGGTGGCGCTGCTCGACCAGATGGCGCCGGGGCTGACGGTTGAAGGGGCCGAGTTTCCGGGGGGCGATGCCTTGCTGGTGGCGATTGCGGGGGTGCATCTGGGGCTGCTGCCTTTTGCCGTGTGGAGCCTTGGGCCGCTCTCGGGATGGGCGGCGGTAGCGCTGTTCATCGGTCTCGGTCTCTGGATGGGTCAGGTCGCCGTGCCCGCCGCGCATGAGCTGATCCACCGGGGCGACCGGCGGCTCTTCTGGCTGGGGGTCGCGGTCTATACCGCGATCCTTTTCGGCCACCACGCCAGCGCGCATCGCCTTATCCATCACCGCCATGCCGCGAGCCGTGAGGATCCGAACACCGCCCGCAAGGGAGAGGGCTACTACCGCTTTGCCCTGCGGGCCTGGATCGGCAGTTTCCGGCAGGGCTGGCGGGCCGAGGTGGGGCGCGGGCGGGTGCATCCCTATGCGGTCTATCTCGGCGGGACAGCCTTGGCGCTGGCGCTGGCCTTTGTGCTGACGGGATGGCAGGGCGTGGCGCTGTGGCTCGGGCTGTCGCTCCATGCGCAAAGCCAGCTTCTGCTCTCCGACTACGTCCAGCACTATGGGCTGGAGCGGAGGCGCGGCCCGGACGGGCGGCTGGAGCCTGTCGGCGACCGCCACTCCTGGAACGCGCCGCACTGGTTCTCGGGCGCCATGACCCTCAACGCCCCGCGCCATTCCGACCATCACGCCCACCCTGCGCGCCCCTTCCCCACGCTGCGCCTGCCCGGTCCGCGCAAGGCCCCGCGCCTGCCCTTTGCCCTGCCCGTCGCCTGCACCGTGGCGCTGCTGCCCCCCCTCTGGCGCCGGATCATGCACCCGAGGCTGGCGCGCTGGCAGGGCTGACTGTCGGGGCCGTGACTGGCCTTTCGGGCGCCCCTTTGGCAGACTGCGAAGGGAAGAGGAGACCCCGATGCGTGCCCTTGTCCTGTGCCTGCTGCTCGCCACCCCCGCCCTGGCCGAAACCCCCATGACGGGGGCCGAGTTCGAGGCCTATGCCACCGGCAAGACCCTCACCTACGGCCTCGGCGGCGTGGTCTACGGGATCGAGCAATACCTGCCCGGCCGCCGCGTCCTCTGGGCCTTCGAGGGCGACATCTGCCGCGACGGATACTGGTACGAGCAGGATCAGGAGATCTGCTTTGTCTACGAGGACGACCCGACGCCCCAGTGCTGGACCTTCCTGCAGACCGAAAAAGGCCTCCGCGCCCGCTTCACCGGCGATCCGCAGGGGGCGGATTTGTCCGAGGTGGGCCAGTCTGCGACGCCGCTGATCTGCGCGGGGCCGGATGTGGGGGTGTGAGCGGCATGACAGATCGGCTGCCGTACGCCACTGTGCGGAAAAGCAACCACTGGCT
>CAZVIS010000144.1:0-2485 GCA_964627355.1 uncultured Rhodobacterales bacterium
CCCGGCGTCGCGGTCATCGCCTCGCCGCACTGGATCATCGCGTCCATCGAGGCGCGCGATCCGGCCAGCGAATACCATTTCACCCCTTCGCCCGCCGCTGTCCGAAGATACAACTGGTTGCCCTGCGCCACCTCGATCAGGAACCGCACGCCGGTTTCGTTGTCGGGCAGGTTGAACAGGACCGAATTGCGATAGAGTTCGGCCCCCGTCATCGACCAGGACCCCCGGCGGTCCACCTCGACCTCCATGTCCGCCGTCTGGCCTTCGCCGAAGTCCCATTCCGTCGAATAGAACTGCAGCCGGAAGCTGTCGTCCTGATAGTACCAGACCGAAAAGCTGTCGGTGCCCGCGTCCACTTCGGCCAGACAGGCGTTGGAGCCGTCGTCGAACTGGACGAATTCGACCTCCCAGTGCTTGTGCTGGTAAAGCGAGGTCGAGGTCACCTCGGCCAGTGCCATGCCGCCCAGAAGGCAGGACGCCGTTGCCAAACCCAGTCCACGCATCAAAACCCCCCGTCAAATGCGCTGTTCCTGCGGCGCATCCTGACGGGGTGATCCCGATAACGCAAATGTTATGCGGCCCACTCCCAGGGCCGGGTCTGCGTGCCAAGGACGGCCTGTACGGACGCGTCCTCGCAGGGTCCCGACTTGGACAGGCGCGCGACGAGGCCGCGCTTCTTGTCCTCGACCACGGCAACCACGCGCGCCGGAACGCCCGCCTTGGCGAGCTCCGCGTCGTAGATGCGGGTGATTGCCATGCGGCGAAGATCGGGCTTGAACACCTTGCCCACGGCGGTCTTCGGCAGTTCGGGCAGGATCTCGATGTGCTTGGGGACCGCAGCACGTTCGTGGATGTGCTGGCCTGCAAAATCCATCAGTTCCTCGACCGCGACGGTCGCGCCCTTGACCAGTTCGACATAGGCTGCGGGCAGTTCGCCCGCATGGGCGTCGGGCTGGCCGATGGCGCCCACGAAGGCAATCGCGGGGTGGCGCATCAGCGCCTCTTCGATCTCGGCAGGGTCGATGTTGTGCCCGCCCCGGATGATGAGGTCCTTGGCGCGGCCGGTGATGAAGAGATACCCGTCCGCATCGAGCCGCCCGAGGTCGCCGGTGCGCAGGTAGCGACCCTCGGCAAAGAGGCCCTTGTTCTTGTCCATCTCGGTATAGGTGGACCCTTCGAACACGCCCGGGTTGCCCACGCAGATTTCGCCGACCTCATCCACACCGCATTCGCGCTGGACCGATCCGTCGCCGTTCGCGTGCAGGATGCGGACATGGGTATAAGGCAACGGGATGCCGACCGAGCCGATCTTCTTGGCCCCTTCGGGCGGGTTGCAGGACACAAGGCAGGTGCATTCGGTGAGGCCATAGCCCTCGATGATCTGCACGCCGGTCGCCTTTTCAAAGCGGGAGAACAGTTCCAGCGGCAAGGGGGCGGACCCGGAGAAGGCCCCCCGCAATGTCGAGACATCGGCGTTGATCGGGCGCTGCATCAGGGCGGACAGGGCCGTGGGCACGGTGATGAGGTAGGTGACCTTCCACCGCTCGACCAGTTTCCACAGGTTGTCGAACACGCCCTCGCCGCGATAGCCCGCAGGTGTCGGGAACATCACATGCCCGCCGCTCGCGATCATCGACATCAGGATCGGATAGGCGGCAAAGACGTGGAACATCGGCAGGGGGCACATCACCACGTCCTGCGCATTGAACATCAGGTTGGCGCCAAGCCACCCGTTGTAGACCATCCCCGACACCTTGTGTTGCGCGACCTTGGGCATGCCCGTGGTGCCGCCGGTGTGGAAATAGGCCGCGACGCGGTCCGCCGCGTCATCGGCAAAGGTCAGGCGGTCGGCGGGCTGGCGCGCGCATTCGGCGTTGAGGGCCATGACGCGGGCATTGTGCTGGACCGGATTCTTGGGGCGCACGAGAGGCACGATCCAGGATTTCGGTGGCGCGAGGTAGCGATTCAGGTCCACCTCGAGCACGGCCTTGACGCCGGGGGCATGGCGCACCGCCTCGGCCACCTTCTGGGGCACGTCGGTCTTGGGGAAGGCGCGCAGGGTCACCACGACCTTGGCCTTCGTCTCGCGCAGGATGGCGCTGATCTGGTCGGCCTCGAGCAGGGGATTGATCGGGTTGACGATCCCTGCCACCGCCCCTGCGATCAGCGTGACGGCGGTTTCCATGCTATTGGGCAGGACATAGGCGACCACGTCCTTCGGCCCCACGCCAAGCGACCGGAACAGGTTCGCGGCCTGCGTCACGCGACCATGCAGGTCGGCCCAGGTCAGCGTCTCGGACTTTGACGCAGGGTCCGACAGGAGTTGGAAGGTGATCGCCGGGCGGTCGCCGTGGGCGGCCTTTGTCGCGCTGAGAAACTCGTACATCGTGCGGGCAACCTTGCGGTCGGCCCAGGGCATCTGCCCTTCGATGGCGTCACGGTCTGCGACCGATGCAAACGCACCCATTCCGTCTCCTCCCCTGCG
>CAZVIS010000144.1:2585-7580 GCA_964627355.1 uncultured Rhodobacterales bacterium
GCGAGGCGGGCGTAGAGGCCGCCCTCGGCCACCAGCGCGTCATGCGTGCCCTGGGCGACGATCCGGCCCCCGTCCAGCACCACGATCCGGTCGGCTTTCTTTACCGTGGCAAGGCGATGCGCCACGACCAGCGTGGTGCGGCCTTTGCTCAATCGCTCCACCGCCTGCTGCACGGCCCTCTCGCTTTCGGCATCGAGTGCCGAGGTCGCCTCGTCCAGCAGCAGGATCGGCGCGTCGCGCAGGATGGCGCGGGCGATGGCGATGCGCTGCTTTTGCCCGCCGGACAGCATGACGCCACGTTCGCCCACGAAGGTATCGTAGCCTTGCGGCAGGGCGCTCAGGAAATCATGCGCGGCAGCGGCGCGGGCGGCCGCGATCACCTCGGCCTCGGTCGCCTCGGGGCGGCCAAAGCGGATGTTCTCGGCGGCGGAGGCGGCAAAGATCACAGGGTCCTGCGGGACCATCGCGATGGACCGGCGGAAGTCGGCGCGGGCGAGGGTCGCGATATCCACGCCGTCGATGGTGATGCGCCCCTGCGCGGGATCGTAGAACCGCAGAAGAAGTTGCAGGATCGTCGTTTTGCCTGCGCCACTGGGGCCCACCAGCGCCACCGTCTCGCCCGGCCTGACCTCAAGGTCCACGCCGTCCAGCGCCGAAACCTCGGGCCGCGCCGGATAGCGGAAGCGGACACCGTGGAACCCGATGGCCCCCCGCACGGGCCGCGCCAGTGCGGCAGGCGCTGCGGGGTCCAGCACAGGGTCCACCGCCTGCATCAACTCTACCAGCCGCTCGGTGGCACCCGCCGCGCGCTGCAACTCGCCCCAGATTTCGGACAAGGCGCCCACGGCGCCCGCCACCATCACGGCATAGATCAGGAACTGGATCAGCTCTCCGGGCGTCATCGTGCCCGCCTGCACGTCCCGCGCGCCGATCCACAGGACACCCACGATCCCGCAGAAGGTCAGGAAGATGACGATCACCGTCATCACCGCCCGCGTTCCGATCCGCGCCTTGGCACTGTCAAAGCTGCGTTCGGTCATCTGCGCGAACTGGGCGCGGCTCGCCTCTTCATGGGTAAAGGCCTGCACCGTCTGCACAGAAAGCAGCGCCTCGGACGCGTTCCCCGAGGATTGGGCGATCCAGTCCTGATTCTCGCGGCTCAGGCCCCGCAGGCGGCGACCGAGGACCACGATGGGAACGATGACGGCGGGCACGATGAGGAGGACCAGCCCCGTCAGCTTGGGCGAGGTCAGCATCAGCGCGACCAGCCCCCCCGCCAGCATCAGCACGTTCCGCAGGGCGACCGAAACGGACGACCCGATCACCGACAGGATCAGCGTGGTGTCCGTGGTCAGGCGGCTGAGGACCTCTCCCGTCAGGATGCGCTCGAAGAAGGCAGGAGACAGGCCGAGGACGCGGTCGAACATCGACCGGCGGATGTCGGCCACGACCCGCTCGCCCAACCGCGTCACGAGGTAGTAGCGAAACCCCGTCCCGGCAGCGAGAAGCGCGGCAATCCCAAGGGCGGCGGCGAAATAGCTATCCAGAAGTGCGGCATTGTCCGCGTTGAACCCGTCCACCACCCGCCGCACGGCAAGCGGCAGCACAAGCGAGACCCCCGCCGTCAGCACCAGCGCCGCCAGCGCCAGCACCAGCCCTGCGCGATAGGGCCGCAGGAACGGCACCAGACCGCGCAGCGACCGCACCTGTTTCGACTTGGCGCGATCCTCGGGCCGCTCGCCTGTCTCGGACATGCCTTCCCTCCTGTTCCGGGCGGGGCATAGGCCAGCGCGCCCCGCCCCGCAAGCGCCGCGATTGCCGCGCCTTCGCGCTTGTGCCACGGTCGCAGGCGGAGGACTTGCATGATCCGCGCCTGCATCTTTGACGCCTACGGCACCCTCTTCGACGTGGCGGGCGCCGCCCGTGCCGCCGCCGCACAGCCGGGGGGCGAGCGTCTGGCCACCCTCTGGCCCCGTCTGGCCGAGGATTGGCGGCGAAAGCAGATCGAGTATTCCTGGCACCGCACCCTGACCGGGAACCATGCCGATTTCGCGCGGGTGACGGCGGACGGGCTGGATTGGGCGCTGGAGGCGGCGGGGATTTCCGATGCGACCTTGCGGGCGCACCTGCTTGCCCTTTACGACCGCCTGCCCTGCTATCCCGAAGTGCCGGGGGTGCTGGCAGAGCTGCGCGCCCAGGGGGTGACCACGGCGATCCTGTCCAATGGCACGCCGGCAATGCTGGCCGCCGCCACCTCTGCGGCGGGTATTGCCGTGGACCATGTGCTCTCGGTCGAGGAGGTCGGGCGCTTCAAACCGGACCCGGCCGTCTATGCCCTGATCGAGGCGCGGCTTGGCATCCCGCCCGCCGAGATGCTGTTCCTGTCGTCGAACGGCTGGGACGTCGCGGGGGCGGCGGCCTTTGGCCTGACCCCCCTTTGGATCAACCGCGCCGGGTTGCCGGTGGAACGCCTGCCCCACGGCCCCGCCGCCATCCTGCCCGATCTCACCCCCCTGCCCCGGATGACCCGCCCATGAAGACCTTTGCCGCAGCCGATGGTGCGATGCTCGCCTATTCGGACGAGGGCGAGGGGATGCCGCTGTTGTGCCTTGCGGGCCTCACACGGACCATGGGCGACTTCGACTACCTGAGACCTCACCTGCCCCCCCTGCGCCTGATCCGTATGGACTATCGCGGGCGGGGGGCCAGCGCATGGACGGGGGCTGCGTCCTATACGATTCCGCAAGAGGCGCAGGATGCGCTGGCACTGATGGATCATCTGGGGGTCGGGCGGGCCGCGATCCTCGGCACCTCGCGCGGCGGGCTGATCGGGATGGTGCTGGCAGCGACGGTGCGGGCGCGCGTCATGGGACTTTGCCTGAACGATGTGGGGCCGGTGATCGAGAAGGTGGGGCTGGACCGCATCAAGGACTATGTGGGGCGGAACCCTGTGGCAAAGACCCACGCCGCACTCGCCGCAGCCTACCCCGCCGCGATGCCCGGCTTTGCCAATGTCCCGCCCGAGCGCTGGCTCGCCGAGGCGCGGTTGCATACGGTCGAGACTCCGCAGGGCCTGCGCATCACCTACGACCCCGCCCTGCGCGACAGTTTCCTTGCCGCCTATGAGGCCCCCGCCGCCGATCTCTGGCCGCTCTTCGACGCGACGCAGGGCCTGCCGCTGGCCCTGATCCGGGGCGCCAACTCGGACCTTCTGTCGCCCGCCACGACCGCAGAAATGCGCCGCCGCCGCCCCGACCTGATCCATGCCGAAGTGCCGGACCGCGCCCATATCCCCTTCCTGGACGAGCCAGAGGCGCTTTCCGCCGTCAACGCCTTCCTTCACGCGGTTTCCGCTTAGCCCTGCCGCCGATTCCGCCTATGCTGGCGCCAAAGCGGAGGCTCCCATGACCACCATCGCCCTGATTGACGCCGCAGCCAGCCGCTTGCAAGGCCACGCGCGGCGGACGCCCCTGCTCACCTCCCCCTTCCTCGACGCGGTCGCGGGGCGCCGGGTCTGGGTCAAGGCCGAGTGCCTGCAACACACCGGGTCGTTCAAGTTTCGCGGGGCGTGGTCGGCGGTTTCAGCGCTTGACCCGCAGGCGCGGGCGCGCGGGGTGATCGCTTTTTCCTCGGGCAACCACGCGCAGGGCGTGGCGCTGGCCGCCCGCATGCACGGCATCCCCGCCGTCATCATCATGCCCGCCGACGCCCCCCGCATGAAGATCGAGAATACGCGCGGCCTCGGCGCCGAGGTCGTCCTCTACAACCGGGCGACGGAGGACCGTGAAGCCATCGGTGCCCGCCTCTCGGCCGAGCGCGGCCTGACCCTGATCCGCCCCTATGACGACGCGCAGGTGATCGCGGGGCAAGGCACAACGGGGCTGGAGATTGCCGAGCAGGCGACCGAGGCGGGGTTGTCCCACGCGCAGGTCATCGTCTGCTGCGGCGGCGGGGGGCTGTCGGCGGGGATCGCGCTGGCCCTTGCCGCCCGCGCCCCCGGCCTGCGCGTGCGCACCGCCGAGCCCGCAGGGTTTGACGACATGGCCCGCAGCCTCGCCTCCGGGCAGCCCGAACACAATGCCGCCGCCTCGGGGTCCATCTGCGACGCCATCGTGACGCCCACGCCGGGCAAGCTGACCTTTCCGGTGCTGACGCAGCTTGCGGGCCCCGGCCTTGTCGTGACGGACGACGAGGCGCTGGAGGCGATGTCGCTGGCCTTTGCCCGGCTGAAACTGGTGCTGGAACCGGGGGGGGCCGTTGCGCTGGCCGCCGCCCTCTTTCGCCGCGACCAGATCGAGGGGGAGGACGTGATCGCCGTCGCCTCGGGCGGAAACGTCGATGCGCCGGTCTTCGCACAGGCGCTGAATAGGTTTCCGGCCTGAGTGGCCTGCCGATTCAGGACATTCCGGGCGCGTTTCGCCGATCCGGCAGGTCTTAGCTTCCCCCCGCATCATCCTGACAACGCAGTCGGACTAGAGGGGCGGCGCCGCCCGCGCCTTTTCACATTCGAACATGGATGCCCAACGACGCCGCTTTCTGCTCCGTCGCTTCCCACCCTTCCCCATGTCGCAGCCGCGCATGCGCGACCCCTCTTTCCCCTTCACCTTTGCACAAATACCCCACGGGGGGTTCGGGGGGTGTGACCCCCCCCCGGGCTCCCTCTCCACCCGCGAAAGGACCGGCCCCCATGCGCCTGCAGTCGCTCGAGATCTTCGTCGTGGCCCCGCCGTCGCCCGGCTGGGGCGGGCGCTACTGGATCTTCCCCAAGCTGACCACCGATGACGGCATCGTGGGCTACGGCGAATGCTACGCTTCGACCGTCGGGCCGAAAGCGATGCGCGCCGTCATCGAGGATGTCTTCGAGCGTCACATGCAGGGCGAGAACCCGGAAAACATCGAACTGATGTACCGCCGCGCCTATTCCGCAGGCTTCACCCAGCGGCCCGACCCGACCGTCATGGGCGCCTTCGCGGGGCTGGAGATTGCCTGCTGGGA
>CAZVIS010000145.1:0-7570 GCA_964627355.1 uncultured Rhodobacterales bacterium
GGGGCCGAACATGGCGGGGAAGTCCACATTCCTGCGGCAGAACGCGCTGATTGCGTTGCTGGCGCAGGCGGGGAGTTTTGTGCCTGCCTCGGCGGCGCGGATCGGCTTGGTCAGCCAGCTGTTCAGCCGGGTGGGGGCGGCGGATGATCTGGCGCGGGGGCAGTCCACCTTCATGGTCGAGATGGTAGAGACGGCGGCGATCCTCAATCAGGCGGACGACCGGGCGCTGGTGATCCTGGATGAGATCGGGCGGGGGACGGCGACCTATGACGGGCTTAGCATTGCTTGGGCCGTGCTGGAGCATCTGCATGGCGTGAACCGGTGCCGAGCCCTCTTTGCCACGCATTACCACGAGATGACGGCACTGGCCGGGCGGCTGGAGGGGGTCGAGAACGCGACGGTGCGGGTGACGGAGTGGGAAGGCGACGTGATCTTCCTGCATGAGGTGCGGAAGGGAGCCGCAGACCGGTCCTACGGGGTGCAGGTGGCGCGGCTGGCAGGGTTGCCCGCGGCAGTGATCGAGCGAGCACGGGCGGTGCTCGAGGCGCTGGAATCGGGCGAGCGCCAAGGGGGGACGCGGCCTGCGGCGCTGATTGATGACCTGCCGCTGTTCCGGGCGGTTGCGGCGCCACCTGCGCCTGTGCGGCGCGAATCAGGGGTGGAGGCGGCTCTGAAGGATATCCATCCCGACGACCTGACCCCGAAAGAGGCGCTGGCGGCGCTTTATGCGCTGAAGGTGCTGCTGGAACATCCCTAGACGCCCTGGTGTGGGGCCAGCCATGCCTTCCCTGTCTCGGTATTCGTGCAGGTTACGCACGACAGAGATGGAGATGCCTGTGTTTGATGGGCCCTTTGGGGGTGATAGCCCTTCCGGGCCATCAGCATCAGGAGAAAATCATGCAGATCAGGAACAGTGTGGCGCTGGTTACCGGGGCGAACCGGGGTGTCGGGCGGGCCTATGTCGAGGCGCTGCTGCAACGCGGCGCGCGCAAGGTCTATGCGGGCGCACGCGACACGGGCTCGCTGGCCGCCACTGTCGCGCTCGACCCGGCGCGGGTCGTCGCGGTGCAGCTTGACGTCACCCGAGCGGCCGACATCGCGGCAGCGGTGGCTGCGGCTGGCGAGGTGACGTTGCTGGTGAACAACGCCGGGGTCCTCAGTCCGGGTGGAGCGCTCGACGTCGGGGCAGAGGCGATCGCGCGGGACATGGCTGTGAACTTCACCGGCCTGCTCGCGCTGACGCGCGCCTTTGCCCCGGTGATCGAGGCGAATGGCGGGGGCGCGGTCGTCAACATGCTGACGCTTCTGTCCTTTGTCAGCGCGCCGGTCTTCTCGGCCTACAACGCGTCAAAGGCAGCGGCCTGGTCGATGACGATGTCGCTGCGCCCCTATCTGACGAAGAGGGGGATTGCTGTGCTGAACGCCTTCCCTGCAGGGATCGATACGGACATGCTGGCTGGCGTGGACGCGCCGAAGGACCCACCGGCCGCTGTGGTCAAGGACGTTCTGGACGGCGTGGAGGCGGGGGTCGAGGACGTCTATCCAGCCTCGGCCGCAGGTGTCCATACGGCGTGGCGGAAGGACCAGAAGGCGGTAGAGGGGATGTTCGCAGGGATGATGTAGGCCCCTGACGGGCGCCGGGCCAGACGTGGGCCCGGCGTCGCGCTGCGGCAGTCAGCCTTGCGTGTTCGACGAAACGCCGACCTGCGCGGGACGGAGGAGGCGGTCGTGGAGGAGGAAGCCTTCGGTCATCACCTGGATGATCTGGCCGGCCCTCGTGCCCGGAACCGGCGCCTCGAACATGGCCTGGTGCATCTGCGGGTCGAAGGGATCGCCGATGGCGGGAGTGATGGGGGTCACGTCGTGCTTGGTCAGGGTCTTGACGAGCTCCTTCAGCGTGAGCTCGACCCCCTCGATCAGCGCAGTGGCAATGGCGCGCTGGTCGTCGGTGGCGGCATCGAGGGCGCGGCGGAGGTTGTCGTAGACGGGCAGGAGGTCGCGGGCGAGTTTCGACCCGCCATATTGCTCGGCCTCGCGCCGGTCACGCTCGGCCCGCTTGCGGGTGTTCTCGCCATCGGCAAGCGCGCGCATGAAGCGGTCGCGGAGGTCGTCCCGCTCGGCCCGGAGCGCGGCGAGTTCGGCCTCGACGGGGTCGGTGGTGGTGGGGTCAAGCGTGGGGTCTTCGGTGGTCTCGGTCATCTTGGTCTCATGTCTGGTCTGCTGCATCGCTTACCCCTTGCCGCGTTCGGACACGAGGCGCCCGACGAGTTGTGCCGTGTAGTTCACGATGGGAACCACGCGGCCGTAGTTCAGGCGCGTGGGTCCGATCACCCCCACGGCACCGATGATCTTTCGATCCGCGTTCATATAGGGAGAGACGACCAGAGAGGAACCCGAAAGTGAGAAGAGTTTGTTTTCAGAGCCGATGAAGATGCGCACACCCTCGCCAGCTTCTGTCAGGTCGAGGAATTCGGCGATGTCGCGCTTGCGTTCGAGGTCGTCAAAGAGATTGCGGACGAGGTCGAGGTCACGGGCCTCGTTGGTGCTGTCGAGGAGATTCGCCTGACCGCGGACGATCAGACGCTCTCCCTGTTCGCCCGCGTGCTCCCAGAGGGCAACGCCGCGTTCCACAAGCTCTCGCGCGAGGGTGTCGATCTCCTGGCGGCGGGCGGCGATCTCGGTCGCGACGGACTGACGGAGGTCGGTGAGGGTGCGGCCCTCGGCCAGCGCATTGAGGAAGTTCGCGGCCTCACGCATGGAAGCAGGGGTCTGTCCCGGCGGGGGCGTGAAGACGCGGTTCTCGACCTGACCATCGGCGAAGACGAGGACAACAAGCGCCCGGTCGGCGCCGAGGCTGACGAATTCGATATGGCGGATCGGGGCCTCGTGCTTGGGGGTCAGGACGAGGCTGGCGCCCTGCGTGAGGCCGGAGAGGGCCGCGCCGACACGGTCGAGAAGGTGCGCGACGTCCGGTTCGTTGCTGCAGAGGCTGGCGTCCATTCGTTCGCGGTCTTCTAGTGAGACCGCGCCAACCTCGAGAATCCCATCGACGAACATGCGCAGGCCAAGCTGGGTGGGGACACGGCCCGCCGAAACATGCGGACTGCCAAGGAGACCGAGATATTCGAGATCCTGCATGACGTTGCGGATCGTTGCGGCGCTGACCTTCTCGGTCATTGTCCGCGTCAGGCTGCGGCTTCCCACGGGGTCACCCGACGAGAGGTAACCCTCGACCACACGGCGGAACACCTCGCGCGAGCGATCATTCAGGTCGGCAAGAAGGGCGGGACGGTCTGGCATTGATCGATGCGGGTTAGGACTGTGTCGTGTACGGCGTGCTTGGGGCCGTCGTCAATGTGGGTTGCGCGGGTGTGTTTCGCCAGCCTATTTGATGACAGGATTGGTGGAGGGCGGGTCATGCGGCCATCGGGGCGCGGTTTGGCGGAAATGCGGACAGTGACGATCGAGCCAGGCGTGATGCGCCATGCCGAGGGGTCCTGCCTCATCAAGGTCGGGGATACACATGTCCTGTGTTCGGCTACGGTCGAGGACAAGCCACCACCATTTCTGAAGGGACCGGGGCAGGGCTGGGTCACGGCAGAGTACGGGATGCTGCCGCGGGCCACGACAAGCCGGAACCGACGTGAGGCAGCCGCCGGAAAGCAGTCGGGAAGAACATCGGAGATTCAAAGACTTATCGGTAGGTCTCTGCGAGCTGGGGTCGACCGACAGGCGCTTGGCGAACGCCAGATCGTGATTGATTGTGATGTGATTCAAGCGGATGGTGGCACGCGCTGTGCGTCGATAACGGGCGGTTGGGTTGCCCTGAGGTTGGCGGTCAACAAGTTAATGGCAGATGGAACGCTTCGCAGCGATCCGCTGCTTGATCACGTTGTCGCCGTTTCTTGCGGGATCTTTGCGGGTCAGGCGGTACTGGACCTGGACTATCCCGAAGATTCGGCGGCCGGCGTGGATGGAAACTTCGTACTGACTGGAGGCGGACGACTGATCGAAGTCCAGATGTCGGCAGAAGGTGGAACCTTTTCCTTCGATGAGATGAGTGCTCTTCTGAGGCTTGCAACTGAGGGATGTGCGCGACTGACCGCTGTGCAGAAGTCAGCACTTGGATAAGGTAATGCGGCTAAAGGCAGAGGATCGGTTGGTTCTGGCAACGCACAATGCCGGCAAACTTGCCGAACTTGTGGCCTTGCTGGAGCCGTATCGGATCAACGTGGTATCGGCCAAGGCTCTGGGTCTTGCCGAGCCACTGGAGACCGAGGACACGTTTATCGGCAATGCGCGCATCAAGGCGCATGCCGCAATGCGCGCGACCGGCCTTCCCGCTTTGGCGGATGACTCGGGCCTTTGTGTGGACGCTCTTGAGGGTGCGCCAGGTGTCTATTCCGCGGATTGGGCGGAAAGGCCTGGAGGCCGTGATTTCTATCATGCGATGCGTCAGGTTCACAACTTGCTTGACGGTCTGCCCGGTCCATGGACCGCGCAGTTCCGTGCGACGCTTGTACTTGCTTGGCCAGATGGCTCCGACGAAATCTTTGAGGGTGTCTTGCATGGACAGATTGTCTGGCCCATGCGCGGAGATGGTGGGCACGGGTACGACCCCATTTTTCTCGCGGATGGCATGGACAGGACTGTCGCTGAGTTGCTTGACACGGAGAAGAATGCGATTAGCCACCGGGGGCGTGCATTCCAGGCCTTTGTCGCGTCATGTTTCACGTGAAACACGAGATCGAGGACTGGCAAGAGGGCGGCTTCGGGCTTTACCTTCATTGGCCATTCTGTGAGTCGAAGTGCCCCTACTGCGATTTCAACAGCCATGTCGCAAGCCAGGTAGACCAGGCGCGTTGGTGCCGGGCATACCTGACGGAAATCGATCGCGTGGGAGAGCTGACAGTCGGTAGGGTTCTGCAGACAGTCTTCTTTGGTGGAGGTACACCATCGCTGATGCAGGCCGAGACGGTGCATGCAGTTCTTGATCGGGTCAGGCAAACGTGGCGCACGTCGAATGCCATAGAGATCACGTTGGAGGCAAACCCGCGGTCAATCGAGGCGAATCGGTTTGCGGCCTACCGAGATGCAGGTGTCAATCGGGTCTCCATCGGCATTCAAAGCTTGCGCGAAGGGCCTCTGAAGCAACTCGGTCGCCTCCATAGCGTCGGCGAAGCCCGGGCAGCGTTGGAAACGGCCAACCGTGTTTTTGACAGGGTAAGTTTTGATCTGATCTACGCGCGTCAGGGCCAGACGCTTGCAGACTGGCGTGAAGAGCTGACCGAGGCGCTTGCTATGGCCAAGGATCACCTGTCACTTTACCAGCTCACAATCGAGCCAGGGACAGCCTTCGGGGACCGTCTATCAGCGGGAAAGCTCGCCGGATTGCCCTCAGAGCTGCTTGCAGCCGACATGTACGACCTCACCCAGACTCTGTGTGATCAAGCTGGCATGCCAGCCTATGAGGTTTCAAACCATGCGCGCCCCGGATCCGAGTCGCGGCACAATCGGATTTATTGGACCGGAGGTGATTTTGCCGGAATTGGCCCCGGTGCGCATGGGCGGCTGACACTCCACGGGCACCGGATAGCAACGGAGGCTCTTCGGGCGCCAGCCGCCTGGCTCCAAGCTACGGAAGGGGGCCAAGACACCGAGAGCCGAACGACGCTCGATCCGACAGAGCAGGCCACAGAGTATCTGCTGATGGGGTTACGTGTGACGGAGGGCATAAGCTTGCGTCGGCTGTCGCGCCTGGTCGGCCGTTCGTTTCCAGGATCGGCTGCGCAGGACCTGATCGCAAGCGGTCATCTGTGTCACGAAGGCGATCGCTTGCGCACCACACCGCTTGGTCGAATTCTGCTGAACGCAGTCCTTCGCCGTCTCGCAGACGATCTTTGAAGAACAGACGTTTCAGACACCGTCCCGGCGCGCGACCGATAAGGCTCTGCACAGGAAATCCAGATCATCCAGTGTGTTGTAGACAACAGTCAGCTTACCCCGAGATGTCCCCGGCTCGTGCCAGATGGAAACACCTAGCTCAAGCGCTGCGGCGAGATCACGCTCGAGCGCCGCTGTGTCCGCATCCTTTTCAGGGGGGCCGGACGTGCCCAAACGCACCTTCTTGCCGCCTACGGCACGCGCAAGCCGTTCGGTTTCGCGGACGGACAACCCCTTGGCTATAACCTGGCGCCCCAATGCCACCGGATCTATCGCCGTAATCAAGGCGCGCGCATGTCCCGCTGTCAGGCGTCCCTCACGCACATTGCGCTGCACTTCTTCGGGCAGATTTAGCAGGCGTAGCTGGTTCGCGATATGGCTGCGACTCTTGGACAAGGCTTCAGCCATCTTTTCTTGGGTATGGCCGAACCGATCCATCAACTGCCGATAGGCTGCCGCTTCCTCGATGGCGTTGAGGTCGCTACGCTGGATGTTCTCGATGATTGCAACCTCAAGAACCTCGGTGTCGTCGAAATCGCGGATCAGAACGGGTACGTCATGCAACTTTGCGAGCTGCGCTGCGCGCCAGCGGCGTTCCCCCGCAACGATCTCGTACATCCCATCAGTTTTTGCCGGCCTGACAATCAGCGGCTGCAGCACACCCTTCTTCCGGATCGAGTCAGCCAGGCTTTCCAGCTCGTCGGGTACGAAATCACGCCTAGGCTGCTGCGGGTTTGGCAGCAGTCGGTCAATTGCGAGAACTGTATCGGGCCGCCGTGATCCGCCGAGTGCCGTGTCGGATGGGTCGACACGTATATCGGCCATCAGCGCGGAAAGACCCCGGCCGAGGCCGCGACGTTCAGGTTTGCGGTCATTCATGCGGCAGGTACTCGCGGACGAAGGTCGCGGCCATGGCGACCAGCAATTTCGGCAGCAAGGTTCCGATACGCCTCAGACCCCTTTGAGCCGCTGTCATAGGCAAGTACTGGCAAGGCATAGGACGGCGCCTCACTGACACGGACGTTTCGCGGGATAACCGTGCGAAACACCAGTTCGCCCAAGGTCTCACGAACATCAGCCTCGACCTGCTGCGACAGTTTGTTGCGGCCATCGTACATGGTCAACACCACACCTTCGATCCGCAAAGCCGGATTTGCAGACTGGCGCACTTCTCGCACAGTAAGCATAAGTTGTGAAAGGCCCTCGAGGGCGAAGAACTCGGCCTGAAGCGGGACCAGAACAGCATCCGCCGCCACAAGGGCATTGACGGTCAACAGGCTGAGCGAAGGTGGGCAGTCGATCAGGATGACGTCGATCCCAACCTCGTCAACCGCGGGATGCCGCAAAGCATCGTGCAACAGATAGGTACGCTTTTCGTTCGAAACGAGGTCCATGTCTGCCGACGCAAGGTCTGCATTCGCAGGGACGACCCACAGACCAGCGAAACGAGTCGGGCAGATAACTTCCGACAAGGGATGCTCGTTCATCAACAGGTCATAGCTTGTCATCTGCCGGGCCGTAGCGGCAATTCCCAGGCCGGTCGACGCATTTCCTTGCGGGTCAAGGTCGATCACCAGCACACGAAGTCCGCCCTCGACGAGAGCAGCCGCCAAGTTGATGGCGGTCG
>CAZVIS010000146.1:0-7543 GCA_964627355.1 uncultured Rhodobacterales bacterium
ACATCCGTGTGCCAGTGCTTGTAGGCCGCGAGGTCCGCGCATTCGACGCGGAGCAGGTATTCGATCGTGCCCGTCACATTGTGGCACTCGCGCACCTGGGGCGCGCGGGCGACGGCGCGCTCGAAGGCCTCCTGGCTGGCCTTGGTGTGGCTGTTGAGGCCGACGGTGACGTAAGCCGTAAAACCGGTGCCGACCTTGGCCCCGTCGATCACCGCGCGGTAGCCCTTGATGACGCCCGACCGCTCCAGCTCTTGCACTCGGCGCAGGCAGGCCGAGGGCGAGAGGCCGACGCGCGCGGCGAGGTCGAGGTTGGACAGGCGGCCGTCGCGCGAGAGTTCGCGCAATATCCGGTCGTTCAGGGCGTCGATCTTCGTCATGGATTGCAAGGATTGCCTCGGGCTGCGTCAGTTTGCAACCAGATGCCGCGCAGACCGGTGCAGGATTGCACGCATGGACCATATCCTCATCTCGCTTGCCGCCTTTGCCTTTGCCACTTCGGTGACGCCGGGGCCGAACAACATGATGCTGCTGGCGTCCGGCGTGAACTTCGGCTTTCAGCGGACGGTGCCGCATATGCTCGGGATCAGCCTTGGGCATGCGCTGATGGTGTTTCTGGTGGGGATGGGGCTGGCGGGGGTGTTTCTGGCGCAGCCTTTGCTGGTCACGGCGCTGAAGGTGGCGTCGGTCGCCTACATGCTGTGGCTGGCCTGGAAGATCGCGACGGCGGCGGCGCCGAAAGAGGGGCAGGTGGGCGGGCGGCCGTTTTCCTTCGGGCAGGCGGCGGCGTTCCAGTGGGTGAACCCCAAGGCTTGGGCGATGGCGCTGACCGCGACCACGGTCTATGCGCCGGGGCCGGGGTGGGCGGCCATGGCGGCCGTCGCGGGGGTGTTCGCGGCGGTGAACCTGCCGTCGGTCGCGGTCTGGGCGGCGATGGGGCAAGGCCTGCGCCGCTGGCTGGCGGTGCCGGGACGCCTGCGGGTGTTCAACGTCGTGATGGCAGTGCTGCTGGTGGCCTCGCTCTGGCCGGTGCTGCGGATGGGTGGGCTGCACGGGCATTGACGGCTTTTCCTTGCGGGACCATGGCCCTATAAGGCGCTGAACCCGAGGGAGCCCGCCCATGCGCCGCGCAGATGTCACCCGCACCACGGCCGAGACGGCGATTTCCGTGTCGGTGAGCCTCGACGGCACCGGGATCGCGAAGATCGGGACGGGGGTGGGGTTCTTTGACCACATGCTGGACCAGCTGGCCCGGCACAGCCTGATCGACATGGAGGTGAGCGCCAAGGGCGACCTGCACATTGACGATCACCACACGGTCGAGGATTGCGGGATCGCGCTTGGGCAGGCGCTGGCCCGCGCGCTTGGCGACAAGAAGGGGATCCGGCGCTATGGCGATGTGCGGCTGGCGATGGACGATGCGCAGGTGGCCTGCGCGCTGGACCTGTCGGGGCGGCCTTACCTCGTGTGGAACGTGGCGTTCCCGGCGGCGAAGATCGGGACCTTCGATACGGAACTCGTGCGCGAATTCTTCCAGGCCGTCAGCACCCACGGCGGGATCACCCTGCATGTGGACCTGATCCACGGGCTGAACGCCCACCACATCGCGGAAGCCGCCTTCAAGGCCGTCGCCCGCGCCCTGCGCGTGGCGGTCGAGCCTGACCCGCGGCGCGCGGATGCCATCCCCTCGACCAAGGGAATGCTGTGAACCTGACGGTCCTGGTCGATTACGACAGCGGCAACCTGCATTCGGCGCAAAAGGCGTTCGAGCGGATGGCGGGAGAGGTTGGCGGCGGCACGGTGCTGGTCTCCTCGCGCCCCGAGGATGTGGCGCGGGCGGACCGGATCGTGCTGCCGGGTGATGGGGCCTTTCCGGCCTGTCGTCGGGCGCTTGGCGATATCGGAGGCCTGGCCGAGGCGATCGTCGAGGCGGTCGAGGTGCGGGGGCGGCCCTTCCTTGGCATCTGCGTCGGCATGCAGATGATGGCCGAGCGCGGGATGGAATATGCCGAGACGCCGGGCTTCGGCTGGATCGGCGGGGATGTGGTGCGGATCGCGGCGCCGGGGCTGAAGGTCCCGCACATGGGCTGGAACGACCTTGTCGTGACCGGGGCGCATCCGGTGCTGGAGGGGATCGCCACCGGCGATCACGCCTATTTCGTCCACTCTTACCACCTCGCGGTGACGCGCGCGAGCGAGCGGCTGGCCCATGCCGACTATGGCGGGCCGGTGACGGCCATCGTGGGGCGCGGCACGATGGTCGGCACCCAGTTCCACCCCGAGAAGAGCCAGGCCACCGGCCTGCGGCTGATCGCGAATTTCCTGCGCTGGCGGCCCTGAGGGCAGCGTCGCAGGGGGGCCTTCCGCCCCCCTCGGGCCTGACGGCCCTTCACCCCCACGAGGATGTTTGGAAACAGAAGAAGGGGTCAGGGGCGGCGGAAGATCCGTCCGTCGATGATCGCGAGGCCGGTGAGGACCAGGGCGAGGCCCGCGAGGTGGCGGGGGTGCAGCGTCTCGTCCAGCAGCAGGAGGCCGAAGGCGATGGCACTGACCGGGATCAGGAAGGTGACAAGGGCGAGGTTCACCGCCCCCGCCGTCGCCAGAAGCCGGAAGTAAAGGAGATAGGCCCAGGCGGTGGAGAGGACCGCCAGCGCGGCGATGGCCAGAAGGGCGGTTGCGGACGGCGTGGGCAGGGTCCAGGGGCGGTCGATGGCCAGCATGGGCGGCGCCAGCATCACGGCACTGGCCGCCAGCATCCCGAAGGCGGTGGCAAGCGGCGTGAGCCCCATGGCGCGGAAGCGCCGCCCCCAGACGCCCGCGCAGGCATAAGACAGCGCGGCGCAAAGACAGGCGCCCTGCGCCGCGACCGTTCCGGCGCCTACCCCGCCCATCAGGACCGCCACCCCGATCAGCCCCGCGACCAGCCCCGCGATGCGCGCGCCCGTCAACGGCTCGTCCCGCGTGGCCAGCGCCGCCACGACCAGCGTGAAAAGGGGTGTCGTCGCGTTCAGGATTGCCGTGGGCCCGGCGCCGATCTGCCCCTGCGCCAGTGCATAGAGCGTGAAGGGCAGTGCGTTGTTGAGAAGCCCCATCACCGCCAGCGCGCCCCAGGCGCCTCGCCGCGGAAAGGCCTCGCCCCTCAGCGCCAGCACTCCCGCCAGCACTCCGGCCCCGAGGCTTACCCGCAGCCAGACGATCACCAGCGCGGGCAGATGGCCGAGGGCCAGTCCCACGAACAGGAACGACCCGCCCCAGAGAACCGACAGCAGGAGCAGCCGCAGCCAGTCGGCGCCGGACATCGGGGAAGCTGTCATGGGAGGCCCTTTCCTTGCAGGCCTTTACCCAACCCGATCCCGCGCTGCCCGGCGACCCGGACCCTGCTACTTCACCCGGCTCCAGGTCCCGCCATCGCGGCAGATGCCGAAGACGCAGCCCGAGACGGACAGACCGTTGCCCTCCAGCTGCATCTTGGCGTTGTAGGTCTTGTCGCGGTCGGGCGACCAGACCTTGCCGTCGGCGTAAGCCCCGTCGCCATAGGCCACCATGTCCCAGACGATGCGCTTGCCGACGTTCGGGCTCTCGATCTCGGCGCCCGAGCTGTCGAAGGCCTTGACCAGCGTGCCGCAGAAGGCCGGGCCGCAGGGCACGATCTGGACATGGCCGAACTTGCCGTTGTCGTCCGGTTTGGTCTTCCACAGCCCCTCGACCGGGTCGGCAGCGGCGGCGGTTGCAGCGAAGGCGAGCGTCGCCAGCGCGATCATCAGGTGTTTCATGGTGTCCTCCCTCAAAGACGGATGGACTCTGGGGGCGAAACGGGGGGGCTGGCAAGTGTGACGTAGGGTCGGTCCGGGGCGCGGGGGGGTCTTGGCAGCGCGCGGGTCCCGTGCGAAAGGGCGCGCAAAGGAGACCCGGCCCATGATCCTCTACCCCGCGATCGACCTGAAGGACGGCGCCTGTGTGCGGCTGTTGCGCGGCGATATGGCGGCGGCAACGGTGTTCGGGACGGACCCGGCGGCGCAGGCGCGGGCGTTTCAGGCGGCGGGCAGCCAGTGGCTGCATTTGGTGGACCTGAACGGCGCTTTCGCCGGGGCGCCGGTGAACGGGGCGGCGGTCGAGGCGATCCTTGCGGCGGTCACGGTGCCGGTGCAGCTTGGCGGTGGCATCCGCGACATGGCGACGGTGGAGTTGTGGCTGTCGCGCGGTGTGGCACGGGTGATCCTGGGGACGGTGGCGGTCGAGGATCCGGCGCTGGTAAGGCAGGCGGCGGCGGCCTTTCCGGGGCAGGTGGCCGTGGGCATCGACGCGCGCAAGGGGTTCGTGGCGACCAAGGGGTGGGCCGAGGCGACCGAAGTGCAGGCCGTGGACCTCGCGAAGCGCTTCGAGGACGCCGGGGTTGCGGCCCTCATCTACACCGACATCGACCGGGACGGCGCGATGCAGGGGCCGAACGTGGCGGCGACCGAGGCGCTGGCGCGCGCTGTTTCGATCCCGGTGATCGCGAGCGGGGGGGTTGCTTCGCTGGCCGACCTGCTCGCATTGCGCGACACGTGCGTGATTGCCGGCGCCATCTCGGGCCGGGCGCTTTATGAGGGGGCGATTGATCTGGCAAGGGCGCTGGAGGCCCTTTCTGACTAAGGTCATTGCTTCGGCCTTTCGCTTCTCGCGCTTGCCCTTTCACAATCGTGCACCTATCCCACGCACAACCGGGTTCGTGAGGTTCCCGGGGTCCCTTTAGGCTTCCCATGCTCAAGACCCGCATCATCCCCTGCCTCGACGTGGCCGATGGCCGTGTGGTCAAGGGTGTGAACTTCGTGGACCTGCGCGATGCGGGCGACCCGGTGGAGGCCGCGGCCGCCTATGACGCGGCGGGGGCGGATGAGCTGTGCTTCCTCGACATCCATGCGACGCATGAGAACCGGGGGACGATGTATGATCTTGTCACCCGCACGGCCGAGCGGTGCTTCATGCCGCTGACCGTGGGCGGCGGGGTCCGGACGCCCGAGGATGTGCGGGCGCTGCTGCTGGCCGGGGCGGACAAGGTGTCCTTCAACTCGGCCGCGGTGGCGGACCCCGATGTGGTAGCCCGCGCGGCGGACCGCTTTGGCAGCCAGTGCATCGTGGTGGCGATTGATGCAAAGACCGTAGGGGATCACTGGGAGATTTTCACCCACGGCGGGCGGCGGGCGACAGGGATCGACGCGGTGGCATTCGCGCAGGAGATGGCGGCGAAGGGGGCGGGAGAGATACTTCTCACCTCGATGGACCGCGACGGTACGCGGGCCGGTTTCAACCTGCCCCTCACCCGCGCGATTGCCGACGCCGTATCCGTGCCGGTGATCGCAAGCGGCGGGGTCGGGACACTCGACCATCTGGTGGAAGGGGTCACCGAAGGCCACGCTAGCGCCGTCCTCGCCGCCTCGATCTTCCACTTCGGCGAATTCACCATCGGGCAGGCCAAGGCCCACATGGCCGCCCACGGCATCCCGGTGCGGCTGTGAGCGCTCTGGAACGCCTCGCCGCCACCATCGCCGCCCGCAAGGGGGCGGATCCCGAGACGTCCTGGACCGCGAAACTGCTCTCCAAAGGCCCCGAGAAATGTGCCGAGAAGTTCGGGGAAGAGGCGGTCGAGGCGATCATCGAGGCGGTGAAGGGCGACCGCGACCGGCTGACCGCCGAGGCTGCGGATGTGCTTTACCACCTGCTGGTGATGCTTGCCGCCCGGGACGTGACGCTGGCCGAGGTGTTGGCGGAACTGGAGCGGCGCGAGGGGCAGTCGGGTCTGGCCGAGAAGGCGTCGCGGTAGATCGCGGATCCCGAGGCGCACCGGGTGCGTTGGCTGTAACGCCGTGTCGAGGACCAATCACCACAGGGGATGTCGGCCCCGCATCGCACCCGCTTGCGCGCGGTGAGGTGTCTGATGTGGATTCTACGCTTGACGACGTAACGATCGTTACTTAAAGAACGATCGTTACGAACCGGCGCCGTGCCGGATCGGGCACCTTCAGACGCAAAGGAGACCACCCGTGAACATCTTCCGCACAACCTTGAGGGGCGTGGCCTTCGCGGCCGCCCTTCTGCTCCCCACGCTTTCCCAGGCCTTCGAGAAGACCCATTACCGCACCCTCGACGTGGACGGCGTGAATGTCTTCTACCGCGAGGCCGGTCCGTCGGATGGCCCGACGGTCGTGCTGCTGCATGGCTGGGGGGCCTCGTCCTTCATGTTCCGCGACCTGATGCCGATCCTCGCCGCGAAGTATCATGTCGTGGCGCCCGACCTGCCCGGCTTCGGGCTGACCACCGCCCCGCCACGGGGCGAGTTCAGATACGACTTCGACAACCTCGCCAACGTCATGGACCGGTTCCTCGATGCCAAGGATATCGACCGTTATGCCGTCTACATCTTCGATTATGGCGCGCCGACAGGCCTCCGCCTTGCCTTGCGCCACCCCGAGAAGATCACCGCCATCATCTCGCAGAACGGCAATGCCTATCTCGAGGGGCTGAGCAGCGGCTGGGACCCCATCCGCCGCTACTGGGACGCGCCGACCGACGAGAACCACAATGCCCTGCGCGGGTTCATGACGCTCGAGACGCAGAAATTCCAGTATCTCGAGGGGGTTCCCGACCCCTCGCTGGTCGAGCCTGAGGCCTATCTGCTGGCCCAGGCAGCCTTCGATCAGCCGGGGAACACGGAGATCCAGCTTGATCTCTTCGCGGACTATCAGTCGAACCTTGCCCTCTATCCCGCGTTCCAGGAGTACTTCCGCACGCACCAGCCGCCGCTTCTGGCCGTCTGGGGCAAGAACGATCCGTTCTTCCTGCCCGCCGGGGCCGAGGCTTACCGGCGCGACAATCCCAACGCCGAGGTGCATTTCTACGACACTGGCCACTTCGCGCTCGAGACGCACAACACCGAGATCGCGGGGCAGATCATGGCCTTCCTTGACCGCGTGGTGAAGTAACGGGTCGCAATGCACTTGCGGCGGCCGCCGGACAGGTGGCCGCCTTTGCGTTCGGGGCGTCCGGTTCGGGGTCGCCCCTAGCGCAGCGCCTTGATGCCAAGGCGCGGGATCTCGATGGCGGGGCAGCGGTCCATCACCACCTCGACACCCCTCGCGCGCGCCGCCTCGGCCGCGGCCTCGTTCACCACGCCAAGCTGCATCCAGACGGTGCGCAAGGAGGGCAGGGCCGCCAGCGCCTCGTCCACCACTGGCCCCACCTCCTCGGACCGGCGGAAGATGTCCACCATGTCAACGGCCTCCTTGATGTCCGACAGCCGCGCCACCACCGTCTCGCCGAACAGGCTCTGCCCTGCCAGCCCCGGGTTCACTGGAATCACCCGGTAGCCGTGCCGGGCCAGGAACCAGCCCACGCGATGCGACGGGCGGTCGGGGTTGGCCGAGGCACCGACGAGGGCGATCACCCGGGTCTCGCTCAGGATGCGGCGGAGGTCGTCGTGAGTGGGGGTCATGCGGCACCTCCAGACAAAAAGACGCCCGGCCGGGGGGCACGGGCGTCAGTCACGGAACGAGGGACAGTGAATGAG
>CAZVIS010000147.1:0-3917 GCA_964627355.1 uncultured Rhodobacterales bacterium
GGCATCAGCGCAACACCCAGCCGCAACTCCGCCTCGCTGACCGCCGTGAGCCACAGCGCACCTTCCCCCGCGACCCAGGCCACCACGCCCGGATCCGGCGCGGGCCGCATCAGTTCGGACACCACATTCGTATCGAGGATGATCACCCGAAGGCCGGCGGCTGCCGCCCCGCCTCACGCGCAGGCAGCTCCAGCTCCACCCCGCCAAGCGGCGCGAACCGCGCGCGGATCGCCTCGGCAAGGTTCCCCTCCACGGCCAGCACCTCGCGCAGGATCGCCCGCGCCTCCTCTTCCATCGAGCGACCATTCTCCGCCGCGCGAATCCGCAGACGGCGCTTTACCTCGTCATCCAGATTGCGGATCGTCATTGCGGCCATCGCGTCCTCCAGCGGTGCCAGCATAGTAGGCAATGCAGGCATTGCTGTCAAATTCCGACCCCTCTTGTGGCCCCCCTGCCCCCGGCCACTAGGGATTGAGGGAAAAGGCTTGCGCGAATCTGTGGATTGCCTCATCCACTTACGTCACAAGGTGAAAAAAACGCAAATCGCCGTAACAGCGGCAGGGCAGTGCAGGATGAACCAACCCCACCAGACCGTGCAAGGGCGCGCGCGATGACGGCTACCCGCATCGACCAGCTTGTCGGCGACCATGCCGCCCGCCTATCGGAACGGCTGATGGCGCACCGCGCGCAGCTCTTCCCGCCGAACGCCGCCAAATCCCTCCGCCGCTTCTCGAGTGGGGAAGTCGCGGCCCTCCTCGGCGTCAAGGACGCCTACCTGCGCAAGCTTGGCCTCGAAGGGCGCGGCCCGCAACCCGAAACGGGGCCCGGCGGGCGGCGCCTTTACTCCTCGGCCGATATCCTGTCTTTGCGCCACCTCCTCGAGGCCGGCACCAAGACGCCCGGCACCTACCTGCCCGGCCGCCGTCCCGGCGATCACCTGCAGGTTATCACCGTCGTCAACTTCAAGGGCGGCTCGGGCAAGACCACCACCGCCGCCCATCTGGCGCAGAAATGCGCCCTCGACGGCTATCGCACACTCGCCATCGACCTTGACCCGCAGGCGTCGCTTTCGGCTCTGCACGGCTTCCAGCCCGAGTTTGACCTGCTGGACGGCGGCACGCTTTACGACGCGATCCGCTATGACGACCCCCTGCCCCTCTCGGCCGTCATCCGCCCCACCTATTTCACCGGCCTCGACCTTGTCCCCGGCAACCTCGAGCTCATGGAGTTCGAGCATGATACCCCCCGCGCCCTGACCGCCCAGTCCGGCACCCTCTTCTTCACCCGCATCGCCGATGCCCTGGCCGAGGTGGAATCCCGCTATGATCTCGTCATCATCGACTGCCCGCCGCAACTGGGCTTCCTGACGATGGCGGCCCTTTCGGCGGCGACGGCGGTGCTGGTGACGGTGCATCCGCAGATGCTCGACGTGATGTCGATGTGCCAGTTCCTGTTGATGACCTCGAACCTCCTCGGCGTGGTCGCCGATGCCGGGGCCGACATGTCCTATGACTGGCTCCGCTATCTGGTGACGCGCTACGAGCCCGGCGACGGCCCGCAGAACCAGATGGTCAGCTTCATGCGCTCGCTCTTCGGCGACCATGTGCTGAACCATACGGTCCTGAAATCGACCGCAATCGCGGATGCGGGCCTGACCAAGCAGACCCTCTACGAGGTCGAAAA
Source organism: uncultured Rhodobacterales bacterium (assembly GCA_964627355.1). Lineage (GTDB taxonomy): Bacteria > Pseudomonadota > Alphaproteobacteria > Rhodobacterales > Rhodobacteraceae > JBBQXK01. Next base: position 1,684 of record CAZVIS010000147.1, read on the forward strand.
GGGCGATTTCACCCGCACGACCTATGAGCGCGCGATGGAAAGCCTGAACGCGGTTAACCACGAGATTACCGATCTGGTGCAGGCAGCCTGGGGGCGGCGATGACACGGAAGAACCTTCTGGGCGGGCTGATGAACGCACCCGCTTCGCCCGCCACCCCTGCCCCGCCGCGCCCGGTCAAGGGCGCGGTCGGCGCCATGTCCCGCTCGCTCGCCGATCTGCGCGCCCGCGCGGTGGTCGAGATCGACCCCTTCCTGATCGACGGCAGCAGCCTGCGGGACCGGCTGGAAATGGACCCGGCCGAGGATGCGGCGCTGGCCCGCTCGATCGCGACCTATGGCCAGCAGGTGCCGGTCCTCGTCCGCCCCCACCCGACTGCCGAGGGCCGCTTCCAGATCGTCTATGGCCGCCGCCGGGTGCTGGCGCTCCGCGACCTCAACCAGCCGGTGAAGGCGCTGGTGCGGGAACTCGACGACCGGGATCTGGCGTTGGCGCAGGGGCAAGAGAATACGGCACGCCGCGATCTCTCCTTCATCGAGAAGGCCGTGTTTGCACAACAGATGGTAGGCGCGGGGTTCGATCGTACCATAATTTGCGATGCCCTGATGATCGACAAGACCGTGGTCAGCCGTATGCTCTCGGTCGCCGAGCGGATCCCCTTCCCTGTGGTCGAGGCCATCGGCTCTGCCCCCTCGATCGGCCGCGACCGCTGGGTTGAGGCGGCGGAATTGTGGTTCGTCCGAAGTCCGGATGTCGAGGACATGCTCTCGATCCTGTCTCTCGCGCAAAAGGCCGACACTTCGGACGACCGCTTCATGGCGATGCTCCAGCACCTCCACGGCGTGGACAGTCGCCACAAGGCCGCCGAGGCCGCAGCGACCCGCGCCCCCGACACGGTGAACACGCATGAAGGCTGGCCCATGGGCGAGGTGAAGCGGACAGGCACGTCCCTCACCCTCCGCTTCAAGCGCCGCCGCACGCAGGGCTTCGAGGATTGGCTCGTGGACGCCCTGCCCGACCTCTTCGCCCGCTGGCAGAACGACCAGCCCGAAGGCCCGCAAGACTGAACCCCCACCCGCAACAAGGAGGCACGACCGGCCAAAAAAGAAAAGACCCCCCAGGACGCATCCCGGAAGGCCCATTCTTGATCTAGCACCTCAACGATAGCGGCTGCGCCCGGTTCCTGTCAACTGCCGTTCTGGCGGCTCGATTCGTTTTGTCCCGTGACAAGACCCATGCAACATGTCTCGCAGACCCCTTTCGGTCAGCGGCCGGTGACGGCTGCGCTTCTGGCGGCCCAGGCCACCGCCCGCAAGGCCCCTGCCCTGCCCCGGATCGACAAATGGACGGTCTATCAGGACCTCCGCACCGCCCGGACACGCTTTGGCGTGACGGACCGGGATCTGGGGGTGCTTTACGCCCTGTTAACCTTCCTGCCCGCAAAGGAACTGGCGGCAGATGCGGCGCTGGTGGTGCATCCATCGAACGGGAGCCTCTGCGAAAGGGCGCACGGGATGGCCGAAAGCACCCTGCGGCGGCATCTGGCGGCCTTGGTGGGCGCGGGCCTGATCCTCCGCCAGGACAGCCCCAACGGCAAGCGCTATACCCTGCGGGATGCGGATGGAGGCGTCGCGCAAGCCTTCGGCTTTGACCTCCGCCCCCTTCTGGTCCGCGCACCGGAGATCGCCGAGGCGGCTGCCGAGGTCACCGAAGCCGCCCGCATCCTCGACCGCACCCGCACCGCTCTTGTCCTGCGCCTGAGGGACGCGGCGAAGCTTGTGGTTCATTATGCCGAGGAAGGCACGCCGGGGAACTGGGCGGCGGCTGAGGCCCCCCTCGCCGTTGCGCGCCTTGCCTTGCGGCGGACGCCCTCGGAGGCTTCGCTGGCCGAGGTGGAGCGGGCGGTGGCGCTGGTCGAGGCGATGTTGCCTCGCGATGTTCCAGAAGAAACAGGCGGCTATGCCGCCCATTCCGGGCGTCACTGTCTGAATCAAACCACAGACTCTCCTGACTCTGAACTTTGCCATGAAAATGGCAAGGCGGAACCCATAGGGCCCAACCTGCCTCTGCATCTCGTACTGAAAGCCTGTCCAGACGTGGTGCCCTACGCCCGGCACGGGATCGTCGGGTGGCATGACCTGATGGAGGTGGTCGGACGGGTGAGGCCCATGCTCGGCATTAGCCCCTCGGCCTGGGCGGAGGCGGAGCGGACGATGGGGAGGGTGAATGCGGCGAT